>JADJVQ010000001.1 GCA_016710525.1 Burkholderiaceae bacterium
GTCTATTCGATCGCCGTGCTGGGACTGAATATCCTCACCGGGTTCAACGGCCAGTTTTCACTGGGACACGGGGCGTTCTACGCCATCGGGGCCTATGTGACCGCCATCCTGATGGACCAGGCGGGCATGCCGTACTGGGCGACGCTGCCGCTGGCGGCCATCGTCTGCTTCGTGTTCGGGTTCCTGATGGGCTTCCCGGCGCTCAGGCTCGAGGGGCACTTTCTCGCGCTGGCCACGTTTGCGCTGGCGCTCGCGGTGCCGCAGCTGCTCAAGTACAAGAAGATCGAAGGGTGGACCGGCGGAGTGCAGGGCATCGTGCTGGCCAAACCCGAGCCGCCGTTCACGTTCTCGCTGTTCGACCAGCCCCTGAACGCCGACCGCTGGCTGTACTTCTTCTCGCTGTTCGTGGCGCTGATCATGTTCTTGATCGCCTGGAACCTGCTGCGCGGCCGGGTCGGCCGGGCCCTGGTCGCCATTCGCGACCATCCGATCGCCGCAGCTGCCATGGGCATCAACCTGCCGGTGTTCAAGTCGATCACGTTCGGCGTGTCGGCGGCCTTCACCGGCGTGGCCGGCGCGATCGGCGCGATCGTGGTGGCCTTCGTGGCGCCCGACAGCTTCACCGTCTTCTTGTCCATCACCTTCCTGGTGGGCGTGGTGATCGGCGGGCTGGCGTCGATTCCGGGCGCGATCTTCGGGGCGATCTTCATTCAGTTCGTGCCGAATATCGCCGACGAAATCTCGAAGTCCGCGCCGTGGGCGATCTACGGCGTCTTCCTGATCGTCTTCATGTACCTGATGCCGACGGGTGTCATGGGCATGCTGATGAAGTTCTACCATGCCATTCGCAAGCCGTCCGCATCGAAGGCGGCTGCGTCGGGCGGTCAACGTTGAATCGGGCGTCCGCGTTTTAGTCGGACGCACGTTTCATCCGAAACCTGTCATACAAGAGGAGACAGACATGGATCGCAGACTGTTCGGAGCCGGCGTTGCCGGAATTGCTGCAGCCTTGATCAGCGGCACTGCCATCGCCCAGAAAAAATACGACACCGGGGCGAACGACAAGGAAATCAAGATCGGCAACATCATGCCGTATTCGGGCCCGGCTTCCGCCTACGGCACGATCGGCAAGGTGATCGGCGCCTACTTCGACAAGGTGAACGCCGAAGGCGGCATCAACGGCCGCAAGATCAAGTTCATCACGCTGGATGACGGCTACAACCCGGCCAAGACGGTCGAGCAGGCCCGCAAGCTGGTCGAGGAAGAAGAGGTGCTGTTCCTCTTCAATACGCTGGGCACGCCGCCCAATTCGGCCATCCATCGCTACATGAACCAGAAGAAGGTGCCGCAGCTGTTCGTGGCGACCGGGGCGACCAAGTGGGGCGACCCGAAGAACTTTCCCTGGACCATGGGCTGGCAGCCCAACTACCAGGCGGAGTCCAAGATCTACGCGGCGCACATCCTGGAAACCAAGCCCAACGCCAAGATCGCGGTCATCTACCAGAACGACGACTACGGCAAGGACTACCTGAAGGGCTTCGAAGACGCGCTGGGCGACAAGGCCAAGACCATGATCGTCAGCAAGCTGAGCTACGAGGTGACCGATCCCACCATCGACAGCCAGATGGTGACGATGAAGGCCTCGGGCGCCGACGTGTTCTTCAACATCACCACGCCGAAGTTCGCGGCGCAGGCGATCAAGAAGGCGGCCGAGATCGGCTGGAAGCCGGTGCATTACCTGAACAACGTGTCGGCCTCGGTGGGCTCGGTGCTGGTGCCGGCGGGTCTGGACAACGCGGTCGGCGTGATCAGCACGCAGTACCTGAAAGACCCGACCGATCCGCAGTGGGTGAACGACAAGGCCTACCTCGACTGGCTGGTGTTCATGCGGGGTTTCTACAAATCGGGTGACTTGAAGGATGCGTCCAACGTGTTCGGCTACAACGTGGCCCAGGGCGTCGTGAAAGTGCTCCAGCAGGCGGGCAATGACCTGACGCGCGCCAACATCATGAAGCAGGCCGCCAATCTGGAGTTCGAACTCCCGATGCTGCTGCCCGGCATCAATGTCAAAACGGGACCGGACGACTTCTTCCCGATCGAGCGCGAGCAGCTGATCAGGTTCAACGGCAAGAGCTGGGACCGCTTCGGCAAGGTCTACGGCCGCTGATCGGACGCGGCTGCGCCGCCTGGGCGGGCGACCGGAGCGCCGCCCGGGTCTGCGGCCTCTGATGCGATTCAGTGTGCAGCCTCGCCCGGTTGGCGGGGCGCCAGGCGCCTGGCCGCACCGTTTTTATACGCGAGGAGAATTCCGGATGAACAGGCGATTGATGGCTGGCTGGCTGGTCGTGGCGGCCGCAGCTGTGGCGAGCGCGCCCACGTGGGCGCAGAAAAAATACGATGCCGGCGCGACCGACAAGGAAATCAAGATCGGCGGGATCAGCCCGTACTCCGGGCCGGCATCGTCGTACGGCACGATCGGCAAGGCGATCGGCGCCTACTTCGCCAAGGTCAACGCCGAAGGCGGCATCAACGGCCGCAAGCTGACCTGGGTCTCGTACGACGACGGCTACAACCCGGCCAAGACGGTCGAGATGGCGCGCAAGCTGGTCGAGCAGGACGAAGTGCTGTTCATCTTCAACGTGCTGGGCACGCCGCCGAACTCGTCGATTCACAAGTACATGAATCAGAAGAAGGTGCCGCAGCTGTTCAACGCCACCGGCGCCACCAAGTGGGGCGACCCCAAGAACTTCCCGTACACGATGGGATGGCAGCCCAGCTACCAGTCCGAGGCCCGCATCTTTGCCCAGCACATCCTGGACACCAAGCCCAACGCCAAGATCGGCATCCTTTATCAGAACGACGACTACGGCAAGGACTACCTGAAGGGCTTCGAAGACGGACTTGGCGACAAGGCCAAGACGATGATCATCACCAAGCTGAGCTACGAGGCGACCGATCCCACGATCGACAGCCAGATGGTGTCGCTGAAGGCCTCGGGCGCCGATACCTTCTTCAACATCACGATCCCGAAGTTCGCCGCGCAGGCGATCAAGAAGGCCGCCGAGATCGGCTGGAAGCCCACGCACTACCTGAACGGCGTGTCGTCGTCGGTGGCCTCGGTCATCATTCCGGCAGGCGCGGCTAATGCGGTCGACGTGATGACCGCGTTCTACCTGAAGGACCCGACCGACACCCAGTGGCAGTCGAGCAAGGAGTACAAGGACTGGCTCGAGTGGATGCAGAAGTACTACCCGCAGGGCGACCTGAAGGACTCCAACAATGTCTACGGGTACACCGCGGCCATGGGTCTGGTCGAGGTGCTCAAGCGGGCGGGCGACAACCTCACGCGCGACAACATCATGAAGGTTGCCGCGAACCTGGACATCACGCTGCCGATGCTGCTGCCTGGCGTGAACGTCAAGACCGGTCCGGACGACTTCTTCCCGATCGAGCGCCAGCAGCTGCAGAAGTGGGACGGCAAGGGCTGGGTGTTGTTCGGCAAGGTCTACGGCCGCTGATGCACGCCATGGCGATGGTCTGAAGCCGTCGCCATGGTCCTAACCTGCGCCGCCGCACGCATGCCGTGCGGCGGCGTTTTCATTGGCGGCAGCGCCGCGATCCTTGAGGTGATCCGATGAAGATCCTGTTGACCGGTGCCGGCGGCGACGTCGGTCGCCGACTGCGTCCGATGCTGCGCCAGGCCTATGGCGAGATCCGCGTGTCGGACCGCGATCCGCTGCCTGACCTGCACCCGGGCGAATCGTTCGTGGCCGCCGAGCTGTCCGATCCCGTGGCCGTGGCGCGCGCGGTCGAAGGCATCGATGGCATCGTGCACCTGGGTGGCTTTTCGGTGGAAGGACCCTGGCCGGTGCTGCTGAAATCGAACATCGAGGGTTGCTACAACCTGTTCGAGGCGGCGCGGGCGGCCGGCGTCAAACGGGTCGTGTTCGCCTCGTCCAATCATGCGGTGGGCTTCTACCCGCGCGAGCAGACCATCGGGCCCGCGGTGCCGGTGCGTCCCGACAGCCGCTACGGGGTGACCAAGGCTTTCGGCGAGGCACTGGGCGCGCTGTACGCGGACAAGTTCGGGCTGAGGGTGACGTGCCTGCGGATCGGCAACGTCGGCGATGCGCCGATCGACCGGCGGCGCCTGGCGATCTGGCTGCACCCGGCCGATCTGATGCAGCTGGTGCGCATCGGGCTGGAGCATCCGGACATCCGCTACGAAGTGCTCTATGGCGCATCGGACAATGCGCGCGGCTGGTGGGACAACCAGCGGGCCCGCGACCTCGGCTATCGGCCGCAGGCGCGATCGGAAGACTTCGCCGCGGCGGTGCTGGCGCGGGTCGAAGCGCCCGATGCCGTGGGCGACCGGTACCAGGGCGGCGCCTTCTGCAGCCAGGAGTTCGGCGCCGGACCGTCGGGCGACTGACGCGGCAGTCGCCTCGCTCAGGCGATCCGGAAGATCGACATCTCCACCCGGTCGGGGCGGCGGGCCCCCACCCCGACGAACAGGTTCTCGGCCAGCCAGCGATGGGTCCCGCCGGGGCCTCGAACGACGGCGTGCAGCGGAAGTACACCAGCGAGGGGTCTACCGCCTCGCCGCGCACCAGGCGCGCGGTCAGTTCCGCGCTGGCGCGGCGCAGCGCGCGGTTCATCACGAACAGGCAGGTGCCGTCGTCGGCCTGGATGACATAGCGGGCATCGAGTTCGGCGACGTGGTCCGGGCGCACCAGCTGGAAGTCGGCGCCACCGGCCAGCACCGTGCCGTTCAGGCCGGGACCGCGTGCGTTGCCGCCGGTGATCGGGATCAGGCGGCGCTGCCCGGAGCCGGTCTGGCCGACTTCGATCGGCGCGGCAACGAAGACCGTGAGATCGGTGACGTGTTCGAGTGACGGGGCGGGCATCAGGCTCATCGGGGGCTCCGGGTTCGTTCAGGATGCGGGCGTGCTGGCGAGCCGAACGGTGCCGCTGATGCACGCGGCCACCCGCCCGCCAACCCAGATCGCGCCGCCCTCGCGCCAGATCCGCACCCGTCCCTGGCGTCCCAGTCGGGTGCCCTGGGACGCGAGATACCGCTCGGGCGCGATCCCGGTCTGCATCAGCCAGTGCGCCAGGCTCGCGTTCAGACTGCCGGTGACCGGGTCCTCGGGGACGCCCACCGGGGCGGCGAAGGCGCGCACTTCGAACTGCGCCTCGTGGCTGCCCGGCGCCCAGGGCCCGACAACGCCGATCTTGCCGAGCGCCCGCACCGCCTGGTGGTCGGGTTCGATCGCCAGCACGGCTGCGGCATCGGCCAGGCGCAGGGCCAGCCAGCTCGGCCCGTTGTCCAGCCACTGCGCCGCCAGGATGGCACTTGGGGCGAGGCCCAGGGCCGCGGCGGCGGCCAGCCGCTCGGCGGGGGTCGGGTCGCTGGTGCGCAAGGCCGGGGCTTCGAAGGCCAGATCGTCGCCCTCGCGCCGGATCCGAATCAGTCCGGCCGCGCACTGCTGGACCACGATCTGGCCCGACGCGGGGTGCCCGCCGGCGGCCAGCCAGACGTGGCAGCTGCCCAGCGTCGGGTGGCCCGCGAACGGCAGCTCGCCGCCCGGCGTGAAGATCCGCACCCGGTAGTCGGCGCCCGGCACGGTGGGCGGCAGCAGGAAGGTGGTTTCGCTGAGGTTGGTCCAGCTCGCGAAAGACTGCATCTGCCGATCGGACAGACCGTGCGCGTCCAGCACCACGGCCAGCGGATTGCCCAGCAGGGCGCGCTCGGTGAAGACATCG
Organism: Burkholderiaceae bacterium; assembly: GCA_016710525.1. Taxonomy (GTDB): domain Bacteria; phylum Pseudomonadota; class Gammaproteobacteria; order Burkholderiales; family Burkholderiaceae_E; genus Quisquiliibacterium. The sequence goes on from JADJVQ010000001.1 coordinate 5,767, forward strand.
ACCTGCATGAAACGGCGATCGGGCGACATGCGCGCAACTCCAGGGAAAGGTGCCAGATTCTGCCCTGCCGGCACGCGTCTGTGCAGGCACAGTTGGCTGGGATCCCGACCGGAACAGTCCGCCTGATCGGCCCAAGCCGGGCGCCGGACCGTGAAGTAAGATGTGGGCGAGACCGGCAGGGTATGACCTTGCGGCCGTGTTTGTGGAGAGAGACTGATGAATCATCGAAGCGTCTGGCGCCGTTGGGTGCTCCTGCTGCTGTTTCCGCTGTTCACCGCTGCGGCCCAGGCTCAGTCCGACGAATGGCCCAGCCGCACCATCAAGATCGTCTCGCCGTTCCCGCCCGGGGGCACCACCGACCTGCTGGCGCGGCTGTTCGCGCCGCCCCTGTCGCGTGCGCTGGGGCAGCCGGTGATCGTCGAGAACCGCGCCGGCGGCGGCGGTTCGATCGGCACCGGAGTCGTCGCCAAGTCGGCGCCCGATGGCTACACCTTCGTGCTGGTGTTCGACACCCACGCGGTCAATCCCAGCCTGCTGCCCAATCTTCCCTTCGACACCCGCGCCGACCTGGCGCCGGTGACCCTGATCGCCACCGGCGCGATGGTCGTGGCGGCCCATTCGTCGCAACCCTACCGGTCGTTCGGGGCGCTGATGGCGGCGGCCCGGCAGCGCGCCGGCGGCATCTCCTACGGCACGATCGGCACCGGCAGCCTGGCGCATCTGGCCATGACGCAGATGGGCAGCCAGGGCAAGTTCGCGGCCACCCATGTGCCCTACAAGGGCGGTGGACCGCTGGTGCAGGACGCGATTGCAGGTCACGTGCCGGTCGCGATCGCCACGACGGCCCTGTTCTCGCCGCACATCCGCAGCGGCGTGCTGGTGCCGCTGGCGGTGACCTCCGCCAGTCGCGATCCAGCGCTGCCCGACGTGCCCACGGTCGCCGAACAAGGCCTGCCAGGCTTCGAGGCCCTGGCCTGGTGGGGCCTGCTGGCGCCCGCGCGCACACCGGCCCCGATCATCCAGCGCATGAACGCCGAGGTTCAGCGACTGCTGCGCGAACCGCAGATCCGCGATCGCCTGGCGGCCCAGGGCATGAATATCGTGGCCTCGTCGCCCGAAGAATTCAGCCGCTTTCTCGATCCCCAGATGGCGCGCTGGGCGTCCGTGGTCAAGGAATACGGCATCCGAGCCGGCGATTGACCGGGGCGCCGTCCGCTCGAGTCACACACCACCGACCCATTCGATAAAAGGCGTCCCGCTCATGCCGACGATGCACCTGATCCAACGCCTGCTGGCGGCTGCTGCGCTTTCCGTCGCCTGCGGATCTGCGCAGGCACAGGGGCAGCCGACTGCGCAGCCCCCTGGGCAGGAAAGGGCTGTTTATCACATCGACGATGCCCAGTCCCAGGGCATCAAGGGCTTGCGCAACATCCGCAATCATCTCGACGTCGCGCCCGACACCAAGATCGTCGTGGTGACGCATGCCAATGGCGTCGACCTGCTGATGGAGGGCGCGCGCGACACCCGGAGCAACGCCGAGTATGCGCCGCTGGTCGCCGCGCTGAAGGCGCGCGGGGTGGGCTTCGAGGTCTGCGAGATCACCCTGAAGAATCGCGATCTGAGCAAAGAACGGTTCATTCTCGAGGCCACGTTCACGCCGTCGGGCGTGGTGCGTGTCGCTCGGCTCCAGACGCGAGACGGCTTTGCCTACCTCAAGCCCTGAGGACGAGGCCGCCGCGGTGCCTGGAGCCCGCCGGCCTGCGCGCTTCTATCGCGCCGATCGCTATTCGGCCGACGAAAGCGTCGGCTACCTGATGCGTCGCGTGCTGACCGGCATGGCGCAAGCCACCGATACCCGGCTCGAGCCGCATGGCCTGACGAATGCGCAGTGGGTGCCGCTGTTCAAGCTGCGCCTGGGCGCCGCGGTCACCGTGGCCGAACTGGCGCGCGAGTGCCAGGCCGACGCCGGCTCGATGACGCGCATGCTCGATCGGCTCGAGGCCAAGGGTCTTTGCCGGCGGGTCCGTTCGACCGAAGACCGACGGGTCGTGAACATCGAGCTGACCGCCGAAGGGGAACTGGCCGCCGACAAGGTGCCGCCGGCGATTGCCGATGTCCTGAACGGATATCTCGCGGGCTTCACCCGACCGGAATGGGAAACACTCAAGGACATGTTGCGACGCATGCTGGCCAACGCCCCGGCGGTCCGGCAACCGCGCTGATTCCAGACTTGGCCCTTGCTCGCATGCCCATATACTTGCCTATGCAAATAAAGCTTGAACAAGCATTTTCGCTGCGCCGTGGCCAATTGCTGCGGGGCGGGGCGGTACACCCGGTCGGGGCGTCACCGGGTGCGGCGGTGCGTCGAGCTTGGCGCCTGCTGCTGCCGGTCGCGCTGCTCGCTCTGGCGGGCGGATGCGCGAGTACGGGTCCGGCGGTGCCGCCGGCCAAGCTGATCGTGGCCACCGATGCCGGAGCCAGCGGGCAGACGGCCGCGGCGGTGGCGCCGGACTGGTGGCTCGGGCTCGGCGACGCCCGGCTGAGCGGCCTGATCGAGCGCGCGCTCGACGGGGCGCCGGGACTGAGGGTTGCCCAGGCAAGGCTTGCGCGCGCGCAGGCCCTGACGCTGGCTGCTCGCGCGTCGTTCGAGCCGCAGGTGAACGGGGGCCTGGACCTAAATCGGCAGCGCTTCTCGCAGAATGGCCTGATTCCGGTCAATCTGGCGGGCGAGGTTCGCAATCTGGGCGCGCTGCAGACGGCGACCACCTGGGAGTTCGATTTCTTCGGGCGCAATCAGTCGGCGCTCGAGGCCGCGATGGGTGCACAGCGTGCGGCGCAGGCCGAGGCGCAGGCGGCTCGTGCGCTGCTGGCCAGCCAGGTGGCCCGGACCTACATGCAGCTGGCCCGCCAGGTCGAAGCGGGCGAGCTGTTGCGTGCCGCGGTGGCGCAGCGCGAACAGACCCTGGCGCTGCGCGAGCAGCGGGTGCGCGCGGGTCTCGAGAACACGCTGGCGCAACGTCAGGCGCAGGCCGCGGTGATCGATGCGCGGATGCAATCGGCCATGCTGGACGAGTCGATCACGCTGTCGCGCAATGCGCTGGCCGCCCTGAGCGCGCAGCCGCCCGCCGCGCTGGCCAACCTTGCGCCGCGCCTGCCCGCCAGCGTCGCGCTGCCGGTGCCCGACGACGTGCCGGCCGATCTGGTCGGCCGGCGCGCCGACCTGGTCGCAGCCCGCTGGCGCGTCGAAGCCGCGGTGCAGGACGTTGCGGTGGCGCGCGCCCAGTTCTATCCCAACATCAACCTCAATGCGTTGGTCGGACTCTCGAGCATCGGTCTGGACAGGCTGCTGCGAGCCAGCAGCCTGCAGGCGACGGTCGGCCCGGCGATTCGCCTGCCGCTGTTCGACGGCGGGCGACTGCGCGCCAACCTTCGCGTGCGCCAGGCCGAACTCGACACCGCGATCGAATCCTATAACCAGGTGCTCGTCGATGCCGTGCGCGAGGTCGCCGATCAGCTCGGGTCCTTGCGAGCCCTTGGACGCCTGCAGGCCGAACACGCGAATGCCGTTCGCGTCGCGGACTCGCTGCTCGAATTCGCCGAACAACGCCACCGCGGCGGGCTGGGCGATCGTCTGGCCGTGCTCGCCGCCCAGGCAGGGGTGCTGGCCCAGCGTCAGCAGGGCGCCGAACTGAGCGCACGGCTGATCGACACCCAGCTCGCACTGATCCGGGCGCTGGGCGGCGGGTATGCCGCTGAAGCGCCCGCACCATGAAACCGACTCCGGACAAGCCGATGACAGACGCTTCGAATCCGCCCGCCGCCAACGGCACCCTGCGTCGCCGCAAGGCGATGCTGGCTGTTACTTTGCTTGTTTCGTTGGCTGCGCTTGCCTACGGCATCTACTACGTGCTGGTCCTCAGTCACTACGAAAGCACCGACAACGCCTATGTGCAGGCGACTGTCGTCCAGATCACGCCGCAACTGCCGGGCACCGTCAGCGCGGTGCTGGCCGACGACACCGACCGGGTGAAGGCGGGCCAGCTGCTGGTGCGCCTGGATCCCGCCGATGCGCTGGTTGCCCTGGACCAGGCGAAGGCGCAGCTCGCCCAGGCCGTTCGCGAGGCCCGCACGCTGTACGCCGGCAACTCCACGCTGGCCGCGCAGATCACGACCCGTGAGGCCGAGGCCCTTCGCGCCAAGGCCGATCTGGAGCGCGCGCGTGCCGAGCTGGATCGGGCTCAGGCCGACCTGCGCCGGGCTCAGGACGATGCCGCGCGCCGCGAACCGCTGCTGGCCAGCGGGGCGGTTGCGCGCGAGGAGTACGACCATGCCCGTTCGCAGGCACAGTCGTTCAGCGGTCAGGTGGCGGCCGCGCAGAGCGCGGTCCAGGCAGCCCAGTCGGCGATTGCGGCGGCCCAGTCAGGCGTCGTCGCGGCACGGGCCCAGCTCGTCACCAATCAGGTGCTGACCGATGGCACGCCGGTCGAGCGCCATCCCACCGTGCAGCGCGCGGCGGCCCGGGTGCACGAGGCGCAGCTGGCGGTCCAGCGCGCCCACCTGATCTCGCCCATCGACGGCCAGGTGGCCCGGCGGGCCGTGCAGATCGGCCAGCGCGTGGCCGCGGGCGCTCCGCTGATGTCGGTGGTGGCACTGGAGCAGGTCTGGGTCGACGCGAATTTCAAGGAGAGCCAGCTGGCCAACCTGCGCATCGGGCAGCCGGTGACGCTGCATGCCGACCTGTACGGCAAGCAGGTCGAATACCACGGCAAGGTCGATGGCCTGGGCGCGGGCACGGGCGCCGCCTTCGCCTTGCTGCCGGCGCAAAACGCCAGCGGCAACTGGATCAAGGTCGTTCAGCGGCTGCCGGTGAGGATCGCGCTGGAGCGTGCCGAAGTGGTCACCCATCCGCTGCGGGTCGGACTGTCGATGCGGGTCACCGTCGATGTGACCAACCGCCAGGGAGCACTGCTGCCTGCGGCACAGCACGCCCCGGCGGCCGCGGTGGCGCCCGTCGTCCCGCCCGATCCGGCGCGGATCGCCTCCGACGAACTCGTCCGCCGCATCATTGCCGAGAACCTGGGGACCCGGTAGTTGGCTGGTCCCGGCACCGCGCTGGCGCCACTGCGCGGCGCATCGCTGGTCATCGGCACGCTGGGCGTGTCGCTGGCCACGTTCATGACGGTGCTGGACTCGTCGATCGCCAATGTGTCGGTGCCGGCGATCGCCGGCGACATGGGTGTCAGTCCGTCGCAGGGCACCTGGGTGATCACCTCGTTCGCGGTCGCCAATGCGATCTCGGTGCCGCTCACCGGATGGCTGACGCGCCGATTCGGGCAGGTCCGCCTGATGGTCGCGAGCATCCTGCTGTTCGTGCTGTGCTCGTGGATGTGCGGCGTCGCGCCGACCCTCGACACGCTGATCATTGCCCGGGTGCTGCAGGGCCTGGCGGCCGGTCCGCTGATCCCGCTGTCGCAGACCCTGCTGCTGACCAGCTATCCGCCCGCGCGTGCGGGCACCGCGATGGCGGCCTGGGGAATGACGGTGCTGGTCGCGCCGGTGGTCGGGCCGCTGCTGGGCGGCTGGATCACCGACAACATCTCCTGGCCCTGGATCTTCTACATCAACATTCCGGTCGGCCTGCTGTCGGCCGCGATGACCTGGTCGGTCTACCGCCGGCGCGAGTCGGCCAGCGCCCGCTCGCCGCTCGACTATATCGGGCTGGCTCTGCTGGTGCTGTGGATCGGCGCGCTGCAGCTGGTGATCGACCTGGGCAAGGAGCTCGACTGGTTCGAGTCCCGCGAGATCGTGACGCTGGCGGTGATCGCGGGCGTGGGCTTCCTGGTGTTCCTGGCCTGGGAACTGACCGATGCGCACCCGATCGTCGACCTGCGGCTGTTCGGGCAGCGCAATTTCCTGATCGGCACCGTGTGCTTTTCGGTGTCCTACGGGCTGTTCTTCGGCAACGTCGTGCTGCTGCCCCTGTGGCTGCAGCAGCACATGGGCTACACCGCGATCTGGGCCGGCGTGGCGCTGGCGCCGGTCGGGGTGTTCGCCATCATGCTGTCGCCCTGGGTCGGGCGCCAGATCGGGCGGATCGACCCGCGGCTGCTGGCCACGCTGGCCTTCCTCGGTTACGCGCTGGTGCTCTGGCTGCGTTCGGACTTCAACTCGGATGCCGACGTGGGCACGATCCTGCTGCCCACGGTGCTGCAGGGCGTGGCCACCGCGTTCTACTTCATTCCGCTGCAGGCGATCATCTATGCCCGCCTGCCGATGGGCCGGCTGCCGGCGGCCGGCGGGCTGAGCACCTTCGTGCGATTCACCGCCGGCGCCATGGGCACCTCGGCGTTCACCACGCTGTGGGAGCGGCGCGCGGTGATGCACCACGCGCACCTGACCGAACAGGCCAGCGGCGGCCAGGGCGCCATGGGCCAGTCGCTCGAACAGCTGCGCGCGTCCGGGTTCACCGGCGAGCAGGCGCTGGGTGTGGTCAATCGGCTGATCGACCAGCAGGCCTACACGATGGCGGTCACCGACGTGTTCTACCTGTCGGCGATCCTGTACCTGCTCCTGCTGATTCCGCTGTGGTTCAGTTCACCAGCCGTGGGCAATCCGCCGGGAGATGGCGCGGGCGCGTCGCCGGGGCGTCGGCGTTCGGGCGGGTTCGGCCTTCGGCGCCATTGCGTTGCTCGGTTTCCTGGCGGTGGCTGTGGCAGACTGCCTGCACAAAACCAGTATCCGGCTGCCACCGCGCGCCGCCGCACCCGAGGAGACCTCTGATGAACAGCAGCAGCGTCGTCGCGCCCGAATCGCTGGCTTTGCAGCGCCTGTACCATTGGGAAAAATCCGAACCCGACCGTGTGGTCATGACCCAGCCGCAGGGCGACGGCACGGTGCGCGACTTCACCTGGCGCGAGGTGATCGATCAGAGCCGGCGCATGGCCGCGCACCTGCTCAGCCTGGGTTACGAGCCGGGGTCGCGCATCGCGATCCTGTCCAAGAACTGCGCGCACTGGCTGATGTGCGATTTCGCCATCTGGATGGCCGGCCATGTGTCGGTGCCGCTGTACCCCACGCTGGCCGCCGGCACCATCCGCCAGATCCTGGAGCACAGCGAGTCCAAGCTGCTGTTCGTGGGCAAGCTCGACGGCTGGGCGGGCATGAAGCCCGGCATCCCGGCGGGGCTGCCCTGCATCAGTTTTCCGCTGTCGCCCAAGAATGACTACCCGGCCTGGGACACCCTCGTGCGCGACACCGCGCCGATGCCCGGCGAGCCGGTGCGCGACGGCGACGAGCTCAGCACCATCATGTACACCTCGGGCACGACCGGCGCGCCCAAGGGCGTGATGCACAGCTTCGCCACCTTTGCCTGGTCGCTGCAGTCGGGCCTGAAGCGGGTGCCCGTCGACAGCAACGGGCGCATCCTGAGTTATCTGCCGCTGTCGCATGTGGCCGAGCGCGCGCTGGTCGAGCACTCGCTGCTGGCGGTTGGCGGTCATGTGTTCTTCGCCGAATCGCTGGAAACCTTCACCGCCGACCTGCAGCGCGCGCGGCCCACGGTGTTCTTTTCGGTGCCGCGGCTGTGGGTCAAGTTCCAGCAGGGCGTACACGCCAAGATGCCGCCCGAGAAGCTGCAGCGGCTGCTGAAGATCCCCATCGTGCGCGGCATCGTGCGCAAGAAGGTGCTCGGGGCGCTCGGCCTGGACCAGTGCACCTTCGCCGCAGGCGGCGCGGCACCGATGCCGCCCGACCTGCTGCGCTGGTACGAGGCGCTGGGCCTGCCGATCGTCGAGGTGTACGGCATGACCGAGAACTGCGGCCTGTCCCATGCCACGCTGCCGGGCGTTCAGCGCCCGGGCACGGTCGGCAAGCCCTATGAGGGCGTCCAGGCGCGCATCGACCCGGCCAACGGCGAGATCCAGATGAAGAGTCCGGGGCTGATGCTCGGTTATTACAAGGAGCCCGAGCTGACCCGCCAGGCGCTGACCGAGGACGGCTGGCTGCACACCGGCGACAAGGGGGCGCTCGATGCCGAGGGCAACCTGCGCATCACCGGCCGGGTCAAGGATCTGTTCAAGACCAGCAAGGGCAAGTACGTGGCGCCCGCACCGATCGAAGACCGCCTGGTGATGCACGCAGTGGTCGAGGCCTGCGTGGTCACCGGCGCCAATCTCGGCCAGCCGCTGGGCATCGTGATGCTCAACCCCGAAGCGGCCATGCGGGCGCGCAACGACGCGGATCGCGACGAGATCGAGGCCTCGCTCGCCGGCCACCTGCAGCGCATCAACGCCACGCTCGATCCGCACGAGCAACTCGACTGCCTGGTCGTGGTGACCACGCCCTGGACAGTGGACAACGGCTTCGTCACGCCCACCTTCAAGGTCAAGCGCAACCGGATCGAGGAAGTGTATGCGGCCCATTTCGAGCGCTGGTCGGGCGCCCGGCGCACGGTGATCTGGGAGTCCGTCTGAGTGTGCGGCGCGCCGGGCCGCAGCCCGATCGCGGCGCCAGCCGGCGCTGCGCGGTCAGCGCTGAGCCCACAGGGCCAGGGCGACCACGATCAGCATCGACAAGGCCATGAAGGCATTGATCGCGGCCTGCACGCGGCCCGGCAGCTGCAGGCGGCGCAGCGTCACCCCGAACCACAGCCACAGCACGTGGATCGGCACCCAGATCAGGTTGATGATCGCGAACTTGATCAGAGTCTCGGTGAGCAGGCTCTGCGGCCAGAACGCGAAGCCGGTGAACAGCGCGGTGTTCACCAGGTAGGCCTTGGGATTGATCGCCTGCAGCGTGACGCCGTTGATGAACCCGGGGGCGCTCGCCTTGTGGATGAAGGTGATCTGCGAGCCGCTGAAGGCGATGCGCCAGGCCAGGTAGACCAGGTAGGCGACCGACCCGATCAGCAGGCCGGTGCGCAGCCACGGCACCGACAGCAGCAGCGCGGCCAGGCCGCTGATCACCAGCAGCGCCACCAGGTTGCTGCCCACGAACAGGCCGGCCAGAAAACTCACTCCGGCCCGATAGCCGAAGCCCGAGCCGACGCCGGCCGTCGACAGCACACCGGGTCCGGGAGTGATCAGCAGGAAGAAGACGGCAATCGTGAAGGTCAGCATGGCAGGATCGCAGTGAACCACAGGACAGGACATTTCGCATGAGCCCGATCGATCTGCGATCCGATACCGTCACACGCCCCGGCGCCGCGATGCGTGCGGCCATCGCGGCCGCCCCGGTGGGCGATGACCAGTACGGTGACGATCCGTCGGTCAATCGGCTGCAGGCCCGGATTGCCGAGTGCCTGGGCAAGCCGGCTGCCTTGTGGTTTGCCACCGGCACCCAGGCCAACCAGGTGGCGCTGCGGCTGCTGACGCGGCCCGGGGACGACGTGATCGTTGCCCGGGAAGCGCATTCGGTCTGGCACGAGGCGGGCGGGTCGGCGGCCAATGGCGGTGTGCATTTCACCGAGATTGGCGAGCGGGGGGTGTTCAGCGTCGAGCAGATGCGCGGGGCGATCAAGCCGCGCAACCTGGACATCTTTGCGCCGACCTCGCTGGTGCAGATCGAGAACACCCACAACCGCATGGGCGGGGTGATCTTCCCGCAGTCGCAGGTGGTCGACATCTGCGCGGCCGCCCGCGCGCACGGACTGGCCTGTTACCTGGACGGCGCGCGGCTGTGGAACGTTTCGGCGGCCACCGGCCTGCCAGTGGCCGAACTGGCGGCGCCCTTCGATCTGGTCATGGTGTCCATGTCCAAGGGACTTGGCGCGCCGGCCGGTTCGCTGCTGGCCGGGCCGCGCGAGCTGATCGGGCCAGCGGTGCGCCACCGTCGCATGCTGGGCGGCGCCATGCGCCAGGCGGGCCTGCTGGCGGCGGGGGCCGAGTACGCGCTGGACCATCACCTCGCCCGGCTGGTCGATGACCACGCCAGTGCCCGGATGCTCGGCGAGCGCCTCGCGGCCTCGTGCAAGGTCGTGCTCGATGCCTCGTCGATCCAGACCAATATCGTGGTGTTCGGCCTGAGCGCCGGGGCACCGCCCGCTGGCGACCTGGTGATGCGCGCCCGCGAGCGGGGCGTGCTGATCAATGCGCTGAACCCTCGGACCATCCGCCTCGTCACCCACCTCGACGCGCCGTACGAGGCCTGCGAACGGGCGGCAACGCTCCTGCTCGAGATCCTGGAAGACTGACCCGTGCCCGATTCGCGACTTGCCTCCATCCTGTGCCTGGACGACTTCGAGACCGCCGCCCGGCGCCATCTGCCCCGGCCGGTCTTCGGCTACGTGGCCGGTGCGGTCGAATCCAACCGTTCGTACCGCGACAACCGCGAAGCGTTCGACGACTACCGCTTCCTGCCGCGGGTGCTGATCGACATCTCCCGGCGCAGCACGCAGACCACGCTGTTCGGCCAGACCCACTCGGTGCCCTTCGGCATCGCGCCGATGGGCATCGAGGCCTTGTATGCCTATCGCGGCGACCTGGTGCTGGCGCGCACGGCGGCGCACGCCAAGTTGCCGATGATCATGAGCGGCTCGTCGCTGATCCGCCTCGAGGACGTTGCCGCCGACAGTCCCGGCACCTGGTTCCAGGCCTACCTGCCGGGTGACCCCGCGCAGATCGAGGCGCTGATCGCACGCGTGGCCGCTGCCGGTTTCCAGACGCTGGTGATCACGGTCGACACGCCGGTGTCGGCCAATCGCGAGAACAACGTGCGCACGGGCTTTTCGACGCCGCTGCGGCCCTCGCTGCGGCTGGCCTGGGACGGCCTGAGCCATCCGCGATGGCTGTTCGGCACGTTCCTGCGCACGATCGTGCAGCATGGGATGCCGCACTTCGAGAACAACTACGCCACCCGCGGCGCCCCGATCCTGTCGTCGCGGGTCGCGCGGGATTTCGCCGCCCGTGGCCACCTGAACTGGGCGCACTTCGCGCGCATCCGCGAGATCTGGAAGGGCCGCCTGGTCATCAAGGGCGTGCTGGCGCCCGACGATGCGCGCCTGGCCTGCGACCATGGGGCACAGGGCATCATCGTGTCCAACCATGGCGGCCGCCAACTCGATGGCGCGGTGGCGCCACTGCGCGTGCTGGCCAGCGTCGTGGCGGCCTGCCCCGGTGTGCCGGTGATGATGGACAGCGGTGTGCGCCGCGGCACCGATGTGCTCAAGGCGCTCGCACTGGGCGCGCGCTTCGTGTTCGTCGGCCGGCCGTTCGCCTATGCGGCGGCGATCGCGGGCGAGGCCGGCGTGGCCCATGCGATCGACCTGCTGACCCAGGAGGTGTCGCGCGACATGGCCATGCTGGGCATCAACACGCTCGATGAGCTCAGTGCCGAGCGGCACCTGCTGGCGCAGGGTCAGCCGCGGCCGGTCTGACGCGAGCGCAGCAGCAGCGGCATCAGGCCGAAGACCACCTGTCCGGCCAGGCCGATCGCGCCGGCGGGGGTGAACATGGACTGCACGAACTGCGCGGATGTGCGGCCGAATGCCGTGACCGCCCCCGCGGCCGGCACCCTGCGCGGCCGGGCCGTGGTGCATCGGGCGAGCGGGTCATGACGGTTTTGATGTGGTACTCAGCCGGATGTGCCACACCGCCATGAACATCGCGGCGATGGCCGGCCCCAGCACGAAGCCGTTGATGCCGAACACCGACATGCCGCCCAGCGTGCTGACCAGCACCACGTAGTCGGGCATCCGGGTGTCGCGCCCCACGAGGATCGGGCGCAGCACGTTGTCGACCAGGCCGATCACCAGCACGCCCCAGGCCACCAGCGCCACGCATTGCCAGATCGAGCCGGCGACCAGGAAGTAGATCGCCACCGGCACCCAGACCAATCCCGCGCCCACGGCCGGCAGCATCGACAGCAGGGCCATGACGACCGCCCACAGCAGCGCGCCGCTGACACCGAGAAACCAGAAAGCCAATCCGCCGAGTGCCCCCTGGATCGCGGCGACCAGCAGATTGCCTTTGACGGTGGCGCGAATCACCGTGGTGAACTTGAGCACCAGTTCCTGGCGGTGCGACGGTGCCAGCGGGACCGCACGGCGCAGGGTGTGCGCCAGGTCCTCGCCGTCGCGGATCAGGAAGTAGGCGAGGTAGGTGGTGATGAACAGGCTCGCGATGAACTCGACGGTGTTCTGGCCGATGCTCAGGGCCTGGGTGGCCATGAACTGGCCGGCGCGCGACAGCGCCGTGGTCAGCGTGCGCCGCAAGGCATCGAAGTCGACCAGGCCCAGCCGGGTCAGCTGCTGGGTCACCCAGTCAGGCAGGGCCATGAAGACGCTCTGGAAGAATTGTTCGGGGTCGATCTGCCCGGATTCCAGCTGCGCATAGAACAGGGCGGTCTCGCGGGCCAGCGCCGCCAGCATCGCCAGGAAAGGCAGGATCACGATCACCAGCACCAGGGCGAGCGTGAGCAGGGCGCACAGATTGCGGCGGCCGGGCCAGCGGGTCAGCAGGCGCTGATGAACCGGCGCAAACAGAAGCGCGATGATGGTCGCCCACATCAGCGAGCCCCAGAACGGGAGCAGGATCCATCCCAGTGCCAGGGTGACGACCGCCAGCAGCCCCAGCAGCACCTTGCTTTCGAGGAATGGGCTGGGCACAGCTAGGGCGCGAGCCTGGCCGGTTCGAGGGCGATCAGTTCGTCCAGGCTCTCGATGGTGATGTCGGCGGGCGTATGCGTATTGATGTTCGCGGGGTCGGCCGCGTGGCTGCCCTGGCGCAGGAACACCGTGGTCAGCTGATCCTTCCAGTTCGCCTTCATGGCCGCCAGTATACGGAGCTCGTCGTCCACCATCACATAGTGGCGGGCCGGATAGCGGCGTTTCACCGAATCGAGCATGCGCTCCTTGTGGACGTGGATCAGCACCCGACCATCGACTGCATCCCACAGGCCCGAGCGCTGCACTTTGCGCGGCTGCAGCGCCACGTCGCCGTCGCTCAGGATCACGGTCTGGCCGGTTCGGTCGAGGTGGCGGATGGCCTCCAGCGAGCGCGGATACAGCCGCTCGGCATAGGGGTAGTCGATCAGGAATGCCGATGTCGACAGCAGGCGCTGCGCATCCATGCCCGAGCGTTCGATGTGGTTGCGGTAGCGCTGCAGCGCGCCCAGATAATCGACGAATCCGAGTTCGGCGCGCAGGGTCTCCAAGGCCGACCAGAAGCGCTCGGCACTGGCGATGCTGAATTCAGCCTCGAGATGCTGGCGCAGGTCGGCGACCATGCGATCCCCATCGAGCAGGGTGTTGTCGATATCGAGCAGGTAAACAACGCCGGCGCCCGGGCTCGGCACCGCGGGCTGCGTCATCGCAGGCCCCGGTGGGTTACGGGGCGCACGGCCGGGCGCGGCCGGGCTGAGCTGAGCGATGCTGAGCGTGGAATCGACAGAGAGAGGCCTCGTGGGAAAGAGCGGCCGGCAGGACGGCGGTTCGCGACAGCCTCGAGCCTGCCCTCGAAGCCCTGCCGCCGTCTGTGCGCTGGCGAACGCTCGGCAGTGACCTGCCCTCGGGTCCGGAAGGCCTATGCGTACGTATTCAGGCGGGTGCCCAGAGTGCCCGACGAGGCCAGCGCGGGCCGGGGCAGGGACTCGATCAGCTGAGCGGCGCTGGAGGCCTGGAGATCGAGCGCCTTGCGCAGCATCAGGACCGAGGCGGTGCCCGACACGGTGCCGGGCGTGGCCGCACTGGCATTGCCGACTGTTGAAGCGCTGAGCGAGTCCATGGTGCCGATCCGGAAATCCGATTCAATGGATGCTTATCGGCAGATCGGCGCCTGTCTTGAGCGGCCGGAGAGCGGGCACGCCGGCCGGTACAACCTTATTTGTCGCCCCAGGGCAGTTCGGTCCACAGCTTGCGGAAACCCGTTTCCGCCTCGCGCAGCACGGTCGTGTACTGAGCCGGCGCCAGGTAGCGCAGCGAGGCGAAAAAGCCCAGCGAGATCTTGATGAACTCGGGGTCGGCGGTGGCCTTGGCGACCGCGCTGACCAGGCGCTCGCGCACATCGGCGGGCAGTCCTTTGGGGGCGGCGATGCCACGCAGCGACGACAGCTCGATGTTGTAGCCCTGCTCCTTGAACGTGGGGATATCCGGCGCCAGGTCGGTGCGGGTCAGGCTCATCGGGCCGAAATTGCGGAACGGCGCGCCACCTTTGGTGGCCTGCAGGGCCTCGCCGATATTCACCGCGGCCACGTCGATCTGCTTGCCCAGCGTGGCCGAGCGCACGTCGGCGGCGCCCTTGAAGGGCACGTGGTTCATCTTGACGCCGGCGATCTTCTCGAACATCAGCATCGCGAGATGGTCATCGGAGCCGACCCCCGTGGTGCCCACGGTGACCTGGCCGGGCTTGCTGCGCGCGTAGGCCGCCAGCTGGTCCAGCGTGGTGATGGGGCTGCTGGACAGCACCGAGAAATTGCTCGGATCGTCGACCACGTTGCCGATCAGATCGAAGCTCTCCCAGGTGAAGCTGGATTTGCGCTCGATGGGGATGGTCAGCAGATTGGGCGTATTGACGAAGCCGATCGTGTAGCCGTCGGGCGGTGCGGAGGCGATGGCGGTGAAGCCGATCGCGCCACCGGCGCCCGTGCGGTTCTCGATGACGATACGGGCCCCACCGCCCAGGTATTTTTCGATGAAGGGCGCGATGGCGCGGGCCGTGACATCGGTCGCGCCGCCAGCCGAGTAGGCGACGATCATCTTGATCGGCCGATCCGGGTAGGCGGCACTGGCAGAGCCGTGCACCAGCCCCAGGCAGGCCAGGGCAAGCGGTGCGGTTGTTTTCAGGAATCGCTTGAACATCGGGAAACTCCGTGCAGGTGAGATGGCCGGCTGAGCCGGCTCTTGGGGTTGGGGATTTTGGCCGTTCAGCCGACGACGGGTCGCCCGAGGATCTGCGCGAAGCGCGTGGCGTAGACGGGCCAGACTTCCGGATTGACCAGGCGGGGCGGGCGCGCGCCGCCCAGCAGCGTGACGATCTGCTCGGCCGAAATGCTTGCCATGTTGCGTCGTGCTTCGGTGGTGACGCCGGCGGTGTGATAGGTGGCCACCACAGTGGGAAACCGCAGCAGCGGATGGTCCAGCGGCGGCGGTTCCTGGTCCCAGACATCGAGGCCGGCCCCCGCGACCTGGCCTGAGGCCAGTGCCTGGGCCAGCGCGTGTTCGTCGTGGATGCCGCCCCGCGCCGTGCTGACGAAGATGGCGCCCCGCTTCATGCGCGCATAGGCGCCGGCATCGATCATCTTCAGGGTGCTGGGGTCGCGCGGGCAGTGCAGCGACACGATGTCGCTCTGCGCCAGCAGTTCGTCCAGGCTCACGGCGCGAGCGCCGCGCCGGGCGATCTCATCGGGCGCCACGAACGGGTCGGTGGCCAGCACCGTCATGCCGAAGGCCGCGCCCAGTGCGGCGACCCGCCGACCGGTGTTGCCGATGCCGACCACACCCAGGGTCTTGCCGGCCAGTTCGCGCCCGGTCAGGTCTTCGCGCGAAAAACCGCGCTCGTGGCGCAATCGCCGGTCGCTCTCGGTGATGCGATGAGCCACCGACAGAATCAGCCCGAGCGCATGCTCGGCCACCGAGACCGCGTTGCCGCCCGACTGATTCACGACAGCCACGCCAGCCCGTGTGCAGGAGGGCACGTCGATCGGGTCGTAGCCCGCGCCGTAGGACGACACGCACAGCAGCTGCGGGCAGTGCGACAGCAGTTCGTCGCTCACGTGGCAAAAGGCGGGGAGTTCGTCCTTGGCCGCCGACACATGGAACACATGGGCGTCGCCCAGTGCGGCGTAGGCGGCCGCCGCCGTCGATGGCACTGGCAGCACCCGCAGGTCGATGTCGGCTTCGCGGCCAAGGCGCTCGTCGAAGGCGCCATCGACCCAGGACGTGAAGCGGGTGACCCGCTTGGGGCGCGGGCTCATTGGGGCAGCACTCCCTTGGCGCGCAGGATCTGGTCGATCCAGGCGTCGTTGTGAGTGCCATTGGCGATCGCGGCCAGGGTGGCGGTCTCGTCGGCGAGCTTCTTGCGCGAGGCAGCGGCCAGGGCGTCGGCGTGCGCGGGCGAAATGAACAGCACGCCATCGTCGTCGCCGACCACGATGTCGCCCGGATTCACCACGTCGCCGTCGATGCTGACCTGGACGTTGATTTCGCCGGGTCCGTCCTTGAACGGGCCGCGGTGGGTCACGCCGCGCGCGTAGCAGGGGAAGTTGTCCTCGCGAAACGTCGCGCTGTCGCGGATCGCGCCGTCGATCACGGCGCCGGCCAGCCCGCGCGACTTGGCCACGTTCTTCATGATGTCGCCGATCAGCGCACGATCGACGGTGCCGCCGCCATCGACCACCAGCACGTCGCCCGGGCGTGCAATCTGCAGCGCCTTGTGGATCATCAGGTTGTCGCCGCTGCGCACCCGCACGGTCAGCGCGGTGCCGAGCATCGTCGTGCCGGGCCGATGGTAGGGCCGCAGGTGCAGGCTGCCCGACAGCCGGCTCATGTTGTCGCTGATGATCGAGGCAGGCAGCCCCTCGAACAGGCTGACCAGGCTGGGACTGGTGTGGATGCGGGGAAGTATCCGGAATCCGAGGGTGGTCACGCTGGGCGACTCCGATCTGAAAGGGGGACGTTATGATGCGCCGAAATGCGCGCCGTCCGACCCCCGGTGTGCGCTGCGGCGGGCTTTCCGGAACCGGCCGGAGGGTCCCCTCACCCGCGGCCGCGGGTCTGCCCGGGGGGCGGGCGCTGCGCTGGCCGGTGCTGCGGTGTCCGGGCACTGTCCGGGCGCGCTGTCCGGGCGCTGCGCTGTCCGGGCGCTGCGCTGTCCGGGCGCTGCGCTGTCCGGCACTGCGGCGTCCGGCCCTGCCCCGCTAACAGGCGCGCCCGGTCACCACGTCCAGCGTTGCCTGGCGGGCCGCGTTGCCCGCCTCGGGCTGCGCATCGATCAGCACCCGTTCGATGGCCTTGCCCAGCCGGCGCACGATGAAATCGCCGGCCAGGTCGGTGTCGCCCTTCAGGTAGAACTGGGTGGTCAGCGTGGCACCGCCTGCCGGCGTGACCTTGGCATGGATGTGGCGCGGGCGACCGGTGTACGGCCCGGGCAGGATGGTGCGGAACCGGTAGGCGCCCTGCGCATCGGTGCGCAGTTCGCCGTAGAACTGGAAGTTGGGATCCCGCTGGCCGGTGCGCCCGTCGCCCGGATGCAGATAGATGCCCTGGTGATCGGTCTGCCAGATTTCGAAGCGCGCGCCTGCCAGCGGCGTGCCCTGGCAGTCGCGCACGATGCCGCGCAGCGTCAGCACCTCGCCCTGGGCCGGTGGGCCGCCGGCCACGCGGGTCAGGTCGGCGTCGGTGTCGGCCGGCCTGACCAGCGGGTAGTAGGGGCCCTCGGTCTGAGCGGGGGTGGGCATCGCCTGCGCGAGAGCCGTGCCGGCGCTCGAGAGGGCGAGCCAGGCGGCGAGGGCCAGTCGGATGGGATGAGGGCGCATGGTGTCGATTCCTTTGCGCCAGTGTACGGCGGGCGGACCGGCAATTGACCTTCTCAGGGCGTCTCGCCAGACTGAAAACGTTTCCAACTCAGAGGGCTGCCAAGCATGATGCCGAGCTTGCGGGTGGGGTTTGCCGGACTGGGCCTGATGGGCCGGCCGATGGCGCTGAATCTGCTGGCCGACGGGCACGCTGTGCGCTTCGTGATAAATCGCGACCGCAGTGCCGTGGCCGAACTGCTCGCCGCCGGCGGGCAGGAGCGCGCCACGCCGGCAGCGCTGGCCGCCGACTGCGAGGTGCTGATGCTGTGCCTGCCGGGCAGCGAGGTGATCGAACGGGTGCTGTTCGGCGAACAGGGCGCCGTGCACGGCGGGATGCGCGATCTGCTCGTCGTCGACTGCTCCACGTCCCCGCCGTTGGCGACCCAGGCCATCGCGGCGAGACTGGCGGCCAAGGGCATCCGTTTCGTCGATGCGCCGGTGGTGCGGGGTCCGCGCGAGGCCGCCAAGCGCCGGCTGGCGGCACTGGCCGGAGGCAGCGACGATGATCTGGTGCTGGCTCGCCGGGTGCTGGCCTCGTTCTGCGAAACGGTGGTGCACATCGGCGCGGTCGGCGCGGGCCAGCAGGCCAAGCTGATCAACAATTTTCTGGCGCTCGGGGGCCTGGCCCTGGTTGCCGAAGCGCATGCGGTCGCGCTGCGCCTTGGCCTGGACCCGGCACGCTTGTGCGAGGCGGTCACGCTGGGCGGGGGCAACAGCCGGGTGTTCCAGGCGATGATTCCGTGGATCACCGAACGCGACGAGCGGCGCGCCCAGGCCACCCTGGGCACGGCACTCAAGGATGTGTCGTACTACGCGCAACTGGCCGGCGAGGCGGGCGGCCCGGATCAGCTGGCGCGCCAGGTCCGCGAACAATTCTCGGGCGCCGTCGAAGGCGGCTTCGGCGAACGCTTTATTCCGCATCTGCTCGATTTCGTCGCCGGGCGGCAGCCCTGAGCCCGATCGAATCACAACGGCAAGGCAAGGAGGCATCTTGGGACAACGTCTGAAAGACAGGGTGGCGATCGTCACCGGCGCTGGTTCGGTCGGCGAAGGCTGGGGCAACGGGAAGGCAGCGGCCGCGCTGTATGCGCGCGAAGGCGCGCAGGTGATGTGCGTGGACCGCGACCTGGCGGCCGCGCAGGAAACCGTGTCGCTGATCGAGGCCGAGGGCGGCGCCGCGTTCGCGCATCAGACCGATGTCGGCAAGCCGTCGGAGCTGAAGTCGATGGTCGAAGCCTGCATCGCGCGCCATGGCCGCATCGACATCCTGCACAACAACGTCGGCATCGAAGATGTGTCGCCGCTGGAAGACCTGACCGAGGCCAACTGGGATCGCGTCCACGACATCAACCTGAAGAGCGTGGTGTTCGCCTGCAAGTTCGTGATGCCGCACATGCGCGCGCAAAAGCGCGGCGCCATCGTCAACATCTCGTCGGTGGCCAGCATCCGGTGGGGGGGCGTGCCGTACTACTCGTACTACAGTTCGAAGGCGGCGCTCAATCAGCTGACCCGCGTGATCGCCCGAAAGTACGCACGCGACGGCGTGCGGGCCAATGTGATCCTGCCCGGCCTGATCGACACGCCGCATGTGCGCACCCAGATACCGGGCGATGCGCAGCAGCAGGCCGCGGTCATCGCCGATCGCAACCGGCGCTGCCCGATGGGCTTCATGGGCAGCCCGTGGGACATCGCCAACGCGGCTTTGTTCCTGGTGTCCGACGAGGCGCGTTACATCACCGGCGCCGAGCTGGTGGTGGATGGCGGGGTGACTTTGTAGCGCAATGGAGCGTTCATCATGACCTCACCCGAGATACCCCTCGAACCGCGCCTGACCTCGCTGTCCCACGGCGGCGGCTGCGGCTGCAAGATCGCGCCCGGCGTGCTGTCCGAGATCCTCCGGGGCACGGCCGCCATGCCGATGCCGCCCCAGCTGCTGGTCGGCATCGAGACCGCCGACGATGCGGCGGTCTATCAGCTCAACGACGAGCAGGCGCTGATCGCCACCACCGACTTCTTCATGCCGATCGTCGACGATCCTCACGACTTCGGGCGCATCGCGGCGACCAATGCGATCAGCGATGTGTATGCGATGGGCGGCAGGCCCATCCTGGCACTGGCGCTGGTCGGCATGCCGATCAACGTGCTGTCGACGCACACGATCGGCCGCATCCT
This sequence comes from Burkholderiaceae bacterium, assembly GCA_016710525.1. Lineage (GTDB taxonomy): Bacteria > Pseudomonadota > Gammaproteobacteria > Burkholderiales > Burkholderiaceae_E > Quisquiliibacterium. The sequence goes on from JADJVQ010000001.1 coordinate 25,444, forward strand.
GGAGGGCGGCGCCTCGGTGTGCCGCGCGGCGGGCATCCCGATTGCCGGCGGCCACACCATCGACTCGGTGGAGGCGATCTATGGGCTGGTGGCCCTGGGCCTCGTGCACCCCGGTCGCGTCAAGCGCAACGCCGATGCGCGCCCTGGCGATCTGCTGGTGCTCGGCAAGCCGCTGGGCGTGGGCGTGATGTCGGCGGCGCTCAAGAAAGGCGAACTCGGCGCGGCCGGCTACGCGCAGATGATCGCCTGCACCACGCAGCTGAATACGCCCGGGCCTGACCTGGCCGCGATCGACGGCGTGCATGCGATGACCGACGTCACCGGCTTCGGTCTTGGCGGGCATGTGCTGGAGATGGCGCGCGGTGCGCAGTGCGACATCCGGATCGACTGGCCGGCCGTGCCGCTGCTGGCTGGTGTTCGCGAGCTGGCCGCGCGCGGCTTTGTCACGGGAGCGTCGGAGCGCAACTGGTCGGGTTATGGCGATGATGTGACGCTGCCGGCGGGGTTCGCGGCGCTGGACCGCGCGCTGCTCACCGATCCGCAGACCAGCGGCGGTTTGCTCGTGGCCTGTGCGCCGGGCGCGCTCGCGGCGGTGCTGGCCACGTTCGCGCGCCATGGCTTCGCGGCGGCGGCGGTGGTGGGCGAGGTCGGGGCGGCCAGCCCGGCGGCCCGCCTGACGATCCGGGCCTGAGCGGGCCGGGCTGCGGCCTGTGCGCACCGGAGTCGACAGCGCTGCGCGAGTTACTTCAGGCGCTGGGCGGCCTGTGCCAAGCCGTCCAGGATGGAGGCGCTGACCGCCTCCGGGAAGCCCGGAGGGAGCGCTGCGGTCACCTGCGCGATGACCTCGGGTGAGCGCTCGACCAGTTCGTCGATGAGTGCCTGAACCGAGCTGCCCAGTCCGCAGTCCTTGGCCGTCTTTTCGAAGTGCGCACGGCGAATCTCGCGCCACTTGTAGTGGCGGTTGTCCCCCCAGACGGCCATCGCCATCTTGACTTTCTCCGCAGCGAGCTTGCCCCTGCCGTGACCAAGCACCGGATAGGCCGACAGCACGTCGTAGCGAGGCGTCAGCCGAAAGTGTCCGCGGGGCTCGATGAACACGCTGAAGTTCTTCGCATGCCCGTCGATGGCTGCCAGCATCCAGAAGAGAACCTGGGTCCGGAAGAAGTCCTGGCGGTCCTTGTCCGCCTGCGCGGAGCCGAGCAGACGATCGAGAACGGTCTTGATGCCAGTTCCGCCGTCGGACTCGTACTTTGCATCGGGACCGACACCGCAGACCTGGGCGAAGTCTTCCTGCGGCAGGCGTAGAAGCCAGGTGCCATCGGACGCGAGTTGCCGGTCGAAGCGCGGCACGACGAGCACCGTCCGCTCGCCGAAGCGAGCGATGTCGCCTTGCGCGACCGGCACACCGTAAGCGGCCAGGATTCGAGCGCAGAGCCATTCGTTCTCGACGCTTGTCGTGAGGTCGATACCGGATGGGGGCACACCAAGGGGCAGCTTGAAGATGTGGGTCGTGGGTGTGGCTCCCGTCGGGCGCATCCACCGACCTTCATGCCATAGAAAGGCTGTCTTCTCCTGCGCACCGGCAATTGAGATTCGGAAGTGGTCCTCGTCGGCATGCCGGGCATCGACAGTCACCTGACCGAGTGCCTGTTCGATTTGCTTTTCTGTGAGGGGGACGCCCTCGATGCGGTCATAGCCCACGGGAGACTCGCCTTCCGGCAGGATGGCCAGAGCCCCGACACAGTCGCGCCCGACTTCAGCGAGCAGATCTTGGGCGCTTGTGGAACGCGTGTGGAACCGGGCCTGCAGCCGCTCGCGGATGAGACGGTTGTCGGGCAGCAGGTTCTCGAAGTAGTGACGCACGACGTCGCCGCGGTACGCCGCCCCAGGGCGCAGGGGCATCGACAGCGAGACGGGACGGCCGTGGTCGCTTTCCAGCCACCCTTCGGCGTAGACGAGGTGGTGCCTGCCTGTGCTGTCGACCTCCCATGTCCCGATTGGGAGGCCGTTCATCCACAACATCAGGCGTATCGACTTGCGACGTCGACCCATGTCTACCACTTTTCCTTGAGGGCCTTGGCGGCAGACGCTGCGTGGCTCGTAGGGCTCTTTTTGGGGTTCTTCCGGGCCTGTTTCGCGGGGGGCGTGCCGAGCCGCTGCCCGGTTGCGGCAGGTCGACGCTGCGCGGCCGGATTGGCCTGGACCTTGACCGGAGTGGATTTCGGATGGTCATCGACTGGCGCCTGAAGCGGCGTTGTGCGGTTGCCGGTACGTGAATCCAGGGACAGATCTACTTCAAGCGCCGACAGGCAGCGCATGACATTGGCAAGCAGGACTTGCCCACCGCCCGTTTCGATGGCTGAGACGGTCTTGGGCAACAGACCGGCACGCTCAGCGAGTCGCGCCTGCGTCCAGCCGCGCTGCTTGCGAAAGCCGCGAAACAGCTCTCCGAAGTCCTTGGCCGTTGCAACGAGGTATCGGGACATGGTTCCTCCAAGGGAATGCCCAGCGGATAGTCCCTGCAGGGTATTAAGGTAAAATATACCTTATAAGGTGTCAGACGTATATATACTCCAAGAGACTAAAATATACCTCATAGGGTGCGGGAAAAAATTATACCTCTCAGGGTTTGGCGTCCTTGAGCCCGGCGCGGTGAACTGACAGCCTGCGTTCCTCGTCCATGGACGTTAGAACGTCGTGACAGACAGATGAACTAGACGATCTGAGGCCGCGCTCGCGGTGGGCCGCAAGCGCGACGGACGCTGCGTGGATGACGAGACGGCCAGGGCGCCGTCGCCGTTACGGCGGAAAAGACTTGGTCACGATTCGCTGAAAGGTGGCACCTGATTTCCAAATGAAAACGGCCGCGTGGTGGCGGCCGTATCATCGAGAATTCCTGGTCGGGGTGAGAGGATTCGAACCTCCGGCCTCTACGTCCCGAACGTAGCGCTCTACCAGGCTAAGCTACACCCCGAATGGCGCACCGGTGAATCACCGATGGCTTGTCTTGCTGCTTGTTTTTATTGCTGTTTCTATTGCTCTTACTGCCGGGATCAGGTCGATCTAACGATCTCGCCGAATCGAGTAAGTCGAAAAGTATAGCAGAGCCTGCTTGAAATCTGAAGCGGGCAGATCCGCAATCGCTTCCGAAGCCGCCTGCGCCTCCAGCCGGGCCCGTTCCCGGGCATAGTCCAGCGCGCCGGTGCGGGCGATGGCGGCCATGATCGGCTCGAACTGTTCGGTGTGGCCGTTGATGATGGCCTCGCGCACCAGGTCGCGTTCGGCGGTCGTGCCGTTGGCCATCACATGGATCAGCGGCAGCGTGGGCTTGCCTTCGCGCAGGTCGTCGCCGACGTTCTTGCCGATGTCGGCGGTGACGCCCGAATAGTCGAGCACATCGTCGACGAGCTGGAAGGCGGTGCCCAGCCGCCGGCCATACTCCGCGGCACCGGCTTCGATCTCGGCCGGCGCATCGGCCAGGATGGCTCCGAGCTGGGCAGCCGCCTCGAACAGGCGCGCGGTCTTGTAGCGGATCACCTGCAGGTATCGGGATTCATCGACGTCCGGGTCGTTGCAGTTGATGAGCTGCAGCACTTCGCCTTCGGCGATGACGTTGGTGGCGTCCGAGAGCACCTTCATCACCCGCATGTCGTTGGCTTCCACCATCATCTGGAAGGCGCGCGAGTACAGAAAATCGCCGACCAGCACGCTGGCGGCGTTGCCGAAGGCGGCATTGGCCGTCTGGCGGCCGCGCCGAAGGGCCGACTCGTCGACGACGTCGTCGTGCAGCAGGGTCGCGGTGTGGATGAACTCGACCACCGCGGCCAGCAGGTGATGCTGGTCGCCGGCGTAGTTCAGGGCGCGCGCCATCAGCAGCAGCAGCACCGGGCGCATCCGCTTGCCGCCGGCGCTGATGATGTATTCGCCCACGGTGTTGATCAGCGCAACCTCGGACCCCAGGCGCGCACGGATGACCCGGTCGACCTCGGTCAGGTCGGCGGCCAGGACAGGAAACATCTCGATTGGTTTCATTTGCGGACGAATTATAGAGTTCGGCGCGACCCCTTCACGTCGAACCCGACCTGCGGCGCACCGGCCTGGATGGCCCAGGGGACTCGGCTTGCCTCTGGCGCCCACCCGTGCCATAATCGCAGGTTCAGTCAATCCATCCTCATTGAGGTTCCTATGTACGCGGTCATAAAAACCGGGGGCAAGCAGTACAAAGTTGCCGCCGGCGACAAGATCAAAATAGAACAGATGCCAGCGGACGTCGGAACTGAAATCACCCTCGACCAGGTTCTGGCGGTGGGCAGCGGCGAGTCTCTCGTCGTTGGCGCCCCTCTGGTTTCGGGGGCTACGGTTTCGGTTACGGTGCTCTCGCAGGGTCGTCACGACAAAGTGATGATTTTCAAGATGCGCCGTCGCAAGCACTATCGCAAGACGCAGGGCCATCGCCAGAACTACACCGAGGTCCTGGTGAGCCGCATCGCTTCCGAACTGGGCGAATCGCTGGCTCCCCCGCCCCCGGCACCGTACGTTCCTGCTGCGGCGTAAGGAGAAAGCACCATGGCACAGAAAAAAGGCGGCGGCTCTACGCGAAACGGGCGCGACTCCCAGCCCAAGATGCTGGGTGTCAAGGCCTATGGTGGCGAAACCGTCTCGGCGGGTTCGATCATCGTTCGTCAGCGCGGCACCAAGTTCCACCCCGGCGTGAATGTCGGCGTGGGCAAGGACTGGACGCTGTACGCACTGATCGACGGCAACGTGAAGTTCGCCATCAAGGGCGCGCTGAACCGTCACACGGTCAGCATTCTGCCGTTGCCGCCCGAGGCTGCTCCGGCGCAATAAGGGCTGTCGTAGCCGGGTACACCAGCCCCGCTACGCGGGGCTTTTTTGTTTGGCGCGCCGGTTTTCGGTTCAGGGGTATTCATGAAATTCATCGACGAAGCGCATATCGAAGTCATGGCGGGCGACGGCGGGACCGGGGTCGTCTCCTTTCGTCGCGAGAAGTTCATCCCCCGGGGCGGTCCTGACGGTGGCGACGGCGGGCGCGGCGGCAGCATCTACGCGGTGGCCGATCGCAACATCAACACGCTGGTCGACTTCCGCTATGCCCGCAAGCACCTGGCCCGCGGCGGCGAGCGCGGCCGCGGATCAGACCAGTACGGCAAGGCCGCCGAAGACATCACCCTGCGCATGCCGGTGGGCACGATGATCTATGATGAGGACACCGGTGAACTGATGTTCGACTTGGCCGCTCACGGCCAGGTGGTCCTGCTGGCCAAGGGCGGCGAGGGCGGACTGGGCAATATCCACTTCAAGTCCAGCACCAATCGGGCACCGCGCCAGTCCACCTCCGGCATCGAGGGCGAGCATCGCCGCCTGAAGCTGGAGCTCAAGGTGCTGGCCGATGTCGGCCTGCTGGGCATGCCCAATGCCGGCAAATCGACGCTGATCGCGTCGGTGAGCAATGCGCGCCCCAAGATCGCCGACTACCCGTTCACCACGCTGCATCCCAATCTGGGTGTCGTCCGGGTCGGCCCCGAAAAAAGCTTCGTGGTGGCCGACATCCCCGGCCTGATCGAGGGCGCAGCCGAAGGCGCGGGCCTGGGGCACCAGTTCCTGCGCCACCTGCAGCGCACCAACCTGCTGCTGCACCTGGTCGACCTGATGCCCTTCGATCCCGGTGCCGATCCGGCCAAGGATGCGCGCGCGATCATCAAGGAACTGCACAAGTACGACCCCGAGCTGGCCGCCAAGCCGCGCTGGCTGGTGCTCAACAAGATCGACATGATCCCGCCCGAAGAGCGCAAGGCGCGCATCGACGAGTTCCTCAAGCAGTTCCGGGGCCGCGGCAAGAACGCGATCCCGGTCGGCAAGATCTACGCGATCTCGGGCCTGACCCGCGAAGGCTGCGAGCCGATGCTGCTCGACATCAATGCCTACCTCGAGTCGCTGCGCGAACCCGAGGCGGCGCAGGCCGATCCGCGCTTCGATCAGCCGGCCGCGGATGCCGGCGCGCCGCGTTCAGGTGCTGCGGGGGTGTCTGCGGCGCAACCTGCGGTCGCTGCCTCGGCCGATCCCTCGGCCGATCCCGTTGCCGCGATCGAACCTGCGGTCAAGACCGCGGCCAAACCCCCGTCCAGGCGTCGCGCCAAGCCCGGGCCCGTGGCGGAGGACACGAGCGAGGGCACGCGATGAGCGCGCCGTCCGCCGATCAGTCGCCGGCGCGCCCCGTGGTGGCCGATGCGCAGCGTGTCGTGATCAAGGTGGGCTCCAGCCTCGTGACCAACGATGGCAAGGGCCTCGATGCCGACGCGATCGCCGAATGGGGCCGCCAGATCGCGCAGTTGCGCCAGGCCGGCAAGCAGGTGGCGATGGTGTCTTCAGGCGCCGTCGCCGAGGGCATGAAGCGCCTGAACTGGGTGCGCCGGCCGCGCGAGATGCACGAACTGCAGGCGGCTGCGGCCGTTGGCCAGATGGGGCTGGCTCAGGTCTACGAAACGCACTTTCGCGAGTTCGGCCTGCCCACCGCGCTGGTGCTGCTCACCCATGAAGACCTGTCCGACCGCAAGCGCTACCTGAACGCGCGCGCCACATTGCTCACGCTGCTGCAACTGGGCGTGGTGCCGATCATCAACGAGAACGACACCGTCGTCACCGACGAGATCAAGTTCGGCGACAACGACACGCTGGGCGCGCTGGTCGCCAACCTGATCGATGCCGACGCGCTGATCATCCTCACCGACCAGTCGGGGCTGTTCACCGCCGATCCGCGCAAGGATCCGCAGGCGCGGCTTCTGTCGCAGGTGACGGCAGGCGATGCGACCCTCGAAGGCATGGCCGGCGGGGCTGGCAGCTCGATCGGCAAGGGCGGCATGATCACCAAGGTGCTTGCGGCCAAGCGGGCGGCCAGCAGCGGCGCGCACACCGTGGTGGCCTCCGGACGCACGCCCGATGTGCTGGTGCGCCTGGCGCGCGGCGAAGACATCGGCACCCGCTTCATCGCGATGACGCCCCGGCTGGCCTCGCGCAAGCAGTGGCTGGCCGATCATCTGCAGCTGCGCGGCTCGGTCACGCTGGACGCCGGCGCCGCCAAGGCGTTGAGCGAAGACGGCAAGAGCCTGCTGCCGATCGGGGTGGTCGAGGTCAGCGGCGAATTCGAGCGCGGCGAGGTCGTGGCCTGCCGCGATGCATCCGGGCGCGAGATTGCGCGCGGGCTGATCAACTATTCGAGTTCAGAGAGCCGGCTGATCATGCGCAAGGCGTCCTCGGAGATCGAAGGCATCCTGGGTTTCATCGAAGAGCCCGAACTGATTCATCGGGACAATTTGATCCTGCGCTGAAGGCGCGGGATCAAATTGCGGTGAAGGCTGACTTCGCGCGAGCGAAGTCAAGGCCGCGCCAGCGGCCGGCCGGAGCCACAACCCCCGATGCGCTGAAGGCGCGGGCTGTGGGCTGCTGCGCTCCCCGGCGGGCGCGACGTACCCGCCCCGCTGCGCGGGGTGCCCTCGCTGCCTTCGGAAGCCGCCCGGCCCCGCCGGGCACTTCCTCGTCCGCTCGGCGGGCCCGAAGCGCCCGCCGGGGAGCGCAGCAGCCCACAGCGCGAGGCAGCGGGGCGTGCGGCGAGTTCCGCTGGATCCCGATCATGGTGAAGCTGCCTGTGCGTTGCTCATCCATGTGTGTGAAGAGCGGATCAGCAGGCACCGCTATAGTTCCGCTGACCACGTATCCAGGAGCCTCGGACCATGGCCGAACGTTGGCGAGTGCTGCTGGTGTTGTGCGTCGCGCGCATCGCGATGGGTTTTCAGTTCCAGTCGATCGGCGCGACGGCCGGGCCACTGCAGCGGGAGTTCGGCATCGACCTGGCCTATGTCGGCTGGCTGGTCGGCCTGTACATGCTGCCGGGGCTCGTGCTGGCGCTGCCCAGCGGGCTGCTGGGCGCGCGCTTCGGTGAGCGGCGGGCCGCGCTGCTCGGGCTGGCGATGATGGTGGCCGGGGGCGCGGCGCTGGCGCTGGCGCAATCGCCGCAGGGGCTGATCGCGGGCCGCATCGTCTGTGGCGTTGGCGGTGTGCTCTACAGCGTGATGGTGACCAAGATGGTGGCCGACTGGTTCGCGGGCAAGGAGCTGGTGCTGGCGATGTCCTTGATGGTCAACACCTGGCCGATCGGCATCGCGCTGGCGCTGTTCGTGCTGGGGCCGGTGTCGCAGCACCTGGGCGCTGCGAGTGCGTTCGGCATCACGGCGGCGCTGGGCGCGCTGTCGTTCCTGCTGGTCAGTGTCGGTTATCGGCCTGCGCCCAGCGCGGCGAAGGCGTCATTGCCGAGGCTGTCGGCCATCTCGCGCGACGAGTGGATCCTGCTGGCCATCGCGGGGCTCGCGTGGATGACCTTCAATGTCGTGTACGCGGTGCTCGCCACTTTCCTGCCGGTGTATCTGGTCGAAAGCGGTATCGATGCAACGCAGGCCAGCGCGCTGACCGGGCTCAACTCATTGATGATCGTGTTCTCGATCCCGGCGGGGGGCTACGTCGCGCACCGGCTGGGCCGCCCCGATGCGGTCGCGCTGGTGGGGCTGGTGGGCTTTTGCGTGGCGCTGGCGGCGATGCTGATGGTCAGCGCGGGCGTGGTGGTGCTGCTGGCCTGCGGGTTCTTTCTGGGGCTGGCGGCGGGGTACATCGCGTCGTTCCCGGCGCAGTTTCTGCGGCCCGAGACCCGGGCCACCGGTGCGGGTGTTTCGGCGACGATCTTTTATCTGGGCGTGACGGTGCTGCCGGGACCGATCGGGTACGCGGCGCAGCGGCAGGGCAGCGCGGCGGTCGTGCTGGTGATTGCGATCGGGCTGGCGTTGCTGACGATGGGGCTGGTGGTGGCGTTTCCGGTGGTGATGCATAGGTTGATGGCGGTGCCGGGGAAGCCGGCAGGGGTCGTACGACGGTAGGTCAGGGATTCCACCGGCGAAGAAATTGTCACGCTGGGTGAATTCGATTCCGGCCGAATGACCACCGTGATTCATCGTGCTCATCGCTTTGCGCCGGCAGGCTCGAGTAGTTCTCGAGCCTCTTCAACCTGGTACCCCATAGGGGCCTCGATGTCCGATCTAGGTGACTAGCTTCACCCGATCGGGCGATGCGCGCGCGGTCGGCTCGACCTAAGCTGGGCTCTCGTGCGCTCTCGATCGGCTGACCACGCCTCGCCACTTGCCGGCTGAAGGTAGGTGACTCCTGGCGAATCGCAGATTCGACCTCCGATTCCCTCCGTGCAAAGACTCCCGTATGGCCGACTACCGCGGTACCCCTAGCGCAGACACCATCGACCAGACGGCACTCGGCATACCCGACTGGTCTGCTCTGTATGGCCTGGCAGGCAACGACACCATCACCATCGCGCGCGGGGTTGCGCTGGGCGGAGCCGGCAATGACACCATCATCGCCAGCGAACCCACGGCTGCGGGCGCCGGCTACTTCGACGCGCCGGCGGGGGTGGTGGCCGACCTGCAGAGCGGCGTCGTGCAGGACGGTTGGGGTGGCACCGACACGCTCGTCGGCATCCGGCACCTGGACGGCAGCATCTTCGATGACTCGCTGTTCGGCAGCGCGCAGGACAACCGGATCGTGCCCAATGGGGGGCACGATCGCATCGATGGTCGTGGCGGCTTCGACATCGTCTGGCTGGTCGGCAAGCTGGCGGACTATCGCATCGACACCTCCATCGACGGGGTGTCCGCAACTCTGCAACTTCGCGCTGACCCCACGCAACTGACCGAAGTCGTCGGGGTGGAGCGAGTCGACTTCCAGAGTCTCGAATCCGTGCTGCTGACCGACCTGATCGATCCGGTCAAGCAGGCTACGCACGGACTGATCGCCGCCGACCCCGCGCGATGGAACGCCGGACAGCCTTTGGGCACGCCGGTCGAGGTTACGTACAGCTTCATGGTCGGCGCGCCGGACGCTGCGTCCACCGGGTTCCAGGCGTTCGACACCACCCAGCAGGGTGCGGTGCGCACCATCCTGAACGACACCGCCGCATTGACAGGCTTGCGTTTTCGGGAGGTCGACGAAAGCACGGGCACGAATGGACAGATGCGCTTTGGCAGCACCGCGCAGTCGGCCACCAAGGGGCAGGCCTCGCTGCCCGCGCAGCGCAGCGAGGCCGCTGGCGACGTGTTGATGGATGTCGACAGCGTCCGCAACCTGGCGCCGGGCAGTGAAGGCTTCGCCGCGCTGCGACACGAGATCGGCCACGCACTGGGGCTGCGACACCCGCGCAACTACGGCGCCTCGGACGCCTGGTCCGAACAGTTCCGTGCTGAAGACGACAACGCCGGCAATACCGTGATGACCGACTCGGCAAGCCAGGCCGGTTTGTATCGTCTGAGCTGGGGGCCTCTGGACGTGATTGCCTTGCGCACGATGTACGGCAGCAAGCTGATCTTGGAGGGTGACAGCGTGCATTTGCTGACCGACGTCGCGGGCACGGGGCTGAGTCTGCTGCTCGACGAAGGCGGCGTCGATGAACTCGATCTGTCGAGTGTGTCGGCCGGCGCCAAGGTCGATCTGCGGGCCGCGCACATGAGTTCGATCGGTCGCGGCGCCGACGGACTGGCCGCACGCGACAACCTGTCGATGCCGGCAGGCACTGCCATCGAACGGGTGATCGGCACACCGTTCGACGACGCACTCATCGGCAACGAGGCCGATAACTCGTTTCAAGGTGGACTCGGCAACGACCGCATCGACGGAGGGCCGGGAACCGATTTGTCAGTCTATGTCGGAGCACGAAACCTGTATGTGGTGTCGGTGCGGCCCGGGCAGATCTCGGTGTCGGCACGCGACGGCGCGGGCGGGTTCGATACGCTGGTGTCGATCGAGCGTCTGCGCTTCGCCGATACCGAATTGCCTTTGGTGTATCAACGCGAAGCCCTGGCACCCGGGCCCGGAAAGGACGGCAGCTTTCTGTTCGATCCGATCTATTACCTGTTGTCCAACACGGCTTTGGTGCCGGTGGCCAACGCCGCCGCGGCGCTCGCCAGTTACCGCGACGTGGGTGCGGCGCAAGGCCGGGCGCCGACGGCCTGGTTCGATCCCGCCTACTATGCAGACCGCTGGGCTGATCTGGCGCCCCTGCAGCTCGACAACGCGACCTTGTTCGCGCACTTCAACTTGTTCGGCGTCTGGGAGGGGCGTTCGCCGGGGCCACGCTTCGACGACTTCGATGGCGCGCGGTACTTGAGCGACTACTCAGACGTAGCGGCCTACGTCAACGGTAATCTGGGCGACTTCCTGGGCAGCCAGACAAATGGCGCCATCGCCCACTACTTGCTGTTCGGCGCCAACGAGCAGCGCCTTGCCTTCGACACGCACGGCGCCGCCGTCGATGTCGGTTATCTCGTCTGAGCCTGCCATGCGACTGTTCGCCCGTACCAGTTATCTCCCGATGATCAAGCCGGCCCCGCGTGCAGTTGGCGCGACGGGTCCTGGTGGTGTCGCGGGCACCATTGGCTCGGCTGGTGCCAATCAAATGATTGCGGCTCACGTTGCCGGGTCCCGAGGATCGCGACGCGGCGTGCTCGCCGTGCTGACGACCGTGTTTTGTCTCGGCGCCTGCGGCAATGCAGAGCGAAACGCGCCCATAGCGGCAAGTCCCGATGCGTCAGCCTCGAGCGGCCAGGTTGCGCCCGCTGCCGATGCCTCGCCGTTCGGCATCACGACCTACGCGGCCGCGCGCTTTCTCGAGCAGGCTACCTTTGGCCCCACCGCGTCGTCGATCGCGGAGCTGAAGCGCTTGGGCTTCGAGGGCTGGATCGCTGCTCAGCAGGCGCTTCCGGTGCCCGCCATTGACGGTTCCATTCTCGAGAGCCGCGATCCGGGGCCGCCCGATCCGCTGGCTGTCGAGTTCGCGCCGGCAAAGTTCACGCGCATCGCCATCTCCGACCCGGCGCAACTGCGGGTGCGCGCGGCCTGGAGCCTGTCGCAGTTCCTGGTGGTGTCGCAGAACAAGGTGGTGGCGTTTGCCGTGGTGCAGTACGCCAACTTCCTGATGGCCAACGCGTTCACGAACTACTCGGACTTCCTGCGTGCGCTGACCCTGCACGCTTCGATGGGAAACTTCCTGGATAACTCCGAGAACCGTGCGGCCAGCGCGTGCATCGGCTGTTCGCCCAACGAAAACTACGCGCGCGAACTGCTGCAGTTGTTCACGATCGGTGTGCACAAGCTGAACATCGACGGCAGCATCGTGCGCGATGCACGGGGCAGGCCGGTCGAGACATATTCGGAAAGTGACGTGCAGGCGCTGGCGCGCGCGCTGACCGGATGGACCTTCCAGTCCGCCCAGCCCGGTCTGGGCAAGGGCAACTGGGCGAACTTCGGCAAGCCGATGATAGCGCTGCGCCCGAACGATCACGACAAGGATGCCAAGCGGCTGCTGGGCACCGACATGTCGCCCAACCAGAACGCGACCAGCGATCTCGAAGCGGCCATTGCGATCATCATGGCGCACCCCAATGTGGCACCCTTCGTCAGCCTTCGACTGATCCAGCACCTGGTGGCCAGCGACCCCAGCCCCGATTACATCCGGCGAGTGGCGACAGTCTTCAACAATGACGGCACAGGCAAGAAGGGAAACCTGGCAGCGGTGGCCAAGGCCGTGCTGCTCGACCCCGAAGCCCGGCGCGGCGACAACCCGGCCAGCGCCAACGCACGACAAGGCTACGTGCGTGAGCCCTTCCTGGCCTTCACGGCCCGCTGGCGGGGCATGGGATGCCGCGAGTCGCCCGTGCCTCCATTGGGCATTTACCCGGGCCTGAGCTGGAACCAGAAGCCGTTCCAGGCGCCCTCGGTGTTCAGCTTCTATCTGCCCACCGACCGCGCGCCCGGCAGCCTCCTGCTGGCGCCCGAACAGGGACTGCTCAATGGCGGCGAACTGAGCACCCGAATCGGCGACCTGGCCTATTACGTCGACCAGGGCAGCGCCAAGCTCACTGAAGCGGGATGCCAGTTCGAGGAGTTCGAACAAGCCCTTGTCGCCTCACCCGAGACCTTTCTCGATCTGGCCAGCCTGCGTTACTTCCGCGGCTCGCTGCCACCGGCGCTGCGGGTGCTCGCCCTCGAGCTGATCGCCCAGTCGGCGCCGTTGGCGCCACGAGTGCGCGCCGCGAGTGTGCTGGCATTCCTGCTGTCTTCGCCGTATTTCGGAGCGATCAAATGAACCCTCGGCGCCGTTTCCTGAATCACGCCGGGAGCCTGTCCGCTGCCAGCACTCTTTCGATGCTCGGCGCGGCCCTGGGCACGGGCCTGTCGCGCGATGCCGCCGCGGCGGACTACAAAACCCTGGTCTGCGTGTTCCTGACCGGCGGCAATGACGGCAACGACTCGCTGGTGCCCACCGACGCCGCCTACAACGACTACGCGCGCGCGCGCCCGGGTCTGGCATTGCCCAAGGACAGCCTGGTTCCGTTGTCGGGGCTGTCGCTGGGACATACCTTCGGCATGCACCCTGGCCTTGCGCCCCTGGCGCCGCTCTATGCGCAGGGCCGTCTGGCCTGGGTGGTCAATGCCGGGCCGCTGGTGGTGCCGACTACCGCACAGCAGGTTGTTGACCGCGCAGTCGAGCTGCCGCCGTTCCTGCTGTCGCACAGCGACCAGGTGGCGATGCAGCAAGGCTGGTTGGGCGACAGCGATCCCAGCGGCTGGGGCGGGCGTGCGCTGGAGAGCCTGCCGGCCGACCTGCGGCATTCGCTGTCGGCGGTCACGCTCGATACGCAGCGCACCCTGGTGCTGGGTCAGCGCTCCCGCGTGTCATGGCTCGATGGCAATGGCTTGCAGCGTTACTGGGGCAGCGCCGATCTGCTCAATCCAGGCCACACCTGGACGCGCGCGGTGCAGTCGCTGGGCCGCATGCAATCGGCCAATGCCTACGAAGCTGAGTACGCGCGAACTTTCGGCGGCAGCCTCGCCGATTCGGTCGAAGTGGCGCAGGCCTTGTCTGGCGCGCCCGCGCCGGCTGGCGACTTTCCGCCCGGTGATCTGGGCAACCGGCTGCGCACGGTAGCGCAACTGCTGCCGGCCTGGAAGGCCATCGGCAAGCGACGCCAGGTGGTTCTGGTCAACTGGGGCGGCTTCGACACCCATGTCTCGCAGCGAGGCAGCGCGCACTGGGCGCTCGATCCTCAACTGGCGACGGTTGGTCAGGCACTTGCGGCCTTCGACACAGCCAATCGCGCCTCGGGCATGGATTCGAACGTGGTGACCTGCGTGATGTCCGACTTCGGACGCACGCTCAAACCCGCTGCCGGTGGCGGCACCGATCATGCCTGGGGCAATCACTGGTGGGTCATAGGTGGACCGGTGATCGGTGCGCAGGCCTACGGTGTATTCCCGACCTTGAAGCTGGGCGGCCCGGACGACTTCGACTTAAAGGGGGGCGGGCGATGGGTGCCCACCACGTCGACCGATCAGTTCGCGGCCACGCTGGTGAACTGGCTCGGTGTGCCGGCGGATGCGCTCACCGCGGTGTTTCCGAATCTCGTGAATTTTTCGAAGAAGTCGCTGGGGTTTCTGCGTGCCTGATATCACCGTTTCGTTCATCACCAAGTGATCTGAATAATTTCTGTGAATATGGCTGACTGAAGGAGTCAGTCACCCGCCGAGGTGATGCGTGCCCGAGTTGCCCTGCCTAGTATCGATCAACCCCCACGTGATCGCATTAGCAAAGGACAACCGATGGCCACCTACCTGTTCAGTACGCTTCAGAACAATCAGCGCATCGAATTCAATCTGGCGAATGACGTCTTCGAGATTGACGACAAAACGCTGAAAGCCAGTCAGCTGCAGTACCAGCTCCTTGAACCCAACGGCAATGTGATTGCGTTCACGCATCAGGGCAAGACGGTCACGCTATCGGCCGTCGGCCTGTTGAGCGGGTTCAACACCACGAATGTGAAGATCGGGGATGGGCCGCTGGCGAATGGCGCGATCTATGGCGCGACCTCTACCTCTTCGCTTCCATTTGGCTTTGGCAGCGGCGGCCCTGACTTATTGATTGGCGTCAGTGGGAATGGGACCGTCGTGCAGCGATTTGTGGGCGGTGCGGGCGCGGATCGAATCGATGCGTATGCCATCGTCGATGAGGCGGGTAGGTTCAGTGACAATGCTCTGGACTACCGCTCAGCCCCATCCGGGATCAATGTCAATCTGCCACTCGGAACCGCGGCTGACGGAACCGGAAGCATCGATACGATCAGGAACATTAACTACGTCTATGGCACCCGGTTCGGCGACATTCTCCTTGGCACTTCAGGTACCGCGGTGGCATTCGAGTACTTCGCCCCGCAAGGCGGGGCCGACAACATCGATGGTGGAGAGGTCACGCCGGGGTCGGTCAACTTTCTCGACTACCAGCCGTTCTTCGGCAGCGTAACGGTGGACCTGCAGGCCGGCACCGTCAAGGACAGCAGCGGCGCGAGCGGCACGCTGAAGAACATCACCGCGGTGCGCGGCGGGTTCGGAAGTGATGTGCTCCGAGGTTCCAATGCTGTCTACGAGGAGACGTTCGAGGGATACGCGGGCGCCGATACCATCGATGGGCGAGGCGGGCCGGATACGGTGTCCTATGCGTCTTCGTCCGAAGCTCGTGGCGCGTTTATCAGTCTGCTCGACGGTGAGGCGACCGATCCCTACGGTTCGATCGATACGCTGGTCGGCATCGAGAATGCCATCGGTTCGGGTGCGCTCGATGTCTTGCTCGGTAACGTCGAGGCAAACCAGTTGCGAGGGCTAGGCGGCGATGACTTCCTGGAAGGAATGGCCGGTAACGACATCTTTGACGGAGGCCCCGGCACCGACACTGTCACTTACGGATTTTCGCCAGCGCGGGTGGTCGTCGATCTTGCCGCCGGCACGGCGAGCGACGGCTGGGGCGGGTCGGACACGCTCGTCTCCATCGAGTCCGTGCGCGGATCCCCGTTCGACGATCGCTTGATGGGTTCAGCGAATGCGCTGGTGAACGAGCGATTCGATGGAGGCTCCGGAAGTGACTTCATCGATGGCGGCGCGCTTCTGGCCGGATCGTCGGTCGGCAACATTGCTTCGTATCTGAGCGCCGCGGCAGGTGTCATCGTCAATCTCGCGACCGGGACGGCCAGTGACGGCACTGGTGGTGTCGATACGCTGCGCAACGTCAACATGATCGAAGGGTCGGCATTCGGCGACTCGATGACCGGAAGCGCCGGACCCGCCGTCGACTATGAGGTCTTCATCCCGGGCGCTGGGAATGATGCCGTGGACGGCGGCGGAATATCCGGCTCCCTCACGCCCGACTCGCGCAACGTCGTCGATTACTCCAATGCGCCCGCGGCGACAAAGGTCGATCTGCGGGCGGGCACTGCAAATGACGGCTTCGGGGGAACCGACACCCTGGCGAATATCAACTGGGTGATTGGCTCCAAGTTCAACGACGAGCTTGCCGGGTCGGACCTCGCGCTCGACGAGCGTTTCGAAGGCGCGGCGGGCGCAGACCGCATTGACGGGCGTGAGGGAAGCGACACGGTGTCGTATCAGTCGGGCGCTTTGCTCGGGGTGACGGTGAACTTGACTGACGGCATCGCGACCGACTGGAGCGGTGCGACTGACAAGTTGACGTCGATCGAACACGCGATCGGCACCGGATTCACCGATACCTTGACCGGTGACGCATCGGGCAATTCGCTGTGGGGTCTTGGCGGCAACGATGCAATGGTTGGTCTGGCGGGCGACGATTCCTTCACTGGCGGTGATGGAAACGATCAGCTCAACGGCGGCGTCGGCATCGATTCTGCAAACTTCGCACTGCGTCGCGAGGACTACCTGGTGAGCAAGACCGGCACCGGTTTCAAGATAAGCGCGAAATCGGGTGGGGAAGGCGTCGATACGTTGACGCAGATCGAATCCGTCGCGTTCTCGGATTTCTCCCTTTCATTGGTGACGCCGCCTGCGCCCCAGGGCGTGGCATTCAACACTGATTCCGGATTCCTGTTCGACCTGGTCTACTTTCGGTTTGCGAACACGGCTGATGCCGTCGCACTGACGGCTTCGCAAGCGCGCGAGTACTACTTCGCCACCGGCGCGGCGCTCGGAAAGGCGCCGAACAGCTGGTTCGATGCAAGCTACTACAAGAACAAATGGGCTGACCTCGAAGCGTTAAACCTCGATGACGCGACGCTGTTCGCCCACTACAACCGCTACGGCGTATGGGAAGGCAGGTCAGGCGGCGCCGCCTTCGACAAGTTCGATGGCAGTCGGTATCTGGCCGACAACGCGCTGGTTGCGGGGTATGTCGACTCCCACTTGAGCGACTTCCTGGGCAGCCGTACAAATGGGGCCATCGCCCACTTCGTCATCTATGGGCAGGGCGAAGGACGTGCCGCATACGACACGACGGGTGCTGCGATCGATCTGGGCTGGTCACTGTAGGCGAGCTTGTCGGCTAGCGTCGATATGTCGATCCACTCACCTCGACGCCAACCCCAGCAACAGCTTGAGCAGATCCGCCTGACGATGCGTTCCCGTCTTCGCATAGGCGGCCTGCAGCTGCGTCTTGCAGGTGTTGATCGACACACCCAGGCGTGCGGCCATTTCTTCGAGGCTGCCACCCTGGGTCATCTGCAGCGCGGTCCGGGCTTCGGCCATGGTCAGGCCGAACAGCTTGATCAGCAGGGCCGGGTCGACCGATGCCGCGCTTTGCAGGTCGTACAGAAACACGATGGCCTTGGCGGCCTTGCCGCCGGGTGCGAAGCGGGACGATTCGGCCAGCGGCGCCACATGCACGACGCAGGCCGGGCGGCCGTCTTCAGCGGGCAGCAGCAGCGCCTGGGAGAAATGGTCGACCGTCGTCAGGGCTAGCGGCTGCATGGCCTGCGTGATCGCATCCTGAAAGGCCCGTTCGCTGCCCGACAAGCGACGGTTCAATGAGAGCTGCGAGGGCTTGGCCGATCCCGCCGCGCCGATGCAGACCGTGTCTCCACGCCTGGCGATCGACTCGGCCATCTTGTTGGCGAACTGCACCTTGCGCGAGCCATCGATCAGGATCACCCCGCTGGCCAGGCCGTTCAATGCGGCCAGGCTGGCGGCAAGCTGCAGCTGGCTGTCTCGCAAGTGGAACATCACGCCGAGCGAGCGCGACAGGTGCGCCAGCAGCCGGCGCGAGATCTCCACATCGTCCCGGTCGAAGGGGGTGTCCCGCGGACCGCGGTAGACGGACAGCGCGGTGGGCAGCTTGTGCGAGTCGGTGGTGTCGAAGATGATGCCCGAGCAGACCTTGGCGATGCCCAGGGGCGCGAGGATCTCCTTGTAGAAGTCGGTCTGCATCAGTTCGGCCTCGGGCACCAGGTCGCTGTCCAGACTGACCATGCCCTCGGCCAGGTAGCCCTTGGGGCCCGAGGCGCGCACCCACGGGTCTTCCTTCACGCCCTTGGCCGCCCAGATCTCGAGCGCGGCCTGGCTGATGTTGTGGGTGAAGGTGAAGCCGCCCTGCGAAGGTCCATGCAGATGGGTGAAGATCAGCGCCCGGGGTGCGTCGAACACGCTGGCGATGTGCGCGATGACACCGGGCCAGGTCGATGGTTCCAGGGCCGCCTCATAGATGCGGTGGACAACGTCGTCGTACTCGGCCAGGTCGATCGGCATCGGGATCTCGGGTGAGCGAATCATGGAGCAGCGAGAGGGGCATTGGCGCCGATCGATCACGCCGATGCGAGGGAAAGCAGGAGCTTGAGCAGGTCGGCCTGGCGGTGAGTGCCCGTCTTCATGTACGCGGCCTGCAACTGCGTCTTGAACGTGTTGACCGATACGCCCAGGCGCGCGGCCATGTCGTCCACTGTGCCCCCGGCGGCGATCTGCAGGGCGGCCAGAGCCTCGGCGGAGGTCAGTTCGAATATCCGGCACAGCACCTGCGGGTCGACCGACGAGGCCGCTTGAAGGTCGTACAGGAACACGATCGCCCTTGCGGGCGAGCCGGCGGTGGCAAAGTCGTGCGATTCGGGCAGCGGAGCCACATGGACGGCACAGGCCGGACGGCCGTCACTGCCCGGCAGCAGGATGGCCTGCGAGAAGTGCTCGGTGGCATCCTGCGACAGCGACAGCGACAGCGACAGCGGCAGCGGCAGCAGCGCGCGGACCAGTGCGTCCTGGAACCGGCGTTCGACGCCAGCCAGCCGCGGATTCAGATGCATCCGCAGAGCGTCGGGCAGCAGTCGTGTGCCCATCTGCACCGTCTCGCCTTGCCGCAGCAACGACTCGGCCGCCTTGTTGGCGAAGCGAACGTCGCGTGTCGCGTCGATCAGCACCACGCCGCAGGTCAGCCGGTCGAGCGCCGCGAGGTTGGACGCGATCTGCAGCTGCTGGTCGCGCAGATGGAACATCACGCCCATCGACCGCGACAGGTGCGCCAGCAGTCGGCTCAGCAGTTCGACGTGCTCGTGCCGGAAGGCAGGGGCTCTGAGCGGACGAAACAGCGAAATGAAAGTGGGCAGCTTGTGCGCATCGGTACCGTCGAAGATCACGCCATTGCACAGGCGGGCGATGTCCATCGGCGCCCAGAGTTCCTTGTAGAACGGCGTTTCGAGCAGAAGCTCGTGCGCGACCAGGTCGCTGTCGAGGTTCGCCATGCCATCGACATTGCGGCCCTTGGCAACGCCGGCGCGCACGAACGGATCTTCGTGAATGCTCTTGGCCGCCCAGTACTCCAGCGAAGCCTGCGAGATGTTGTGGGTAAAGAGGAAGCCGCCCTGGGCCGGGGTATGGGCCCAGGTGAAGATCAGTGCCCGAGAGGCGTCGAACAGCCGGGCGATGTCGCCGACCACCTGTTCCCACTGAGAAGGCGCGATGGCGGCGCTGTAGATGCGGTGAACGACTTGGTCAAATTGGTCCAGCGTGATCCGGGCCGTCATCGGGCGGATCGGCCGTGTGCAGCGAGCCTGGAGCAACGGAACATGGTCGGCGAGTCGTCGAAATCTGACAGCGCTCGACGCTACGGAACTGCCGGGGCGGCCGCATCACCCAATTGATGGATGCAGGTCTGGTCTTGGAGACCGGACTGTCCGATTCGTGCCTATCCGATCGATGAATCATTCGCTTCCGGGACTCCTGAGCATCCGCAGCGCCAGTCCACCGAGCACCGCAACGGCAAGCACCAGCGCCGCCCACATCGCCGCCTGGGTCGGGTCGATGTCGTCGAGCCAGCCGCGTTCGCCCGTGCGCGTCTGCGCGGTGTCCAGCGTGGCGGATGATGCCGGCAGGGGGCGATCGGGACGGTAGCCGGGCACGACGGTGGCGATGGGCAGGGCGGCGCCCGACTGGCGTGATCGACCGATCGCCAGCGTGAACGGCGGGTTGCCGCGGGCGGCAAACACGATGCGCTGGGCAGGCCAGATCAGTTCGAGCTCCGGGGGCTGTGCGCCGAAGTCGCCGGCCCGCCGATCGAACCGCACCTGCCAGAAGCGGTCGCTGACCGATGCCGGCTGGATCGGCAGCGCGGCCGAGTTCGCATCCGGTGCGCCAGGTGCATTCGAGGCCAGGCGATAGAACGTGGCGCTCTGGCGTGTCAGCCAGGGATCGGACTCGGAGCGGCGCGATTCGATGCGAGCCGGCGCGATCGTATTGACCTGCGGCAGGATCAGCTGAATCCGGTCGACCGGCAGGGGTGCCGGGCTTTCGTAGTTCACGACGGTTTCGCCGCCTTCCGATCGGGCCTTGCCTTTGAGCCGCTGCGTTTGCCACTCGGGCGAACCCGCGAGCGGCTCGTCTTCGACGGCCGCTTCGTCGATGGCGAGGCTGCCGAGCGCGGACGGCCAGGTCAGCCGCAGGTAACGCTGGCGGGCCGGCGCGAACTCGATCCGCTCGTGACGGATGGCCTGCGCTCCCTGGCCCACTCGCAGCAGCGGCGCATGGCGCGCAAGCGCTTGCCACTGCTGAAGGTCGTCGCTGCCCTCCAGGGTGACGGCGGCCTGGAAGTCGGCGCCTTCCGCGATGCGCAGCGTGAGGGCACGGTAGGGCCGGGTGGTCGGTGGCGAAGGCGCAGGACCCGTCAGATCGAAGTACCAGGCGACCGTGCGCTCCGTGCCCTGCCTGGCGCCAGCGGGTTGTCCCCGCACGTTCAGCGTGAGGCGGTTTCCTTCGTAGGCGAGCGACACCGAGGGCAGTTCGAGCGTGCCCGAGGCCGGATCGACCAGCCGCAGGGGAACGGCCTTGATCGGCTTGAACGAGATCGTGCTGCCAGCGGCTTCCACCTGATCGAGCGCGAAGGGAATCGGCTCCCCGGCGCCGTTGAACAGACGCAGGTCCGCCAGCCCGGGGCTGCGCGCGAACTGGTATGCCTGTGCGGGGAGCACCACCGCATGCAGTGGCCCGGGACCCTGCAGCCGCACATTGGCGCGCCAGTCGAAATCGTCGGCGGGCGCCCTGGCGGCGGCGTTCGGTCCGGCCGTCAATTGGGCGATCACGGCGAGCATCGCCAGGCCAGCCCTTTGGGCCAGGCGACGAGCAGCATGAAGACGCAAGATCAGGACTCCTTGGCCGGCGCGGCGGGCGGAACGGGCGCGGCGCTCTCGGGGTTCGCCGAGGCTGACGGTGTCTGCGGAGTGGGCGGCTCCTGCGCGCTGGACGAGCCTTGCGGGTGGGGCGGCAGCTCGGGGCCGGGCGGCACCGGCGCTGCCACCGGCCCTGTGCGCGATGGCGGCATGGGCGCGAAATAGCCGATCACGAGCATCAGCACACCCACGCCCAGGAACGAGACCACGCGCGTGAGTCCGCTCCAGTTCGACAGGTCGACCAGGAACAGCTTGCCGACCACCAGTCCGAGCAGCACGGCTCCTGCCAGCCAGACCGCACGGTGCGCCCTGCGCGCGCCGCCCACCATCGTGGCCAGGGCGCAGACACCCCAGAGCAGCGAGATGGCCGTCTGGGCCATGGCGGAGTCGGCCAGGCTGTCGAAGTCGTAGGGAATGGCGCCGATATGCGCCACGGCCCGCAGCACGATCGCGTTCAGCGCGAAGAACAGGCTGACCGCGACCGCGCCGGTACGCCATGCGGCGCCCGGCGAGAGGTCACGGCGCCACCACATGCCCAGCGCAAGCGCGGCGGCGACCACGCTCAGGTCCACCGGATTCAAGAGGGGCAGATACCGGATGCCTGTTTCGAGCGCTGCGGCCGCGATGGACGAGCCCCACAGCCAGCCCATCAGCACCACCGCCAGCACGCTGGCAGCGCCGGGCCGATACGCCGCAGGGCGCGCCACGATCGGCCATCGCGATTGCATCGCTGGTGCATGCAGCAGCGACAGAACAGCCATCACGATCAGGCCCCAGAGAGCGAGCGACCAGGCAGGTGCGCCCGTCAGGCGGTCGGCCAGCCACGCGCCCTGCCAGGCGATCAGCAGGGTGGCCAGCAGCACCCGGCCGGCATGCTGCCCCGACAGCATCCAGGACAAGGGCCACACGGGTGCGCGCAGCGCGCGTTCATGCACGGCCAGTGCCAGCAGCCAGCCCAGGCCGGCCCAGGCTTGCGAGGGGTGGCTGGTCGTGGCGACCTGGCCGAAGGCCAGCACGTACAGGGCGGGCAGCAGACCCTGGCTGGCCAGACCGGCGTGCCGCCAGTCGGCACGCGCGGCAGCCAGCAGCAGGCCGGCTCCGGTCAGGGCCAGCAGCAGCAGGGCCGCGGTGAAACGCGCCGCATCGCTCAATGCCATCCAGCTGTCGAACTCGGCGATGTTGCCGGCGAGCCACCACAGCAGACCCCAGCCGAGCAGCACGGGTGAGATCCAGCGGCGCAGCCCCCGCGCCAGACGCGGATGCTCGGGCAACTCGGCGGCACGCAGGTTCCAGGCCGAAAACAGCGCGGCACCGGCGATCAGCACGATGCCGATCCAGCGCGCATTCAGGAAGGGCGTTTCGGTGCGCAGGCCCGACAGGCGCTCGAGCAGCAGCAGCGAGGCGATCAGCTGCAGCGCAAGACCGGTGAGCAAGGGCAGCCAGCGCGTATGGCGCAGGCCGAACCAGACCACGCCCGCGCCCTCCAGGGCCCAGACCGCCGATGTGACACGCGAGTCGAAGGCCAGCGGGATGGCCAGTGTCAGGAAGCCGATGCCGATCGCGAGGAAGACGCGACCCACCGAGGCCGATCGCCGCAGCCACAGTGCCAGCATCAGGTACAGCGCACCGAAGGCCACGGCCGACCAGACTGCTGCCCAGGGCATGCCGCGCACCAGCGCCGCCTGCAGGCTGAAGCCCACCAGCGGCGGGCCGAACACCAGGGTGCCATCGATGGCATGGGCAAGCCGGGTCGGGGCCTTGCGCGCCTCGATCACCACGATGGCGATGAACAGCAGCACGTAGGCGGCCAGGAAGGGCTGCACGCTGGCGTAGTGATCGGGCCGGTAGTACTGAAAGCCCCACAGGCCGCCGATCATGAAGGTGAAGAAGAAGCCGACCAGGTACAGCGAGCGCCAGGACCGGGCCAGCGCAATGCCCGCGATGCCCAGGTCGAGCAGCAGGTAGTAGCCGAACAGCGCGACGTGGTTGCCGCTGCCGGTGGACACCAGCAACGGCGCGATGAATCCGCCGCCCGCGCCCAGCAGCGCCAGCGACAAGCCGTTCTGCTTGACGGCCAGCACGCAGGAGAAGACGCAGATCGCCACCGACAGCCCGAAGGCCATGCCCATCGGCATCAGCTGATACAGGCGCAGCGCGGCGAACACGTCCAGGTAGAGCGCGGCGACCGCGGCGCCCTGCAGCAGCATCGCGTAGGCGGGACTCCTGGCGCGCAGGCGCCAGCCGGTCAGCAGCAGGGCCAGCGCAATGGCGGCGATCAGGATGATGCGCAGCGCCGGGGGCAGCATGTCGTGTTCGACCGCGTACCGGGCCAGGAAGCTCAGGCCCAGGAACAGGACCAGGACGCCCATGCGGGCCACGGTATTGCCGCCGAACAGCCACGCGCGCGCCGCGGCGATGCCGCGTGACACCAGGCCGGGTCTCGGCGGTACGGGCGGATTTGGGGGCACGCTTGCCGCCGCGCCGGCCGGTTCGTCGTCGTTCACACGTGCGAACGACGGTTGTCCATCGGCCTCGGGTGCCGCGTTCGACGCGAGGGATGGCGGCGATGCCGTCGTGGCGGCGGCGTCCTCGGGCACGGCGGCCGGCAGCGGGAAGCCGCGGTCGTCGAACGCGGCCGATGGCTCGGCCAGGCCAGCGGGTGCGGACAGGAGGTCGAGTCGGCGCCGCAGCATGGCCACCTCCCGCTCGAGGGCGGCGACCCGTTGCGCCAGCGGATCGCCGCGTTCGCCCGGCCAGTCGGTATCCGTTGCGGCACCAGGCTGCGCGCCCGGTGGCGAGGCGGGAGGCTGCTTGCCCTTGTTGATCCAGGCGACCAGGCCGGCCCCAACCAGCGCGCCGACCACCGCACCCGGCAGTTCGCCCATCGTGCCGCCGATCAGCAGACCTGCCAGCACCAGCAGCCATTTCACGTGTCGCGCTCCGTCGTCGGTCGAGTGCGCATCGTACGGCCCGACCGGGGGCGCGGCAAATGGTTCGGATGGCCGGCAAACGGACTAGGCCGTCATCCGGCCATCTGGTCGATGGTGGCCGTTCGTGTCACTGCCTAGTCTGTGGCGAAGGATGGCGTGGCGCCATGCCAGGCATCTGTCGGAGGGGGCGCAGACGATGAATCGGCGGATCGAATCGACTCGGCAGATCGAATGGGCGCGCGCGGTGTCGTATTGCGCGCTGCTGATGCTCGCATGGCCGGCGGGTGCGCTGGCGCAGGTGTGTGGCGCAGCCGGTGGCGACAACCGTCCGCCCACGGCCAGTTGTGTGCCCGAGGTCGAGCCGGCCAGCCCGGTCGGCGAAAACACGGTCAGCGCCACCGCCGCCTCCATCGACCTGGTGACCGGCAACAAGTACCTCCATGAAACCGACGCCCGATGGCCCGATGGACTGGTGTTCGCGCGTCATTACAACTCGCGCAATGCGTTCTCCCGCACGCTGGGTCCGGGCTGGAGCCATTCCTGGGACACCCAGGTCGCCCGTCGTTCGCCCGCCGAACTGCAGGTCATCCAGGGCGACGGCCGCCGCCGGGTCTTCTTCCGCGCACCCGGAAGCGGTGGCGCGGCGATCTATCGCAGTGCCGATCCGCTCGTCGGACAAATCGTCGAAGCCACTGCGCCCGATACTTCCCTCGCCTTCGTCTGGCGCCTGCCCGACGGGCGCGAGCTGCGCTTCGATCCGCGAGGTCGCCTGGCTGTCGTGCGCGATGCAAGCGGGCGGCATGTGCAGCTCGACTACGAGCCCTCCTCGGCGCGGCTGCTCGCGGTTCGCAATCGGGCCGGCGCCGCTCTGCGCTTCACCTACGATGCCCGCGGCCGATTGACGGGACTGAGCCACCCTGACGGCCGGCAGACCCGATACCGGTATCAGGAACAGGGCCTGCTTGCCCGTGTCGAAGCGGTGGATGGCCGCACGCGCCAATACGCGTACGAGGCGCAAAGCCTGCTGCACGGGCTGACGCGGATCACCGATGAATCCAATGCGACCGCAGGCGATTTTTCGTACGACGACCAGGGGCGCGCGGTGGCTTCGCGCCTGGCCGGCCAGCCCGGCGTGCGGGTGAGCTACCGGCTGCCGCTGCGCGCCGGCGATCCTGGCGAGTCGACCCTGATCCACGATATCGACGGTCAGACCGTCTATCGCTGGCGCTATCGTGTCCATGAACACCGCGCCATGATGTTGTCGGCACGAGGGCCCGGCTGTGCCATCTGTCCGCCGGCGAACGTGGTCCGTCGATACGACCCCCAAGGCCGTGTCCTCCACGAGACCTGGGGACCGGAAGAGCTTACGTTGCAATGGCATCGCGACCCGCTGGGCCGAGTGCGGGAGATGACCTGGCAATGGGCTGCGCGGGCCGGTGTACCGGCGCGCCTGCAGCGGCGCCGGTTCGACTACGTGAATGATCATGCCGATGCACCGCTGGCGGCGGTGCGCGACAGCTCGGTGGCGCACGGACGCGAGCGCAGCGTGCGCTGGACCTACGACACGTCCGGTCGCCTGACGATGCGCACCGAAACGGGATACACGCCGCTGTTCGGCGCGCTGGACCCCCAACTGAACGTGCGTCAATGGCAGCGGCTCGATCGGGTCACGCGTTTCGGCTATCACGCCGCTGGCGCGGCACGCGACCGGCTTGCCTGGGTCGACGGCCCCCTGCCGGGCGAGGCTGATCGCACGCGCTATCAGTACGATGAGCAGGGCCGCCTGGTCGCGGTGATGCTCCCCGAGGGGCTCTCCGAAAGGCGCGAATACGATCGGTTCGGCCGGCTCGTTGCATGGCACGACCCCGATGGGATGGCCATTCGCCAAACCTGGGGCCAGGACGGTTCACCGTCCCGCATCGAGCGCGGTGGCGTGGTCAGCGAGTGGCGCGCTGGCGGCGACGGCGGCCATTGGCTGAGTGTCCAAGGCCGCAAGGCGCTGGGGCTTCACATCGACCCGACGGGACGAATCAAGGCGATGACCGATCCAGAGGGTCGCCGTCGGGACCTGACGCCACAACAGCCGACGGCGGGTGGCGTCCATCCGCTTGGCCATCCGGTCCCGCCGGCCGCAGGCCGACCGCGTCCGCGATGCGCTGGGGGCGGTCACCTTGCAGTGGCGCGATGACTTCGACCAGATCGTGGCCGAATCGAGCCCGCAGCGCGGCTTCACACTGAACCGGCACGATGCGGGCGGGCGGCTCGTGCTGCGTGCACACGATTCTGGCGCGCTCGAGCTATTCGGCTACGACGCGCTCGGTCGGCTGGTCTCCAAGGGCGATGCCGAGCATCCGCGATCCGTGCAGTTCCGGTGGTCGGGCACGCGCCTGGTGTCGGTCTCCGATCCGGTCCAGACGCTCGCCTATCGCCATGATGCCTGGGCCAGGTGCGGGCCGAAGCGGTCCTGATCGGCCCTCGCGAATCGCTCTCGCCCCCAGGAGCCCCTCGCCTCCGCGCTCGTGACCCAGTTCCAGCGCGATCCGCTAGGCCGTGTCATGGCGCAGACGCTGCCCGGTGGCCACGCGCTCGGGTTTGCGCGCGACAGTGCCGGTCGGCCCACGGCCATTGCCTTGCACAGTGCCGACGGCCAGCGCGTGCTGCTTGCCGACGGGCTCATCTGGCAGGCCGATCGGTCCGGTGGTGCCCGCCTGGACGGCTACCAGGCGGGCAATGGCGTCCGGTTCGCGTTCCAGCGGGATGAGCAGGGCCGCCTGCGTCAGATATCGGCCTGGCGTGCGGGTGCGGTGGTCGATCGCCAGGCGTTCACCCGTGACGCGCAAGACCGGATCGTCGGCATCGACCACAATGGCGAGTCAATCGCCTACGCCTACGATGAACGGGGTCGTCTGACGGGCGTGGCCGATCGTGCCGGTGCCGAGGGCTTCGCCCACGATGCCGCCGGCAACCGGATGATCCATGTGGTTCGGGCAGGATCCGGCGTCACCGGTCGGATCGAACATCATCGCCATGACCGGGACGGCCGACTGCTGTCGGTCGAACCCCTTCAGGGGCAAGCGACCGGGGTTCGACGCTTCGGCCGCACCGCGCACGGTGACCTGGGCCTCGAGCTCGCGGCCGATGCGGCATTGCCTTCGCAGACGCCCGCCCAAGATGAGGCTTGGTCGATGGCGCGACTGCGTGGCGTGATCCGCGGGCCGCACGGCCGTGCCATCGCGGCCTTTGCCGACCATCGCCTGCTGGCCGTCTACGACTACGATGCGCGGGGTCTGCGGGTGCGCAGGTCCACCGCACAATCCGCCGAGCACACCCATCTGTATCTGCACCAGGACGGACTGCTCTCCGGAGTCGCCGATGCGCGCGGGCAATTGCGGCAATGGATCGTTCGACTGGGCCAGTGGCCGGTCGCCGAACTGCACTTCGATGAGGGGCGCTTGATCAAGGTGCACTGGCTGCTGGCCGATCAGCGCGCCGCGCCGCTGCGTGCCTTCGATCAGCGTGGCGAAACCGTGTGGCTGTCCCGATTGTCGGCCTTCGGCCTGACCCGGGAGAGTGCCCCGGCGGGGGCATACGGCGAGTCGGCGCAACGGACATCCTCCCGGCCCGCAGACTCACTGCTCAGGCTGGCGGGCCATTGGTTCGATCCCGAAACCGGTCGCCATGAAAATGGCTGGCGCAGCTATGTTCCCGGGCACGGCAGGTACGCCCAGCCCGACCCCCTCGGACCCCTGGCCGGCAGCAACGAGCGGACCTATGCGCGCGGCGACCCGGTCAACCGCATCGATCCCTTCGGGTTGTACGAGGTCGATGTCCACTATTACCTGACGTATTTTCTTGCGCGCGCAGCCGGCGTGTCGCCGCAGCGTGCCTATACCGTCGCACTGGCTGCGCAATACGTGGACGACAACCCGCAGACCCGGCCCGAAACCGCCGCCAATGCGCGGGCGCGCGGTCTTTACCACTTCGTGATGGCGGGCTTCGACCCGTCGGGCGACGCCAGTACCCGGTACTTCAACCCGCGCAGCCCGCAACTGGTCAATCTGTATCAGGCGTCGTCGCGATCGCTCGCGTCCGATTGCGCGCGGGCGGTGCTGCTCGGAGAGTTTCTTCACACCTTCGAGGACACCTTCTCGCACAGGGACAGCAACAACGTGCCCTTCAGCGCAACGCTGGGACATCTGTTCGCCGGGTCATGATCCCGACCAGACCTACGACGTCATCAACAGCGCTGCCCCCGAAGGGTCTGCGCTGCGCCGATTCGTCGACTATCCCTGGAACGAGGAGCGCTCGATGCGCATGGCGCAGGAAACCTACGGCGTGCTGCAGAAGTACTTCGGCAGCACCCCCGTGGCCAGCTTCGCCCAGATCGAAACGCAGGTGCGACAGTTCATGCAGACCGGCGCCGCTCGATACGCGGCCCTGCTGTCGCGCGCGACCCAGCCCGAGACCGCCGCCCAGTACGCCGCCCGCAAGGAGCAGGAACTGCGCGAGAAGATCGCGGTGCTCGATGAGGCGCTCGTGCGACTGGGCCTGGGCTCATTCCATGCGCAGTATTCGGACGCGCAGGGCAATCTCTATCAGGCCACCTACCGTCGCGAAGCCGGCGAGGCGAACCGGCGAAACTATCTGGCGGGTCTGCGTCATGGACCCAACCAGAGCACCGATCCGTTCAAAGGGGTGCTGCTGCCCGGCGATTGAGCGGCGATCGAGGTCGGGCAGCGTCACCGCACCGGGGGTTTACATCACCGCGCCCAGCTGCCAAGGCACGAATTCGTCGTTGCCCATGCCCAGCGCTTCGCTGCGGGTCGCCTCGCCGCTGGCCACCTGCAGGATCAGCTCGAAGATCTCGCGGCCCTTTTCCTGGACGCTGACCGTGCCATCGACGATTTCGCCGCAGTTGATGTCCATGTCTTCGGTCATGCGTTCATACAGCGGCGTATTGGTTGCCAGCTTGATCGACGGTGAGGGTTTGCAGCCATAGACCGATCCGCGCCCGGTGGTGAAGCAGATCAGGTTCGCGCCGCCCGCGACCTGGCCCGTGGCCGATACCGGGTCATACCCCGGGGTGTCCATGAACACGAATCCCTTGGCGGTGACCAGGTCGGCGTACTCGACCACATCCACCAGGTTCGTCGTACCGCCCTTGGCGACCGCACCCAGCGACTTCTCCAGGATCGTGGTCAGCCCTCCGGCCTTGTTGCCGGGCGAAGGGTTGTTGTCCATGCTTCCGGCATTGCGCTCGGTGTACTGCTCCCACCAGCGGATGCGCGTGATCAGCTTGTCGGCAACCGCCTGCGAGACCGCACGCCGGGTCAGCAGGTGTTCCGCGCCATAGATCTCGGGCGTCTCCGACAGGATCACCGTGCCGCCATGGGCGACCAGCAGGTCGCAGGCCGCACCGAGCGCCGGATTGGCGGTGATGCCCGAATAGCCGTCCGATCCGCCGCATTGCAGGCCGATGGTGATGTGGCTGGCCGAGACGCGCTGACGATGCACGGCGTTGGCGGAGGGCAGCATCGAAGCCACGGCGGCCACGCCGGCTTCGACTGTCTTGCGGCTGCCGCCGCTGGTCTGGATCACCAGCGGTTTCAACAGCGATCCTTCGTTCATCTGTTCGGCCTGGAACAGCGCATCCATCTGATTGGCCTCGCACCCCAACCCGATGATCACCACACCGGCAAAATTCACATGGCGGCAATAGCCCGCGATGGTCTTGCGCAGCAGGTCGATGCCGTCGCCCGACGACGCCATGCCGCAGCCCGAAGAGTGCGTGATCGGCACGACGCCGTCGACGTTCGGAAAGTCGGCCATCCGCTCGGGCGTGAAGTGCGCGGCAACGTACTTCGACACCGATGCCGAGCAGTTCACCGTCGAAATCACGCCGATGTAGTTCCGGGTGGCGACCCGGCCATCCGCCCGAACGATGCCCATGAAGGTGGCCGAGTCGGCCGGCACCGGCGTGGGCTTGAGGTCGGCGCCGACCGCATAGTCGCGCTCGAACATCTCGAAGGCCAGGTTGTGCGTGTGCACATGCTGGCCGGGCACGATGTCGCGGGTCGCAAATCCGATGATCTGGTTGTAGCGCTTGACCGGCTGGCCCTTGGCCACCGCACGGACCGCCAGCTTGTGACCGGCCGGAATGGCCTCGAGGCACTCGACGCCCTCGGCATCGACGCGGGTGCCCGCCGACAGCGGGCGCGCTGCGATGACCACGTCATCGGCAGGATTCAGGCGCAGGGTAGGGCGCCGGATCAGGGAAACCACATTCGACATCTCGAGACCTCATCGGGGGATCGGTTGAAATTCAAGGCGGACCTCAGCGCACGGCCCGCGAGCCGCAACCCCAGGGACCGCAACCCCAGGGACCGCAACCCTAGGGACCGCAACCCTAGGGACCGCAACCCTAGGGACCGCAACCCTAGGGACCTCAGGCCCTGGCGCCGGCCGGCCAGACCGGGCTCACGTGCGCAGCGGACCCAGGCGCGCCGCGTGCCGCCGAGCCATCGCCAGGCCGAAGGCAGTGGGCTGCAACGCCGGCTGGCGGTCATGCACCTGCGCCAGGTCCATGCCCATCCTCAGCGCCGCGATGCGTTTGCCGTAGCAGATCAGGGTGTCCAGGGATTGCATCGCAAACACGATGGCGGGCAGCACGCCAGCATACCGCCGCATGGCGAGTTCGGCATCGCCGCGTTGCCATGCCCGGAAAACGGCGTGCTGGTGATCGGCCGTGTCGGGCGCCACGATCAGGCCGGCGCAGCCGGCTTCCAGGTTCTCGATCAGCTCGAGTCCCCCGCGGCCGTTGAGCACCGCCGGGCGCTGCGCTCCCAGGCAATCGGCCAGCGCATCGACAGTCTCTCGGATCCGGATGCTGGATGTCTCGCCTTTGAGGACCCGGAACTGCGGCGCGCGCAGGGCCAGCTGCCCGATCCTTCCGGGCGACAGCCCGACTCCCAGGTACTCGGGCGCGTTCTGGATGCCTGCGGGCACGGCCAGGTCGCGCATCGCCTCGCAGAAGAAGTCGACGTAGTAGGCCTCGGGCTGGCGCCCGGTGGCCGCCAGTGGCGGTGGCTGGAAAATAAGCCAGCTTGCGCCCTGGCCGATGGCGAAGTGCGCGAGCTCGCGCTGCGCGGACACCGTTTCGCCGTGGATCGTGATCGCCCATGGCACGGGCCGCCCGGCCGTCCGGACGCGCTGGGCGATCCAGCCGATGAGGCGACGCCGCTCGTCATCGGTCAGCTTGCCGACCTCGGTGGCCAGGCCCAATGCCGCGATGCCGGGCGCCCCCCAGGTCAGCGCCGCGTCGATCTGGCGCTCGAAGGCGCCACGGTCAAGACCGCCCTGCGCATCGAAGTACGCGAACAGGATCGGCCAGATCCCGTCGTAGGGCGTGGACGCCGTCACACGCCGCCGATCCGGTGCCGGTGCCGCGCCATCCGGTCGATGGCCGGAAAGTCCCAGTCGATGCCCAGGCCGGGTGCGTCGGGGGGCAGCGCGAAGCCGTCGACGATCCGCACCCGCGAGCGGGCGATGGAGTCCAGCTGCGGGATGTACTCGAGCCAGGCCGCATTCGGTACGGCCGCCGTCAGCGACACATGCAGTTCCATCAGGAAGTGGGGGCAGATCGAGACATTGAAGCTCTCGGCCAGGTGCGCCACCTTCAGCCAGGGCGTGATGCCGCCGATGCGCGCCACATCGGCCTGCACGATCGAGCAGGCCTCGCGCTGCAGGTATTCGCGGAAATGCGCGAGCGAGTAGATCGATTCGCCCACGGCCACCGGAATCGAGGTGCTGGCGCTCAGGCGCACGTGGCCCCCGAGGTCTTCGGCCGGCAACGGCTCTTCGAACCAGGCGATGTCGATCGCCTCGTAGTGGCGCGCGCGCCGGATCGCTTCGGACACCGTGAAGCACTGGTTTGCGTCGGTCATGATCTCGAAGGCCGGTCCCACCGCCTCGCGCACCGCCGACAGCCGCGCGATGTCCTCGGCGATGGTCGGCCGTCCGACCTTGATCTTCACGCCCTTGAAGCCATCGGCTTTGGCCTGCAGCGACTCGCGCACCAGCGCATCGGCCTCCAGGTGCAGCCAGCCTCCTTCGGTGCTGTAGACCGGCACCCGCCGTTGCGCGCCACCGGCCAGGCGCCACAACGGCAGCCCGGAGCGCTGGCCGCGCGAGTCCCAGAGGGCGGTGTCGATGGCCGCCAGCGCCAGCGCGGTGATTGCGCCGACGGCGGTGGCATGGGTGGCGAAGAACAGGTCCTTCCAGATGGCTTCGATCTCGTCGGCCTCCCGGCCGATCAGCCGTGGCGCCAGGTGATCGGCCAGCAGCGCCACCACGGACGATCCGCCGGTACCGATCGTGTAGCTGTAGCCGGTGCCCACCACCCCGTCGTCGGTGGTGATCCGCACCATCGGAGTTTCCTGGGTGACGAAGCTCTGGATGGCGTCGGAGCGCGGCACCATGGGAGCCAGGTCGACCTGCAGGACGTCCACGGCGACGATCTTGGGCATGCGACAACCTCGGCCGGTCAGGGGTACAGCAGACGAGGGAGCCACAGCACCAGCTGCGGCACGTAGGTGATCAGCCCCAGAGTGACCAATAGCGGAACCATCCACGGCGCGACCGCCGCCACGGTCCGCTCGAACGACAGTCCCGATACCTTCTGCAACACGAACAGCACCATGCCCACCGGCGGCGTGAGCAGGCCGATCATCAGGTTGAGCACCAGGACCAGCCCGAAGTGAATCGGGTCGATGCCCAGCTTGGCGATGATCGGCATGAAGACCGGCACCAGGATGGTGATCGCGGCGATGGTCTCCATGAAGCAGCCGACGAACAGCAGGAAGACGTTGGCCAGCAGCAGGAAGACCATCGGGTTGGAGCTGATCGACAGCACCCAGGCGCCCACGGCCTCGGTGGCCTGGGTCGTCGTGAGCACCCACGCGAAGATCGAGGCGCTGGCCACGATGAACAGCACCGTGGCCGTGGTCTCGATGGTTTCCATCGAGATCTTCACCAGCATCCGCCAGCTCAGCGTGCGGTACCAGACGAATCCCAGAAACAGGGCCCAGGCGACCGCAGCCACCGCCGCCTCGGTGGGTGTGAACAGACCCGAGGCCATGCCGCCGATCAGGATGACGGGAGTCAGCAAAGCCATGAAGGCTTCGAACTTCATCAGCTTGTCGACGACCAGCACCACCGCCAGCGGCAGGCCGAACTTGACCAGTCCGCCCAGCGATTCGTCCTTCCACAGGGTGAACAGCACGACCGCGGTGACGGCGACCGCGCCCAGTTCGACGAAGGCGCGGCCCATCCGGCTCCAGGAGAACGCGATGTCGGCCCCGTATTTCCGGACGTGCGCGTACCAGGCCACCATCACCATCATGAACAGCGCCATGACCGCGCCGGGAACGAATCCGCCCGCAAACAGCTTGCCGATCGAGGTGTTGGCCTGCACGCCGTAGATCACCAGCGGCAGCGACGGCGGAATGATCGGGCCCAGCGTGGACGACGCGGCGGTGATGCCGACCGCGAATTCCACCGGATAGCCGTGGTCCTTCATCGCCTTGATCTCGATCGTGCCCAGGCCCCCGGCATCGGCCACCGCGGTGCCCGACATGCCGGCGAACACCACCGATCCCACCACGTTGACATGGCCCAGCCCGCCCTTGAGCCAGCCGACCAGCGCGAGCGCGAAGTTGTAGATGCGGTTGGTGATGCCGGCGGAGTTCATCAGGTTGCCGGCATAGATGAAGAAGGGCACAGCCAGCAGCGGGAATGAATCGACCCCGCCCACCATCCGGTGCACGACGGTGAGTGGCGGGATCGACCCGGTGGCCCAGATATACGCCAGCGAGCCCAGGCACATCGCGATGGCGATCGGGATGCCGGTCGACATCGCCGCCAGGAAGGCGGTGAAGAACAGCGTGTTCATGCGACCTCGCTCTCGGCGGGACGTTCGAGCACGCTCCAGCCCTGGCGCCAGTGGCGCAGCGCCACCTGCACCGAGCGCAGGCAGCACAAGGCCAGCCCGAGGGTGACCATGCCGTAGACGTAGCTCATCGGCAGGTCGACCACGGTCATCTTCAGGTTCTGCATCTTGGGGACCAGTTCCAGGCCGAGCCAGGTGACGTAGCCGAAGAAGCCGATGCGCACGACATCGACGAAGGTCGACAGCGCGCGCCCGACGCCCGCGGGCAGGTAGCGGTAGATGAACTCGACATGGATGTGGGTATTGCGGCGCACCGCCATCGAGGCCCCCACGAAGGTGACCACGATCAGCAGGTAGCGCGCGATTTCTTCGGTCCAGGCGGCCGAATCGGACAGCACGTAGCGGGTGAAGAACTGATAGAAGACATCGAGCGCGAGCAGGGCGAAGAACGCCAGCGACAGCCAGTCTTCCCAGCCATAGCCCGAGAGGTCGATCGGCGCGTCGGTGGCGTGGAATCGCCCGGACTCGTCGAGCACGGGTCCGTCGGCATCCAGCGGATTCGAATCGGCAGCCATGGACGCTTACTTCACCAGGGCGTTGATTCGGTCGAAGTCCTTCTTGTCGAAGCCCAGCGATTCCAGCGTGGCGTTCTTAAGAACCGCCTGCTGGAAGCCGGCCCGATCGACCTGGACGATGTTCAGGCCCTTCTTCTTGAATTCGTCGGTGAGTTCGGACTCGCGCTTCTTGATGTCGGCGGTCGCCTTGGCGGCGGCTTCCTGGGTCACGTCGGAGAAGAGCTTCTTCTCGGCGTCGCTCAGCTTGCTCCAGACGTGGGGGCCGACCTGGGTCACCAGGCCGTCGACGATGTGGCCGGTCAGCATGATGTGCTTCTGCACTTCGAAGAACTTCTTGGCCTCGATGGTGGTGAGCGGGTTCTCCTGGGCCTCGACCGTACCGTTCTGCAGCGCCAGGTAGACCTCGGCGAAGGCGATCGGCGTGGGATTGGCGCCGCAGGACTTGGGCGTGGCCATGTAGACCGGCACGTCCGGCACGCGGATCTTCAGTCCCTTCATGCCGGCGCAGTCGGTGAAGGCGCGGTTCGAGGTGGTGTGGCGCGCGCCGTAGTAGGTATAGGCGGTCATCTGGATGCCGGTCTTGGCACGGTACTGATCGACCATCTCCTTGAAGACCGCGCTCTTGGAGTACGCGAGCAGGTGGTCGGCATCCTTGAAGATGAACGGGTAGTAGGCGATGCCGAGACGGGGCAGGCTGCGCGCGGCGAACGACGGACCCGAAATGATCATGTCGACGGTGCCCAGCGCCAGACCCTGGTTGATGTCGGTCTCCTTGCCCAGCGAGGAGGCCGGATAAACCTGGATGTCGTACTTGCCGCTGGTGCGCTTCTTGATTTCATCGGCGGCCCACACCGACCACTTGTGATAGGGCTCGGACGCTTCATACACGTGCGCCCACTTCAGCTTGGTCTGGGCGGTCGCGGGCGCCGCGACGGTCAGCGCCGCGCAGGCGGCGATCAGGGTGGCGATCAGTTTCATCGAGTGTCTCCTCCTTCTTGTCGGATGGGTGGCTGCCGGTCCTCCCGTCAGGGTCAGCCGGCGATCAGTTGAACCTTCATGCTTTGGGTCTTGTCGCGCGCCAGCGTGATGGCTTGCGCGGCCTGCGTCAACGGGTGCTGGCCCGAAAGCACCGGGCGCACATCGACGCGGCGCCGGGCGATCGCCGCGACGGCCTGCTCGAAGACATTGCCGAAGCGGAACGAACCGCGCAGGTCGAGTTCGCGCGCCATGATCTGATTGGCCATCAGGTGCATGCCCTCGGCCGGCAGGGTGCCGACCTGCACGATGACGCCGCCGCGGCGCACGGTCTCGAGGCAGGTGCTCAGGGCGGCGGGGGCTCCGGACACCTCGAACGCGACGTCGGGCTCGCCGACGAGGCCGGCCAGCGTGGCGCCGGCGGGCAGCTGATCGGTGCGTACGGTCTGGTCAGCACCGACCTGGCGGGCGACCGACAGCGGATGATCGACCACATCGGTGACCGTGATGTGCGCCGCGCCGGCCAGTCGCGCGGCCATGACCATCATGCAGCCGATCGTGCCGCTGCCGGTGATCAGCACACGGCGGCCCATCAGCGGCCCAGCCCGGTTGGCCGAGTGCAGCGCGACCGACAGAGGTTCGGACATGGCGATCTCGCCCAGCGAGATATCGGTCAGCGCGCCCGCGGGCAGCGGCACGCACTGGCTGGCGGGCATCACGAAGTACTCGCGAAAGATTCCCTGCATGTGCGGGAACACGCTGGCGCTGCCCAGGAAACGCATCTGGCTGCACAGGTTTTCGCGGCCCTCGCGGCAGGCCGGGCAGCGGCCGCAGGGCCGCGACGGGTTGACCGCGATCGGCTGACCCTCGGACAGTCCCTGGACGCCGTCGCCGAGCGCCGCCACCACGCCGGAGGCCTCGTGCCCGGGGGTCAGCGGCTCGCGGATGACGAACTGGCCGACCCGGCCGTGGAAGTAGTAGTGCATGTCCGAGCCGCAGATGCCGGCCGCGCCCAGGCGCACCAGCACCTCGCCAGGGCCGGGCCGAGGCATCGGCACATCGCGCACCCGCAGGTCTTGGGCTCCGTGCACCTGGCATTCGAGCATCGGCTGTCTCCTTGTGAGGGTCTTGGCAGTGACGTGGACGGCGGATGCGCCGGTCCGGGCTGAACTGCGTCAATCTGTTTTCACTAGTATACTAGTGTACATGCTCACCCCCGACCAGGCCACGTCCGGTCCGATCAAGGCGGATGGCGCGCGCCTGGCCGGCGGCACGGCCCGGCGGATCCGTCCGGACATCTATCAGCAGCTGCGCGAACGGATCGTGTCGGTCGAACTCGTGCCCGGCACCGCGATGTCCGAGAGCCGCATCGCCGAGAGCTTCGGTGTCAGCCGCACGCCGGTGCGAGAAGCCTTCAAGCGGCTGGCCGAGGATGGCTTCCTGGATGTGATCCCCCAGGTCGGCACCTTCGTGGCGCGCATCGACCTGCGGGCGGTGCGCGACAACCACTTCATCCGCGAAACGCTGGAGTGCCGCATCGTCGAGCTGTGCGCGGTCCGGATGGATGGCGCGGCGCGGCGCGCCCTGCGCGCCAACCTGGCCGAGCAGTCGGCCGCGCTGGCCGCCCACGACCCGGTGGCGTTCTTTCGGGCCGACGAGGCCCTGCACGTGCTGCTGGCGCGCACCGCCGGCCACGAAAACGCCTGGCACGTGATCCACCAGGCCAAGTCCCAGCTCGACCGCGTGAGGCGGCTTTCATTGGCCGATCCGGGCCGATCGCGCCGCCGTCTGAAGGAGCACCGCGCGATCGTCGCCAGCGTTGCCGACGGGGACGCCGCGGGTGCGGTCGGCGCGATGCGCGAGCACCTGGCGACCATCTTCGAGGCAATCGACAACATTGCCGCCGAAAACGCCCACTTCTTCGTCTGATCTCCATGAGCGACACCCGCATCGCGCGCATACGCGCCACCCCGGTCACCGTACCTCTGCAGGCGCCCCTGCGGCATAGCAACGGGGCGCACTGGGGGCGCTTCGTGCGCACCATCGTCGAGGTCGAGACCGACGACGGTTACGTCGGACTGGGCGAGTTCGGCGGTGGCGGCGAAGCCGCCACCCAGTCGGCAGAAGACCTGATCAGCTACCTGAAGGGCCACGACGTGTTCCGGCTCGAGGCGCTGCGATTCGCGATCTGCAACCCCACCGCCAGCCTGTACAACAACCGCACCCAGGTGCACGCCGCCATCGAGTTCGCCTGCCTGGACATCATCGGCCAGAAGCTGGGAATCCCGGTGAGCGAGTTCCTGGGCGGGCGGCTGCGCGATCAGGTCGAATTCGCGTCGTACCTGTTTTTCCGGTATCCGGGGCCGGCCGCGCCCGAGCGCGAGGAGCGCACTCCGGAGCAGCTCGTCGCGCACGCGCTGGAGCTCAAGGCGCAGCATGGCTTCAGGGCCCACAAGCTCAAGGGCGGGGTCTATCCGCCACGCCACGAGCTGGCCTGCTATCAGGCGCTGGCCGCCGCGCTGCCCGGCGACCGTCTGCGCTACGACCCCAACTGTGCGCTGTCGCTGGGCGATGCGATCGAGTTCGGCCGCGCCATCGAAGGCTTGAACAACGATTATTTCGAGGACCCGGTGTTCGGCATGCCGCAGCTGGCCCGGCTGCGCGAGTTCGTGCGCATTCCCACCGCCACCAATACCGTGGTGGTCAATTTCGAGCAGCTCGCGGCCAACGTCGCCCAGCGCGCGGTCGACGTGATCCTGCTCGACACCACCTTCTGGGGCGGGATCCGCCCCTGCATCAAGGCGGCCGCGATCTGCGACACCTTCGGGCTGGGCGTCGCGGTGCACTCGTCCGGAGAACTGGGCATCCAGCTGGCCACCATGCTGCACATGGGCGCCGTGGTGCCGAATCTCGGGTACGCGGCCGATGCCCACTATCACCACCTGCTCGACGATGTCATCGTCGGCGGCAAGATGCGCTACCAGGATGGCGCGATCGCGGTGCCCACCGGAGCCGGCCTCGGTGTGCAGCTCGATCGCGAGAAGCTGCGCCAGTATCACGAGCTGTTCAGGGAACTGGGCGGCTATGCCTACGACCGCGATCCGGGCCGCCCGGGCTGGTACCCCCTCGTGCCCAACGACCGGTGGGCCGATCCGAGCGGGGCGCTGCCGTTGGCACCGGGCTGAACCGTGGCGCCGTGGCTCTCCGAGGCCGGCCTGGCGGCGCTGCCGCAATCCGTCATCCGCCCGGCCTACGACCGGTCGGTGCTCGAACCGGGCATCGTCCATCTCGGTGTCGGCAACTTTCATCGCGCTCATCAGGCGGTCTACACCGACGACGTGCTGGCCCAGGACCCGCGCTGGGGCATTGTCGGCGTCAGCCTGAGGCATGCCGACATGCGCGACGCGCTGGCCCCGCAGCAGGGCCTGTACGCGCTGCTCGAACAGGGTGCGGGGCGGCCCGAGCGCGCGCGGATCGTCGGCTCGCTGCGCGAGGTGCGGGTGGCGCCGCACGAGCCTGAAGCCATCGTGCGGCGACTGGCCGATCCCGCCACCCGCATCGTGTCGCTCACGATCACCGAAAAAGGCTACTGCCGCACCCCCGGGGGAGAACTCGATCTGGACGATGCGGCGGTCCGCGCCGATCTCGACCCGGGGGCGCAACCGAGCACCGCGCTGGGGTTCGTGCTCGCCGCCTGCGCGCGGCGGCAAGCCGCAGGACTGCCGGGATTCACGGTCCTGAGCTGCGACAACCTGGCGGCCAGCGGCGACATGACGCGCGCGCTGCTGCTGCGCTTCGCCGATGCCCGGGGGCGCGCGGCGTCGGCATCGCGCGGCGTGCTGACCCGCTGGATCGAACAGGAGCTCGCGTTCCCCAACGGCATGGTCGACCGTATCGTGCCCCACACCACCGATGCGCTGCGCGATCGGATGCAAGGCCTGCTCGGAATGCGCGACCGATGGCCGGTGTCGACCGAATCCTTCAGTCAGTGGGTGCTCGAAGACCGGTTCGTGGCCGGCCGTCCTCCCTGGCAGCTGGCCGGAGTACAGTTCGTGGCGGACGTCGCGCCGTACGAGGACATGAAGCTGCGCCTGCTGAATGCGGCGCATTCGGCCATCGCCTACCTGGGCGTGCCCGCGTGCCTGGACACGGTCGACGCGGCGGTCGCCCAACCGGCCGTGCGCGCGTTCGTCGAACGCTTCTGGCGCACCGAGGCCATCGGCGCGCTGCCCGAAGATCTTCGCGAGCGCGCCGCTCCCTACTGTCAGGCACTGATGAACCGATTCGAGAACACGGCACTTGCCCACCGCACCGCCCAGATTGCGATGGACGGGTCCCAGAAGCTGCCGCTGCGGCTGCTTCCCACTGTGCGTGCCCGCCTGCACCGGGGCGCTTGCATCGATGCCTGCGCGCTCGTGCTGGCCGCCTGGATCCGCTTCCTGGGCGGGCGGACCGAATCCGGACAGGCCTACGAGATCAGCGACCCGCTGTCGATCAAGCTGCGCGCGGCCTTGTCCGGCGGCGACGGTTCGGCCGCGGACCAGGTCGGCGCTGTGCTGTCGGTGCCCGGACTGTTCGGCGCCGATCTGGCCGATCACGCGGGCCTGCGCGGCGCGGTGACCCGCGAGCTGGCGGGACTGCTCAGGCTGGGCACGATCGGGTGGCTGGCGCAATGGCCGCATTCCGGGCAGGTGTCGTGACCGGCGCCCGCGCCCCGACCCGGGCCGAGCCGGGGCCGGCTACGCCCGTTACGCCGGTGACGCCCGTGACGCCGGTGACGCCGCCCGCGCGCAGTTCGCTCGCGGTGCTGCG
Source organism: Burkholderiaceae bacterium (assembly GCA_016710525.1). Taxonomy (GTDB): domain Bacteria; phylum Pseudomonadota; class Gammaproteobacteria; order Burkholderiales; family Burkholderiaceae_E; genus Quisquiliibacterium. The sequence continues at coordinate 66,245 of JADJVQ010000001.1, forward strand.
CGGCCTGATGCCCTTCCTGCGGCCCTACGGCTGGCGGGTGGCGGCCGCGGCCATCGCGCTGCTGGTCGCATCCGTGGCGACGCTGGCCATCCCGGTCGCGTTCCGTCAGCTGATCGATGTCGGCTTCGCGACGCGGGCGCTGCAGTCCGAGGTGACCCGCGGCGGCGGGCACGTCGATGCCTGGTTCCTCGGGCTGTTCGGCGTGGCCACCGTCCTGGCCTTGGGCACCGCCGTGCGCTTCTATTTCGTGTCCTGGCTGGGCGAGCGCGTCACCGCGGACCTGCGCGCAGCCGTGTACGCGAGGGTGCTGCGCCAGGACCCGATCTTCTTCGAGAGCCTGCGTGGCGGTGAGGTGCTCTCGCGCCTCACGGCCGACACCACGCTGATCCAGACCCTGGTCGGCACCAGCGTCTCGATGGGCCTGCGCAACGCGCTGCTGTTCATCGGCGGGCTCGTGATGCTGCTGGCGACCAGCGCCAAGCTGGCCTCGCTGATCGTCGGGCTGCTGGTGGTCGTGATCCTGCCGATCCTGCTGTTCGGCAGGCGGGTGAGAAAGCTGTCGCGCGCCAGCCAGGATCGGATCGCCGACAGCTCGGCACTGGCCGGCGAGACCCTGTCGGCGATCCAGATCGTGCAGGCCTACGCGCGCGAGGCTTTCGAATCGGCGCGTTTCAGCGCGTCCACCGAAGAGGCCTTCCAGGCCGCGGTGCGGCGCACCCGCGCGCGTTCGACCCTCACGGCGCTGGCGATCGTGCTGGTGTTCGGTGCGATCGTGTTCGTGCTCTGGCTGGGCGCCCAGGCGGTGCTGCAGGGGCGCATGAGCGCCGGCGAACTGACCCAGTTCATCCTGTATGCGGCCATTGTCGCGGGCTCGGTGGGCGCACTGTCGGAAGTCATGGGCGATGTGCAGCGTGCCGCCGGGGCCGCCGAGCGTCTGCTCGAACTGCTTGCCGCGCAGCCGCGGATCGTCGGACCCGGGGCTTCGTCCGAGCGCAAGAGCCCTGCGCCGGGCCCGGTTCCGGCCAGCGCATCGCCCGGTGCATCGCCCAGCGCGCCCAGCGCGCCCGCCCGCGCCCGACATGCCGGTGCCTCGGTCTCGTTCGACGCCGTCAATTTTCATTATCCGTCCCGACCGGCCGAGGCCGCGCTGGTCGATCTGAATCTGTCGGTCGAGCCCGGCGAGACGATCGCGCTGGTCGGCCCGTCGGGGGCAGGCAAGACCACGGTCTTCTCGTTGCTGCTGCGCTTCTACGATCCGCAGTCCGGCGCCGTTCGCCTGGACGGGGTCGACCTGCGGCAGTTCGAGCCGACCGCTCTGCGCGAGCGCATCGGCCTGGTCTCCCAGGACAGCGTGGTGTTCTCGGCCGATGTGATGGAGAACATCCGCTACGGCCGGCTCGAGGCCTCCGACGACGAGGTCAGGGCCGCGGCCGCGGCGGCCCACGCCGACGAATTCATCGACCGTTTGCCGCAGGGCTACCGCACGTATGTCGGCGAACGCGGTGTACGGCTGTCGGGCGGCCAGCGCCAGCGGATCGCGATCGCGCGCGCGCTGCTGAAGAATCCGCCGCTGCTGCTGCTCGACGAGGCGACCAGCGCGCTGGACGCCCAGAGCGAACAGGCGGTGCAGGCCGCGCTCGAGCAGGCCATGCGCGGGCGCACCACGCTGGTCATCGCGCATCGGCTGGCCACGATCACCGGCGCCGATCGCATCATCGTCTTCGAACGCGGCCACCTGATCGACAGCGGCACGCATGCGGAACTGGTCGCGCGCGGCGGCTTGTACGCGCGGCTGGCGGCGATGCAGTTCACGCAGTGATGCCCATCGTGTTGCGCCCGACGCGACGAGGCGCGCGGTCGGCGCGTTGTGCCCGGCGGTCCGGACCGCTGCACGCTTGCGCGTCTCGCACCCGTGCGAACGATGCGATACCCTTCGCCTGACATTGAACACGACATCGGATCGGGGAGACGCGCAAATGGCAGGCAGACTGGCTGGCAAGACCGTGATGGTGACCGCGGCCGCGCAGGGCATGGGTCGCGCAGCGGCGCTCTCGATGGCGCGTGAAGGCGCCATCGTGCATGCCACCGACATCCGCGATGACCTGCTGGCCAGTCTCGCCGAAGAGGCGCGCACCGCGGGGCATTCGCTGAGTACCCACCACCTGGACGTCACCGACCCCGCCGCCATCGCCGGGCTGATCGACCGCCTGCCGGTGCTGAACGTGCTGTTCAATTGCGCGGGCTACGTGCATCAGGGCGGCATCTTCGAATGCAGCGAAGAAGACTGGGACTTCAGCTTCACGATCAACGTGCGCTCGATGTATCGCACGATCAAGGCCGCGCTGCCGCGCATGGTCGCCAATGGCGGCGGTTCGATCATCAACATGGCTTCGGTCTGTTCGTCGGTGAAGGGCCTGCCCAACCGGTTCATCTACGGCACCACCAAGGCTGCGGTGATCGGGCTGACCAAGTCGGTGGCTGCCGACTTCGTCACCAGGGGCATCCGCTGCAACGCGATCGGGCCGGGCACCGTCGAGACCCCCAGCCTGCACGATCGCATGCGCCAGCTCGGCGACATGGACGAAGCCCGCCGCATGTTCGTGGCCCGTCAGCCGATGGGCCGGCTCGCCAATCCCGAAGAGATCATCCCCATCGTGATCTATCTGGCCAGTGACGAAAGCGCGTTCGCCACCGGCCAGATGTTCAATGTCGACGGCGGCATGACCATCTGACCAGGCAGGTCGGCCGGAAGCGATCCGGCCGCCTGGATTTCGCTCGTACCGACCCACCAGAGGAGAACCCCACTCATGAAACTCGTGCGCTATGGAAAGCCGGGCAAGGAAAAGCCCGGCCTGATCGATGCCGAAGGCCGCTTGCGCGACCTGTCCGGCGTGGTGGCCGACATCGGCCCCGCGCAGTTGTCGCCGGCCGGGCTGAAGAAGCTCGCCAGGGTCAAGCCGGACAAGCTGCCGCTGGTCCGCGGCAAGCCGCGCTATGGCGTGCCATTCAGCGGAGCGACCAAGTTCGTGGCGATCGGACTGAACTACTCCGATCACGCTGCCGAGACCGGCAACCCGGTGCCCAAGGAGCCGATCGTCTTTCACAAGACGCTGTCGTGCATGCAGGGTCCGGACGATGACGTGATGCTGCCCAAGAATTCGGTCAAGACCGACTGGGAGGTCGAGCTGGGCATCGTGATCGGCACCCGTGCGCGCTATGTCAGCAAGAAGTCGGCGCTCGACTACGTGGCCGGCTATGTGCTCGTCAACGACGTGTCCGAACGCGAGTGGCAGAGCGAACGCGGTCCGACATGGGACAAGGGCAAGGGCTTCGACACCTTCGGCCCGGTGGGCCCCTGGCTGGTCACTCCGGACGAAGTCGGCAACCCGCAGAAGCTGGACATGTGGCTGGACGTCAATGGCGAAAAGCGCCAGCGCGGCAACACCAAGACCATGGTGTTCGATTGCGCAACGCTGGTGGCCTACGTCAGTTCGCTGTTCACGCTGAACCCTGGCGACATCATCACCACCGGTACGCCGCCAGGCGTGGCGCTGGGCATGAAGCCGCCGCAGTTCCTGAAGGCGGGGGATGTGGTCACCCTGGGCATCCAGGGACTGGGTCAGCAGACCCAGAAAATGGTCAAGTTCAAGCTGTGAGCGACTGACCGGCCCGCGGCAACGCGGGCCCGCGCCTGCCGGTGGCCGCTTGGGGGGCATCGCCCCCGGCGGCCTGCCGGATCAGGCGAGCGCGTCGGCGGGGCCGACAGATTCGAGCAGGTGGACCACCAGCGCATCGAGCGTCATCGGGCGCTGGAACAGATACCCCTGACCCGCCTCGCATCCGAGTTCGCGCAGCAGTTCGAGTTGCGCCTGCGTCTCCACGCCTTCGGCGACCACGCCCAGCTTCAGCTGGCGCGCCAGCCCCAGAATGGCGCAGACAATGGCGGTGTCGGCGGGGTCGGAGGGCACATTGGCGACGAACCCGCTGTCGATCTTCAGCCGCTGCACCGGCAGCCGGCGCAACGAGCGAAGCGACGAGAACCCGCTGCCGAAATCGTCGACCGCCAGCTGCACGCCACTGGCGCGCAGACGCGCCAGTGTCTCTTCGATATCGTCCCAGTCGGCCAGCAGGCTGCTCTCGGTGACCTCGAGCTCGAGGATGTGGCCGGTGAGCTGGTATCGCGCGAGCGTGTCGTCGACCAGGTCCGCGAAACCCGGGTCGCACAACTGGCGCATCGAAATGTTCACCGCCACCGGCATCGGACGGCCAAGCCGCTCGCCCATCGCATGCGCATCGCGGCAGGCCCGGTCCAGCACCCATTGTCCGAGTGCGTGGATCGAACCGGTCTCTTCGGCCAGCCGGATGAATTCGATCGGCGAGACCGATCCGAGCTCTTCGTCATGCCAGCGCAGCAGGGCTTCGACGCGCAGCACGCGGCCATCGCGCAGGTCGACCTGGGGCTGGTAGGCCAGGCGCAGCGAGTCTGCCTCGATCGCCGCGCGCAGGCGCTGCGTCATGCCGGCCCGGCGCGAGGCACGCACCGTCATCTGGTCTTCGAAGATCCGGTAGATGCCCTTGCCCGCGGCCTTGGCTTCGTACATCGCGACATCGGCACGGCGCAGCAGTTCACCCTGATCCATCTCGCCGGCGCTGGCCAGCGCCACGCCGATGCTCGCGCCGATGAACATCTCGTGGTCGGCGATCCGCACGGGCATGGACAAGGCGGCCAGCAGCTTGGCGGCCACCGCGCTGGCTTCGACCATGCCGTCGGCCAGCGGCAGGATCAGCGCGAATTCGTCGCCGCCCAGACGGCAGACCACATCGGTCTTGCGCAGCGATCCCGCCAGGCGGCGCGCCACTTCGCGCAGCAGCGCATCGCCGGTCGCGTGTCCCAGCGAGTCGTTGACCTGCTTGAAGTCGTCGAGATCGACGAACATCACCGCGAGCGGCTGGGTATTGGGATGGCCGCCCAGGGTGCGCTCGACCGACTGGTTGAAGTAGTGGCGGTTATGCAGTCCCGTGACCGGATCGAAGTGGGCCAGCTGAGCCAGCCGCTGCTGCGCCTCCGACTTTTCGGTGAGCTCGCGCGCCAGCGAATGGTCGCGCTGCTCGATCTGGACCAGCAGCTGGTTGAACGCGGCGGCCAGTTGCCGCACTTCGCGCGCATGCGATTCATCGGCGCGGATGGCGAAGTCCCGCCGCGCGGCCACTGCGGTCACCACGTCGGTCAGCCGCGACAGCGGGCGCAGCACCAGTGGAATGACGAAGGCCAGGGCCAGCACCAGCAGGCCCATGCTGCCGGCGACCAGAGCGACGCTGTTCGGATCGGGATCGAATTGGCCGGTTTCGCCTGCCAGCACCAGCAGCAGTGCCGCGACGGTGCCGGCGCAGATCACCACCAGGCTCAGGACCTGGAAGGTCAGGGAGCGTTGCAGGAAAAAACGGGCGAGCGGGAGGCGCATGCGGCGGGAAGATTCGGAACTGCGAACAGTGTGACCCAGCGCCCGCGCGCCTGCACGGCGCAATGTCACACTTGGTGAGCGGATCGGCCGCTGGCACCACCCCCGCGGCCGTTCATCGGCCCTGACCGGTTGTCAGCCGACGTGCGCGACGCCTTCAGGCGGGCGGATGTCGCGTGCCGACCACGACCGGATAGTCCGGCCGGCCGGTGCGCATCCAGGTGACGATGTTCAGGGCCGCCTTGCGGCGCAGTTCGACCTCGGACTCGGCCGAATAGAAAGCGGCGTGCGGACTCAGCAGGACACGCCGGTCGGCCAGCAGACGGTGGTCGCGGGTGATCGGTTCGTCGGGCAGCACGTCGAGGCCGACGCCGGCGAGGCGGTCTTGGGCCAGCACCTCGAGAAGACCCGGGATGTCGACGATCGCGCCGCGCGCGGTGTTGACCAGGTAGCTGCCGGGCTTCATGCGCTGCAGCAGGGACGCGCCGACCAGTCCGCGGGTCTCGTCGTTGAGCAGGCAGTGGATCGAGACCGCATCGGCCTGCGAGAACAATTCGTCCAGCGAGCGCACCCGCCTGACGTAGGCCGGGAAGTCGCCGTCGATGATGTGCGGGTCGTAGGCGATGACCTGGCCGAAGGTGTTGCGGGCGATGTGCGCGAAGCGCTTGCCGATCCGGCCCAGCCCCATCACGCCCACGGTCAGGTTGGTGGCGCGCGGGATGCGTCCGGCCGTGCTGTAGTGCCATTGGCCCTGGCGGATGTCCTGGTCGTAGCGGGCGATGTTTCGCAGCAGCGAGAGCATCATCGCCAGCGCGTGCGTCGAGACCTCGCCCACGCCGTAGTCGGGCGAATTGGCCACCCAGACGCCATGGCGCTGGGCGGCGGCGGTGTCGATGGTGTCGTAGCCGGCACCGATACGCGAACACAGTCCGATGCCCGGGCGGGCCGCAAACACTTCGTCGGACACCGGCGCGTATTGGATCAGCAGCGCGCTGCAGCCTTCGGAGGCTTCGACCACTTCGCGCTGGCTGCGGCATTGGGCCTCGATCAGCGTGATGCCGGCCTCGCGGAAGAGGTCGCGCTCCAGGGAGATGTCGAGGAGGTCGTGGTCGGTGAAAAGTACTTTCATGCGAAACTCCTGCGCGAACCGGCAATGGAAGAGAACGCGACACTACCATCGCGCACGCAACGGCACCGAGGAGTCACTTTCATGAATCAAATCGATCTGTCCGGCCGCTCGGCGGTGGTGACAGGAGGCGCGGCAGGCATCGGGCTGGCGATCTGCCAGCGCTTCGCCCGCAGCGGCGCCCGGGTCACGATCTGGGATCGCGACGGCGCGGCAGCACAGGCGGCAGCCGCGGCATTGCCGGCGGTGGCCCAGGGCGCGCACCACGGCGTGGCGCTCGACGTCACCGACGAACCGGCGGTCACCCAGGCCGGCGCCGAGGTGACGGCGCGCACCGGCCGCTTCGACATCCTGGTGTGCAGTGCCGGCATCACCGGCCCGAACACCACCACCTGGGAATACGATCCGCAGGCCTGGCGCCAGGTGATGGACGTCAATGTCAACGGCGTGTTCTACAGCAACCGCGCGGCCGTGCGCGAGATGCTGCGCAACGACTATGGCCGGGTCATCAACATCGCCTCGATCGCGGGCAAGGACGGCAATCCCAATGCGTCGGCCTACAGCACCTCGAAGGCGGCGGTGATCGGGCTGACCAAGAGCCTGGGCAAGGAAACCGCCAAGACCGGGGTGCGCGTCAATTGCGTGACGCCGGCCGCGGTGCGCACGGCCATTTTCGAGCAGATGACGCAGCAGCACATCGACTTCATGCTGTCCAAGATTCCCATGGCCCGCTTCGGTCTGGTCGAGGAGATCGCCGCCATGGTCTGCTGGCTGGCCTCCGAAGAGTGTTCGTTCTCGACCGGCGCGGTGTTCGACCTGTCCGGCGGACGCGCGGTCTACTAGTGGCTGCGATGAGTTCCGCGAGCACTGCCGTTGCGCCATCGCGTTTCGCCGCGGTGTCTCTGGTCGAATTTGCCACCGCCCTGCTGTCGCGTTCCGGCCTGCCGCAGGAACCCGCCCGGGCGGTGGCCGAAGTGCTGGTCGAAGGCGATCTGCTCGGACACGATACCCATGGACTGGCGCTGCTGGCCGGTTACCTGGGTGAGCTCGAGCGCGGCACGATGCTGGCGCAGGGCGAACCCCGCGTGCTGGCCGAACGCACGGTGGCCGCCACTTGGGATGGCGATCGCCTGGCCGGCCCCTGGCTGGTGCGCCGCGCCATCGAGTGGGCCCGGCCACGCGCCCAGATGCACGGCAGCGCCACGGTGGTGATCCGGCGCTCCCATCACATCGCCTGCCTGGCGGCCTACCTGGAACCCGTGGCGCGGGCCGGCCTGCTGATGATGCTGACCTGCTCGGACCCCGCCACCGCCAGTGTCGCGCCGTTCGGCGGCACTCAGGCCGTTTTCACGCCCAATCCCCTGGCGGTCGGCATTCCGACCTCCGGCGATCCGGTGATGATCGACATCTCGGCGTCGATCACCACCAACGGCATGACCAACCGCCTGAAGAACGCCGGCCAGCTCGGGGCCCATCCGTGGTGGCTCGATGCGCAGGGGCAGCCCACCCGCGATCCGGCGGCGTTCTTCACGCAGCCGCCCGGCACCCTGCTGCCCCTGGGCGGCCTGGACGCCGGGCATAAAGGGTACGGGCTGGCGATGCTGATCGAGGCGATGACCGGTGGCCTGGCTGGCCACGGCCGCGCCGACCGGGTGGAAGGCTGGGGCGCCACGGTGTGCCTGCAGCTGTGGGATCCGGCGGCCTTTGCCGGGACGGCTGCCTTCACCGGGCAGACCGACTGGATCGTCGACGCCTGCCATCGGTCGGCGCCGCGCGATCCGGCGGTGCCGGTTCGGGTGCCTGGCGAACGGGGGCTGGCCCGAAAGCGCGAGCAGCTCGATCTCGGGCTCGCCCTTCACGGCTCGATCCTGCCGGCGCTTGCGCCCTGGGCCGAGCGTCTGGCGGTGGCCTTGCCGGCGCCGGCCGGCTGAGCGATCCGCGCCCCGGCATCGGCGTCTGTCGGGCGCCGCTCGGGTGCCTGTCGGGCGCCGGCCCGGATCGGACGCCGGTCCGGGCGGCTCAGGGCTCGATGCGGGGTTCGGCTCGCAGCAGCGCAATCAGCCGATCGGGCCGGGTTGCAGCTGCCGCGCCGCCCGAGCAAAGGCGGCTGTACAGCTCGAGGTGCTGGCGATTGACGGCGTCGCCGCCGTTGATCGGACGCCAGGTGCTGTCGGCCAGCAGGGCCCAGCTGCCATCGGCCCGGCCGATGGCCAGCAGGCGACGGTCGCCGCGGTCGCAGCGCAGCGCCTCGTACGACACATTGCGCGCGCCACTGCGGCTGGTGACGACCAGCGCATACCGCACCAGCCGCTCCTGGTCGATCGCCAGGGTGGCGCCGTCGATCGCGAAGCGGTTGGTGGTGGTCGGGCTGACGTAGAACTCGATCATGGTCTGGCTCGAGGGCACGGGCAGCGCGGCCGGCAGCATCGGTTCGACAGGGGGTTTTTCTTCGCCGAGCAGGCCGAACAGCGACTGCGCACCAGCCGGCGGAGCCGCGAGCGCCAGGGCCAGCAGGGCGCCCGACAGCCATGTCCGGGCCGTGCAAAGGCGTGACAGCATCATGGGCTCTCCCCGGCGCTTGCCGGTGGCAGCGCCGGACCCTCGACCGGGGGAGCACCCGCCGTCTCGTCCGCCGCCGTGCTGCTCGCGCCCGTGCGGCCGCGGCTGCGCGGGCGCTGGCGCAGAAACCGGATCGGTTCCTGCGGTTCGAACAGAAAACGCGCGAGTTCGTCCAGCGCCTGGCGATAGACATCCCTCTTGAACTCGATCACAGACTCCAGTGGTATCCAATACTCGTTCCAACGCCAGGCATCGAACTCCGGATGGTCGGTGGCCCGCAGGTGCACGTCGGTGTCGCGCCCCACGAGCCGCAAAAGAAACCAGATCTGCTTCTGACCGCGGTAGTGGCCGCGCCACTCTCGGCGCACCCACTGGGTCGGCACTTCATAGCGCAGCCACTCGCGAGTCCGGCCGATGATCCGGACATGTTCCGGATGCAGGCCGACCTCTTCGTGCAACTCGCGGAACATCGCCTGTTCGGGCGATTCGCCGCGCTTGATCCCGCCCTGCGGGAACTGCCATGAGTGCTCTCGAACCCGCTTACCCCAGAAGACCTCGTTCTTTTGGTTGACCAGGATGATCCCTACGTTGGGGCGGTAGCCATCTCGGTCCAGCATGGGCCAACCCCTCGATCCCTTAGAATGAAACGATTATATAGACGGTCACGATATGAAAGCCTCGCAGTTTCACGTCTCAACGCTCAAGGAAGCGCCCGCCGATGCCGAGATCGTCAGCCATCAGCTGATGACCCGGGCCGGCATGATCCGCAAGCTGGCGGGCGGCATCTACAACTACATGCCGATGGGCCTGCGCGTCATCCGGCGCATCGAAGGCATCATCCGCGAAGAAATGAATCGCGCCGGCGCGGTCGAACTGCTGATGCCGGTGGTGCAGCCGGCCGAACTCTGGATGGAGTCCGGGCGCTGGGAGCAGTACGGTCCCGAATTGCTGCGGGTCAAGGACCGGCATCAGCGCGACTTCATCATCCAGCCCACCTCCGAAGAAGTGATCACCGACATCGCCCGGCACGAGATCCGCAGCTACCGGCAGATGCCCAAGAATTTCTATCACATCCAGACCAAGTTCCGCGACGAGCGGCGGCCGCGTTTCGGCATCATGCGCGGACGCGAATTCACCATGAAGGACGCCTATTCCTTCGACCGCAGCAAGGAGGCCGCGCTCGCCAGCTACCAGGTGATGTTCGATGCCTACGTGCGCATCTTCGACCGCATGGGCCTGACCTACCGGGCGGTGGCGGCCGACACCGGCGCCATCGGCGGTTCGGCGAGCCATGAGTTCCAGGTCATCGCCGACACCGGCGAAGACGCCATCGCCTGGTGCCCGGAGTCCGGTTACGCGGCCAACGTCGAACTGGCCGAGGCCCTGCCGCTGCTCGCCGCGCGCGCGCCCGCCAGCCAGCCGCTGGTCAACACGCCCACGCCCGGTGCGGCGCGCTGTGAAGACGTCGCCGCGCTGCTGGGCCTGCCGCTCACCGACACGGTCAAGTCGCTGGTGCTGGCGGTCGACCCGCCGGAGGGCGCCCGACCCGGCGCGGTCGCGCAGGTCTGGCTGCTGCTGGTGCGCGGCGATCACGATCTCAACGAGATCAAGGCCGGCAAGATCCCCGGACTCAAGGGATTCCGGTTCGCGACCGAAGCCGAGATCGTTCAGGCCTTCGGCTGCCCGCCCGGTTATCTGGGTCCGATCAGCACCGTGCTGCCCGTCAGGGTGGTCGCCGATCGGACCGTGGCGCTGATGAGCGATTTCGTCTGCGGAGCCAACGTGCCCGGCCACCACTTCACCGGCGTGAACTGGGAGCGCGACGTGCTGCCGGCACTGACCGCCCACGGGGTCGAGCTGATGGTCGAAGACTTGCGCAATGTGCGCGAAGGAGATCCCTCGCCCGATGGCAAGGGGGTGCTGGCCATTCAGCGGGGCATCGAGGTCGGCCACGTTTTCTACCTGGGCACCAAGTATTCGTCGGCCATGAACGCCACCTTCATCGACGACGACGGCAAGAGCAAGGTCATCGAGATGGGCTGTTACGGCATCGGCGTCACGCGCCTGCTGGGCGCCGCCATCGAACAGAACCACGACGCCCGCGGAATCATCTGGCCGCGCCGGATCGCGCCGTTCGAGGTCGTTGTTGTGCCGTTGGGCTATGGGAAGTCGCAAGCCGTGCGCGAAGTGGCCGATGATCTGTATCGCCAGCTGACCGAGGCCGGCGTCGACGTCATTCTCGACGACCGCGACGAGCGCCCGGGCGTGATGTTCGCCGACTGGGAGCTGATCGGGGTTCCTCTGCGCGTCACCATCGGGGATCGCAGCCTGAAGGAAGGCAAGGTGGAACTGGTGCGTCGTCAGGGCCTGCAGATGCAGGCGGTGGCGCTCGCCGAGGTGATGGCCGTGCTGCAAGCCAGCCTGGCCGAGATCTGATCCAGAAGGCTTCGACATGTTCGACGGATTCGACGAAGGGCGCCTGACGCTCGATCACTCGGAGGTCTACTACCGCAAGGGCGGCAGCGGGCCGCCGGTGCTGCTGTTGCATGGGTTCCCCCAGACCCATGCCGCCTGGCACCGGGTGGCTCCCCTGCTGGCCGGCCAATACACGGTGGTCGTGCCCGACCTGCGCGGTTATGGCCGCAGTCCGGGCCCGGCGCCCGACGCCGCGCATGACCATTACGCCAAGCGCGCGATGGCCCAGGACGTGCTCGCGCTGATGCGTTCGCTGGGCTTTCCGCGTTTCTTCGTGGCCGGCCACGACCGCGGGGCCCGCGTGGGCTATCGGCTGGCGCTCGATGTGCCCGAGAGCGTCGCCGCGCTGGCGCCGATCGACATCGTGCCGACGATCGAGATGTGGGACCGCATGGGCATGGCGGGCGCATTGCGCAGTTATCACTGGGCCTTTCTGGCCCAGCCGGCGCCGATGCCCGAAACCCTGATCGGGGCCGATCCCCGCTTCTACCTGCATCACCTGCTGCGCCGCTGGGCGGGCGACTTCAGCGCCATCGAAGGCCCGGCCCTGGCCGACTACGAGCGCAGCTTCGCGCAGCCGGCCACGGTCGTGGCCTGCTGTGAAGACTATCGCGCCGGGGCTACGGTCGACGTCGCCCACGACCGGGCCGACCGCGACGCGGGCCGCAAGCTGGCATGCCCGGTGCTGGCGATGTGGGCCATCCGCTATCTCTCGAGCCAGTCGCCTCTGGCGACCTGGCAGCGCTGGGCCGACGACGTTCGCGAAGTCGCGCTCGACTGCGGTCATTTCGTTGCCGAAGAGCAGCCGCAGGCCTGCGCGCAGGCGCTGGCAGAGTTCTTCGGGGCCGGGTTGGCGTGAACAGCAGCGGGTCGGCGCAGCCGGTGCGCGGCGGGGTGCTGCGGCGTCTGGCGCGCGCGTCCGCCCGCGCCGCCACCGCCTGCCTGCTGGGAGCCGGCCTGCTCTGGGGTCAGGCCGTCCAGGCGGGTGCCCAGCAATACCTGCCGATGAGCGCCGCGGTGCGCGGCGCCTTGTCGGCCGCGGTGGCCGCAGACCGCTCGGCCCCCGAGCCGCAGTTCACCACCATCCAGGAGAAGGTCGACTGGCTGGCGTCGATGTCCGACCGTCTGCCGCGCCGCTGGAAGCCGGATTACCAGACCCGCATCGAGTTCCTGAAAACCGTGCGCTACGAAGCGGCACGGGCCGGTCTCGATCCTCAGCTGGTGCTGGGGCTCATCGAGGTCGAGAGCTACTTCCGCCGGTATGCGGTGTCGTATGCGGGCGCCCGCGGGTACATGCAGGTGATGCCGTTCTGGGCCGATGCGATCGGCGATGGCGATGCCTCGAAGCTCTTCGACATGCGCACCAACCTGCGCTACGGCTGCAACATCCTGCGCCACTACATCGATCTCGAGCGCGGCGACCTCTATCTGGCGCTGGGCCGCTACAACGGCAGCCGCGGCCGGCCCGAATACCCCAATGCCGTCATGCGCGCGATGCAGAAATGGGCATTCAAGCTGGGCGCGCCACCTTCTGCGACGGCACGACCGCCATCGTGATGCGCGAGGTGCACACGATGCGCCCGCTTTCGTCCTCGATCTCGATCTGCCAGACCTGGGTGCTGCGGCCCACGTGCACCGGGCGGCAATGGCCATGAACCCAGCCTTCGCGAACCGCGCGGATGTGGTTGGCGTTGATGTCCAGCCCGACCGCGTTCCAGCCCTCATCCAGGCTCATCCAGGCACACACGCTGCCCAGGGTTTCGGCCAGCGTCACCGATGAGCCGCCGTGCAGGATTCCGGCCGGCTGCACGGTTCGGCGATCCACCGGCATGCGTGCGCTCAGGGTGTCCTCGCCCACGTGGGTGAATTCGATGCCCAGCCCCGACACCACCGTGTCCCGGTGCAGGTGGTCGAGTTCGGCTGTGGTGATCGCGCGCTTGAAGCGCGCGCCGGGGGAACGGGCGGGGGTGCGGACGTCGGTCATGGGGGAATGGCGGTCGGGTTGCTGCGAGAGCGTGGATTCTAAGCGCGGATGCCGGCCTTGGCCGGCGCAATGGGCAATCTCGTCTCGTGCGCCGGTGATTGTGCACACCTGCGGGCTGGCGCCATTGGCCGGCCCGGCGATTGCCGGTACTCTTTCGAGCCTGTCGACGAGCACGGTCCCGGAGTGAGACGAATGAGAGTTCAGGTGGCGATCATCGGGGCGGGGCCGGCCGGCCTGCTGCTGGCGCAGCTGCTGCAGCGCGCCGGAGTCGAAGCGATCGTGCTCGAGCAGCGCAGCGCAGAGTACGTGCTGGGCCGCATCCGGGCCGGCGTGCTCGAGCAGGCCTCAGTCGATCTGCTGCACGAAGCGGGGGTCGGCGAGCGCCTGCGGCGCGAAGGACTGGTGCACGATGGCATCGAGCTGTGTTTTGGCGGCGAACGCCATCGGGTCGCCCTGCGCGAGCTGACCGGGGGCCAGTGCGTGACTGTCTATGGCCAGACCGAAGTCACCCGCGACCTGATGCAGGCGCTCGCCGCATCGGGCGCGCGCACGGTCTACGAGGCGCAAGACGTCAGCCTGCACGATGTCGACGGCGACAGGCCGCGGGTGCGTTACACGAAGGACGGTGTGCCGCACGAGCTCAGCTGCGATTTCATCGCCGGCTGCGACGGATTCCACGGCGTGTCGCGAACCTGTGTGCCGGCCTCGGTGCTGCGCACCTTCGAACGGGTCTATCCGTTCGGCTGGCTGGGTGTGCTGTGCGACACGCCCCCGGTCTCGCCTGAACTCATCTATGCCAACCACGAGCGCGGCTTTGCCCTGTGCAGCATGCGCTCGCGCACGCGCAGCCGCTACTACGTGCAGTGCTCGCTGGACGAACGCGTCGAGGACTGGTCGGACGAGCGGTTCTTCGACGAATTGCGCGCCCGCCTCGACGGGCCTGCCGCCTCCACCCTGATCACCGGCCCCTCGATCGAAAAAAGCATCGCCCCGCTGCGCAGTTTCGTCGCCGAGCCGATGCGTTTCGGCCGCCTGTTCCTGGCCGGCGACGCCGCCCACATCGTGCCGCCGACCGGCGCCAAGGGCCTCAACCTGGCCGCTTCCGACATCCGGTATCTCTCGCGCGCGCTGATCGAGTACTACCGCACCGGGCATGAAGAGGGCATCGACAGCTACTCCGCGCGCTGCCTGCGCCGGGTCTGGAAGGCCGAGCGCTTCTCGTGGTGGATGACCTCGATCATGCATCGATTCCCCGACACCGGGGCCTTCGGGCAGCGGATCCAGGAGGCGGAACTGGCTTACCTGGTGGGCTCGCGGGCGGCGTCTGCCGCACTGGCCGAGAACTATGTGGGCCTGCCCTTCGAGGATTGAGCACGTGCGGGGCAGGTGACTTTGCTCATGTCAGCCGAATTGACAGTTCGGCGCCATGGTCAGTTGCCCTGGTTTTCGAATCAATGACTTGGAAAGCTGGTACGATGTTTGCATGAGCAGGCGGGCTGTTCAACCGGATCCCTGTTCATGCCGATGCCGATACGTTCCACCCTTTTGAAACGCGCCTTCGGCGTGGGCCTGCTGTCTGTCGGGGTATGGTTGGCGGCGGCCCCGGCCACTGCGGCTGCTGCTGCGCCGGCGATGAAGTGGCAGCAGACCTTGTCGTCCGGCACACCGGCGGCACACCCTTCGCCGTATGCCGCGCCGGCAACGCCCGCAGCGCCCGCCGTTTCCGCCAGCCCGGCTGGCCAGACAGGCCAGAGCGGCCCGGCGGCACGGGCTCCGGCCCGGCGACCGATCCCGCCAGCATGGCAGCCGCGTCCCGAGAGGCGGGGCCAAGCAATCTTCCAGGCTCTCCTATCCTGTCCGGCAGCCCCTCCAACCCCTGCCCGCAGGATGCGGATGCCGCGGCGGGTCGCATGGCCGCGGCCGACAAGCCGGCGGCCGTCTCGGCGCCGGTCTCGGCCTACGTCCGGCCGATCGGTTCGGCTCGGCACCGCTGGCAGCAGACCCTGGATCGCCCGGAGCCGCGCAAGGCGCCCGGCACGGCGCTGCCACAGCCCAGCACCCTGCCTGCCGCCCGGAGCACCGCCCCGGGCGCTGCCCTGGGCGCTGCCTCGGGCCGCCGCAACTGCCTCTGAGAACCCGGGCTCTGTTCGGGCGATGGGTGGGTGTCGCCCCTGCGCCCGGACGGCGGCCCGCCCGCCGAACACTGCCGGGCCGGTCAGGTCGACGCGAGCGTCCGCAGGGGCAGGCTGCCGCTGGAATCAGGGCAGCACTTTTCCGGGATTCATGATGCCGAGCGGGTCGAGGGCCTGTTTGATCGAGCGCATCAGCGCCAGCTCGACCGGCGATTTGTAACGGACGTTGTCTTCGCGCTTGAGCTGGCCCAGTCCGTGTTCGGCCGAGATCGAGCCGTGGTGCCTGGCAACGGCATCGTAGACAACCCGATTGACCAGGGGCTCGCTGTCCATGAACGCGTTGGCGTCGGCTCCTTCGGCGGGCGAGACGTTGTAATGCAGGTTGCCGTCGCCCAGGTGGCCGAATACCACCATGCGCACTCCCGGCGCGGCTTGCGCCAGCGCCGAATTGGTCTCATCGACATAGCGGGCGATCGATGAGATCGGCACACCGATGTCGTGCTTGATGTTCTTGCCTTCCATGGCCTGAGCCAGCGGGATGTTCTCGCGCAGGCCCCAGAAGGCCTTGGACTGCGCGATCGAGGCCGCCACCGCGGCGTCGGTGACCAGACCCGACTCCAGCGCCTCGGCCATCAGGGATTCGAACAGGGCCTGCGCGTGTTCGGCGCTTTCGGCGTCGGACGACTCCAGCAGCACGTAGTACGGCGAGCGCGCCTCGAGCGGGCGGCGGGACTGCGGGAAGTGCTTGTCGACCAGCGTCAGGCAGAACTCGCTGATCAGCTCGAACGCGGTCAGCGAGGCGGCCAGCCGCCGCTTGGCCAGGTTGAGCAGCGCCACCGCCGACTCGACGTCGGGCACGGCGGCGAAGGCGGTCAGTTGCGCGGCCGGCAGCGGAAACAGCTTGAGCGTGGCGGCGGTGATGACGCCCAGCGTGCCTTCGGACCCGATGAACAGGTCGCGCAGGTCGTAGCCGGTGTTGTCCTTGCGCAGGCCGCGCAGGCCGTCCCAGATCTCGCCGGCGGGCGTCACGACCTCCAGCCCCAGGCACAGGTCGCGGGCATTGCCATAGCGCAGCACCTGGACCCCGCCCGCGTTCGTCGCCAGGTTGCCGCCGATCGTGCAGGAGCCCTCGGCGGCCAGCGACAGCGGGAACAGCCGGCCCGCGTCGCGGGCGGCCTGCTGCACGTTGGCCAGGATGC
Source organism: Burkholderiaceae bacterium (assembly GCA_016710525.1). Lineage (GTDB taxonomy): Bacteria > Pseudomonadota > Gammaproteobacteria > Burkholderiales > Burkholderiaceae_E > Quisquiliibacterium. Next base: position 83,179 of record JADJVQ010000001.1, read on the forward strand.
AGCCGGCCTCGACGGTGATGGTGTCGTTCTCGGTGTCGATGGCGCGAATCTTGTTCATGCGCGCCAGCGACAGCAAGACCGCGGCACCCGAGTCGTCGGGCGTGCCTCCGCCCACCAGGCCGGTATTGCCGCCCTGCCAGGACCACGGGCTGGCCGGCGCGCGCAGTGACGTGCCGCGACCGCGGCGACTGCCGGGCAGCGACCCGAGCGCGCTGGCCGGTGTAGCGATTGCGCCAATCGATCAGGGCACGGCGGCGGCGGCCGGCGAACCGGACGTCCACGGCTGACAGGGAATCGGGGGCGGCGTGGCTGGGCTGGGTCTGGCCTGCTTGGTCGTTGATGCGGGGGCCGGGTCGCCGGGGGCTGTGCGCCATGCGGGCCGCGTGTAGCGCGGGCGCCCGGGCGTCTCGAGGACGGGCGACTAGCGCATTCCCGGCATCATCCCCTTCATCCCGCGCATCATCTTGGCCAGCCCGCCCTTTTGCATCTTCTTCATCATCGACTGCATCTGCTCGAACTGCGACAGCATCCGGTTCACTTCCTGGACCTGGACCCCCGCGCCGGTGGCAATGCGCCGCTTGCGGCTGGCCTTGATCAGTTCCGGCTTGGTGCGCTCGGCCGGCGTCATCGAATGGATGATGCCCTGCATGCGCTTCATGTCCTTTTCGGCCCGAGACATGTCGGCCTGACCGGCCGCCGCCTGCATCTGCGCCGGCAGCTTGTCCATCAGCGACGACAGGCCGCCCATTTTTTTCATCTGCGACAGCTGGACCAGGAAGTCGTTCAGGTCGAACTTGTTGCCCGACTTGAGCTTGGCGGCCAGTTCCTGGGCGGCGCCCTGGTCGACGGATTTCTGCGCTTCCTCGACCAGCGACAGGATGTCGCCCATGCCCAGGATGCGGTTGGCCATGCGCTCGGGGTGAAAGCCCTCCAGGCCGGTGAGCTTTTCGCCGACGCCGACGAACTTGATCGGCTTGCCGGTGATCGCCTTGACCGACAGCGCCGCGCCGCCGCGCGCATCGCCGTCCATCTTCGTCAGCACGACGCCCGTGAGCGGCAGCGTCTCGCGGAACGCCTTCGCGGTGTTGACCGCATCCTGGCCCTGCATCGCATCGACGACGAACAGCGTTTCGATCGGCTCGAGCTGCGCGTGCAGCTCGGCGATCTCGGCCATCAGGGCCTCGTCGATGGCCAGGCGCCCGGCGGTGTCGACCAGCAGCACATCGTGGTAGTGGGTCTTGCCCCACTGCACCGCGGCGCGCGCGATGTCGGCCGGCTTCTGGTCGGGCGTGGACGGGAAGAAGTCGGCACCCGCCTGGGCGGTGACGGCGCGCAACTGCTCGATGGCCGCCGGGCGATAGACGTCGCACGAGACCGTCAGCACCTTCTTGCGCTGGGTCTCGCGCAGCCACTTGGCCAGCTTGCCGACCGTGGTGGTCTTGCCCGCGCCCTGCAGGCCGGCCATCAGGATGACCGCCGGCGGGGTGGTGGCCAGATTGAGTTCGGCCGACGAGCCGCCCATCAGGTCGGTCAGCTCGCGATGCACCACGCCGACCAGCGCCTGGCCCGGGGTGAGGCTGGAGATCACCTCCTGGCCCAGCGCCTGTTCGCTGATCCGCGCGATGAAGTCGCGCACCACCGGCAGGGCCACGTCGGCCTCGAGCAGCGCGATGCGGATTTCGCGCAGCATGTCCTGCGTGTTGGCTTCGGTGAGGCGGGCCTCGCCGCGAAGGGTCTTGACGACGCGGGCGAGCCGCTGGGAGAGATTTTCGAGCATGGCCTTGGAGTAAACTGGTCCGCTTCCCATAGATGCGGGACCGATGTCGATTCTACTGGTTATCGCCACCTTGCTGACGGCGGCGCTCTACTTGCCGGCGTGGCTGTCTGCCCTGAAGGGCGCGCGGGCCGAGGGGCCGGGCCCCGGCGGTCGGGGCCCGCCCGGCCGGTGCGCTGGCATGCCTCGCTGCTGCTGGCCGGCGGCGCGCTGGCGCACGCGTTCGCACTTTATCTGGCGATCGGCGAGGGACCGGGCTTTCACTTCGGCTTCGCCCAGGCGCTGTCGGCGACGTTCTGGATCGGCGTGGTCCTGCTGTGGCTCGAGGGGCTGTCGGTGCGCGTGCAGGCGCTGCGCCTGCTCGTCCTGCCGGTGGCCGCGGTCACCGCCACCCTGCCGTTGCTGTTCCCGGGCTCCGACTTCGCGCTCGAGAGCACCCGGCCCCTGTTCCTGCCCCATCTGCTGGTGGGCACGCTGGCCTACGGCGTGCTGATGCTGGCGGCGCTGCACGCCACCCTGATGACGGCCGCCGAGCGCGCGCTGCACTCCGGCAACGGGGGAGGGACATCGCTGTTCGGGCGCTGGATCGAAGAGCTTCCGCCGCTGCTGGCGCTCGAGCGCATGCTGTTCCGCTTCATCCTGATCGGCTTCGTGCTGCTCACGCTCACCGTGCTGAGCGGGGTGCTCTTTTCCGAGGCCACCTTCGGGCGGCCGATGCGTCTCGACCACAAGACGGTGTTCGCGGTCACCGCCTGGGTGCTGTTCGGAGTGCTGCTGGCCGGGCGCCGGCTGCGCGGCTGGCGCGGACGCACGGCCTTGCGGCTCACGCTGGCCGGCTTTACCGTTCTCCTGTTCGCCTACGTGGGCAGCCGTTTCGTGATCGAAGTGGTGCTGCAGCGCGCCTGAGCGGCTGCCCTGTGCCGCCCTCGCTCCGGATTCCGTCACCGAAAAGCCCATGGGCAAACTCCTCAGCTGGATCGTGGTGATCGCGCTCGTGTATGCGGGCATGCGTCTGTTCGTGCTCTTCCAGCGCAAGTCGCAGGCCGCGGCGCTGGCCCGCGAGCGCCGTGCCCAGGCCGAGGCGGCCGGGCGATCCGGGGCGCCGCACCCCCGGGGTGGCAAGACGCCTGCGGAGGGGGAAAAAATGCTCGCGTGCGCCCACTGCGGCGCCTGGTCGCCGGCCTCGGACATGGTCGCCGCGCGCGGGCGCCACTACTGCGGGGTCGAGCACCGCGATGCCGACGCCACCTGAACGAACGCCTGGCGCCGCGCCGGCGACGGTCACGTCGCCCGACGTCGGCCTGTGGCCGGTGCCGACCGAATCGTTCTGGACGTCCCTGCGCTTCCTGGCGATCAGCCGCCTGGTGCTGGTGCTGCTGCTGCTGACGGTGGTCGTGCTCGACAACACGGGCCAGGCCGCCGGCGAAGGGTTCGATCGCCGGGAGTTCATCACGATCGGCTCGGCCTACCTCGCGGGCGCACTGGTCTTCGCGGCGTCCATCACCCGGCTGCGTCCCTGGTTCCACATGCAGCTGATCGTCCACGTCTTCACCGACTTGCTGGCGCTCGTTTCCCTGATGCATGCGGCCGGGGGCGGGCGCAGTGGCGTCGGGGTGCTGATGATCGGTGCGGTCGCCGGTGCGGCGGTCTTGTGCGTGCCGCGAATGGCCGCGTTCTTCGCGGCGCTGGCGACCCTGCTGCTGCTGGGCGAGAGTTCCCTGCGCGCGCTGCAGCCCGATGGCTTCGACGCGGCCGGGCTGGTGCAGGCGGCGCTGACCGGTCTGGCCTGCTTCGCGGTGGCGATCGTGGTCAGCTGGCTGGCCACCCGCCTGGCGGCGCAGGAGGCGCTGGCCCAGCGGCGCGGCGACGACCTGCGCTCGCAGCTGGCGATCACCCGGCTGGTGATCTCCGAATCGCCGCAGGGCGTCGTCCTGCTCGACGAGCACGGCGGCGTGCGCACCATGAACCGGTCGGCGCAGCAGTTGCTGGGCGCCGCCGGCCAGGCCGAGTCGCTGCAGCGGCTGGCGCGTGCGCGCCTGGCGCCCGATCGCGAGATCGAGGTCGACCTGGGCACCGGCAAGATCGCCCATCGGGTGCGTGTGCGGCACCTCGAGCCCGATCCGGGCCACCTGGCCGGCGACAGCGTGCTGGTCATCGAAGACCTTCGCCAGGTCGAAGAGCGCGCGCAGCAGCTCAAGCTGGCCTCGATGGGCCGTCTGTCGGCCTCGATTGCCCACGAGATCCGAAATCCGCTGGCCGCCATCCGGCATGCCAACAGCCTGCTGGCCGAACAGCTCGAGACGCCGCTGGCGCGCCGACTGGGCCGTATCGTCGAGGACAACTCGGTGCGGATCGACCGGATCGTCGAGGACGTGCTGTCGATCGCCCGGCGCGACCGGCCCACACCCGAACCGCTGGCGGTCGGCGAGTTCCTGCAGGGCGTACTGGCCGAGCTGATGGCCAGCGGCCAGGTCGATGCCACCCGCATCGTGCTGGCCATCGAGGCGCCCGAGCCGATCCTGTTCGATGCGCATCAGCTGCGCCAGGTGCTGGTCAACCTGCTCACCAACGCCCTGCGCTATGCCGGGTCGGGCGCGGGGGCGATCCGGATCGCATGGCGGCGCGCGGCCGATGATCGATTAGAATTCATCGTCGCCGATGATGGCCCTGGGCTTTCGCCCGACATGCTCAAGCACGCGTTCGAACCGTTCTTCACCTCCGAGGCGCGAGGCACCGGCCTCGGCCTGTACCTGGCCCGCGAGTTCTGCGATGCCAATGGCGCCAGCATCCGCTACGAAAGCCGTGACCAGGACATGCCCTACCGCAGCGCGTTCGTGATCCGGCCCCGGCAATGAGCCACGACACGGCACCGACCCCTCGGCCGCCTTCGCGCATTCCCCGCGTGCTGGTCGTCGACGACGAAGCCGACCTGCGCGAGCTGATCGAAATCACGCTGGTCAGCATGGGCTTGGATGTCGATTGCGCGGCCAACCTGGCCGATGCGCATCGGCTGCTGGCCCGTGGCGGCTATGCGCTGTGCCTGACCGACATGCGCCTGCCGGACGGCGAGGGCATCGACCTGGTCACCACCATCGCCCGCCAGCATCCGAGCACGCCGGTGGCGGTGATCACCGCCTTTGGCAGCGCCGAGAACGCGGTGGCCGCGCTGAAGGCAGGTGCCTTCGATTATCTCGCCAAGCCGGTCGCGCTCGAGTCTCTGCGCAGCCTGGTGCGCGGCGCGATCCAGGTCCCGGTTGCCGCGCCGGCGGCCGGTGCCGATGCCGCTGCCCCCGATCCCGCGCGCGACATGCTCGGCGTGTCCGATGCCATCGCCGCCGTCCGCTCACAGGTGATTCGCCTGGCGCGCAGCATGGCGCCTGTGTCGATCACCGGCGAGTCCGGCTCGGGCAAGGAGCTGGCGGCGCGCCTGGTGCACGCCTGCGGGGCGCGTGCGCGCCAGCCCTTCGTGGCGGTCAACTGCGGCGCGATTCCCGAGCAGCTGATGGAGTCCGAGTTCTTCGGCCATCGCAAGGGATCCTTCACCGGCGCCGACCAGGAGCGCGACGGCTTTTTCCAGGCCGCCCACGGCGGCACGCTGTTCCTCGACGAGGTGGCCGACCTGCCGCTGCCGATGCAGGTGAAGCTGTTGCGGGCCATCCAGGAGAAGCGGGTCCGCAAGGTCGGCGCGACCACCGAAGAGCCGGTCGACGTGCGCATCATCAGTGCCACCCACCAGGACCTGGCGCAGTGTGTGGCGGCCGGACGATTCCGGCAGGACCTGTACTACCGGCTCAATGTCATCGAACTCAAGCTGCCGGCGCTGCGCGAGCGCCCCGAGGACGTGCCGATCCTGGCCGATGCCATCCTGCTCAAGCTGGCCGCGCGGTCGGGCACCGGTGCGCCGCCCCGGCTGTCCAGCGTCACCTCGCGTTATCTGCAGACCTACACTTTCCCGGGCAATGTCCGCGAGCTCGAGAACATCCTCGAGCGGGCGCTGGCATTCTCCAACGGGGAAGTGATCAACGTCGAGGACCTCGGGCTGCGGCCCACGGTCAGCGACAGCGAGGCCGACGAGCGCGAGGCCGCGCCGCCGGTGATCACCCACGCCAGCCATCGCACGGCGCGGGTCACCGAAGACGGCATCCCCGAGTCCCTGCCCGACTACCTCGATCAGATCGAGCGTGAGGCCATCGTGCGCGCGCTCGAAAAAACCCGCTACAACCGCACGGCGGCCGCGCGGCTGCTGGGCATCACGTTCCGGGCGCTGCGCTACCGCATGCAGCGCCTGGAGATCAACTGAGCGCGGCGGCGGCGGTCCGTCCGAGCGTGTCTGCGCGCCCTGAGGCAGGCGTTCCGGCATTGTCCTGGAGTGCCCGGCCCGATGGCTGGGTGAAGGGCGCGCGGGCGCTCGCCAGTGACCACCACGACGAGCGCTCACCGGCCAGCACGGTCGATCTGCTGGTCATTCATCACATCAGCCTGCCGCCCGGCCGCTTCTCGGGCGATGCGATCGAGCGGCTGTTCACCGGCACGCTCGATGCGGCGCCCATCCGTACTTTGCCGGACTCGCGGGCCTGCGCGTGTCGGCCCATTTTCTGATCCGGCGCCGGGGTGAGCTGTGCCAGTTCGTCGGGACCGACCGCCGCGCCTGGCACGCCGGCGTGTCGCAGTTCCAGGGGCGTGAGCGGTGCAATGATTTTTCGATCGGCATCGAACTCGAAGGCGATGGCGAGCACCGGTTCACGCAGCCGCAGTACCGGCGACTGGCTGCGCTGACCCGCCTGTTGTGCGAGCGCCACCCCTTGCGCTGGCTGGCGGGCCACAGCGACATCGCACCTGGGCGCAAGCACGATCCCGGCCCCAGGTTCGACTGGAATCGCTACCTGTGCGATCTCGAAGGCATGCGGCTCTCCAGACCTTTTTGACGCCTGACCCGCACCATGCCTGCGTTCGCGTATCGCGAGCCATGAGGCAATGGAGTTTCGGGGATGAATTGCCTGTGAACCCGCATGCTTTCGTCGACTGCCCGCAGGTGTGTCGGATCTGAGCGGCTTTCGAAGGATTGTGGGCTAAGCATCTGTTTTGCGTGACGTTTGGCAACTTGCGCTGCATTGCCGCTGGACACTAGAATTAGTGCCGTCGGACGAAAAAACCCCTACATCTAGTGGTTTGCGCGCCAGAGGCTGCCGCGCGACGAGAGCGTATTTTTCTTGAATTTTCGTCTGAGGCAGCGACTCGTGTTGCGCTCAAACTTCAGTACAAAAGCATGGTGGAGGATTCCGATGCAATGGGTAGGTGATAACGCCCCGGTCGCCACGACCAATCAGGTTCCGATGTGGACCTCGCCCCAGACCGGTCCCGAAGCGGCCGCACAGGCCAGCCGGTTTGCCGACTTCAAGATCATCCGGCGCAATGGTTCCGTCGTCGGCTTCGAACCCGGCAAGATCTCGATCGCCGTGACCAAGGCCTTCCTGGCGGTCAATGGCGGTCAGGGGGCGGCGTCGGCCCGGGTGCGCGAACTGGTCGATCAGCTCACCGCCATGGTGGTGAACGCGCTGATCCGCGGCAAGGCGGGTGGAGCGATCTTCCATATCGAAGACATCCAGGACCACGTCGAACTCGCGCTGATGCGCTCAGGCGAGCACGAAGTGGCCCGCGCCTATGTGCTGTATCGCGAGCGCCGGGCGCAGGAGCGGGCGGCACGCCAGCAGGGCGCCCAGCAGGCGCGTCCTTCGCTGCATGTGCTCGATGGCGGGCAGCGTCGTCCGCTCGACGAGGCGGGGCTGCGCGCGCTGGTCGCCGCGGCGTGCGTGGGGCTCGAAGAGTTCACCAGCGTCGAGGCGGTGCTCAGCGACACCGTGAAAAATCTTTACGACGGTGTGCCCATCGAAGAAGTGCACAAGTCGACCATCCTGTCGGCCCGTGCGCTGATCGAAAAAGATCCCGCCTACAGCCAGGTCACCGCCAGGCTGCTGCTGCACACCATCCGCCGCGAGGTGCTCCGCGAAGAAGTGGCGCAGGGCGAGATGCAGGCGCGCTATCCGGAGTACTTTCCCCAGTTCGTCCGGCGCGGCATCGACGCCGGGCTGCTCGACGAGAAGCTCGCCCAGTTCGATCTGCAGCGGCTGGGCGCGGCCCTCTCGGCCGAGCGTGACCTGAAGTTCGGATACCTGGGTCTGCAAACCCTGTATGACCGGTATTTCCTGCACATCGACGAAGTGCGGATCGAGCTGCCCCAGGCCTTCTTCATGCGGGTCGCGATGGGCCTGGCCCTGAACGAGATCGACCGCGAGGCGCGTGCCATCGAGTTCTACGAGCAGCTCTCGACCTTCGACTTCATGAGCTCCACCCCCACGCTGTTCAACGCCGGCACCCAGCGCTCGCAGCTGTCGTCGTGCTACCTGACCACCGTGTCCGATGACCTCGATGGCATCTACGAGGCCATCAAGGAGAACGCGCTGCTGGCCAAGTACGCCGGCGGACTGGGCAACGACTGGACGCCGGTGCGCGCGCTGGGCAGCCACATCAAGGGCACCAACGGCAAGAGCCAGGGCGTCGTGCCGTTCCTGAAGGTCGTCAACGACACCGCGGTCGCGGTCAATCAGGGCGGCAAGCGCAAGGGCGCGGTGTGCGCGTACCTCGAGACCTGGCACATGGACATCGAGGAATTCCTCGACCTGCGCAAGAACACCGGTGACGACCGCCGCCGGACCCACGACATGAACACCGCGAACTGGATTCCCGACCTGTTCATGAAGCGGGTCATGGAAGGGGGCGACTGGACGCTGTTTTCGCCGTCCGATTGCGTCGATCTGCACGACAAGGTGGGCCGCGCCTTCGAAGAGGCCTATGTCCGCTACGAGCAGAAGGCTGCCGCGGGCGAGCTCAAGCTGTTCAAGAAGCTGCCTGCGGTGCAGCTGTGGCGGCGCATGCTGAGCATGCTGTTCGAGACCGGGCACCCCTGGCTCACCTTCAAGGACCCCTGCAACCTGCGCAGCCCGCAGCAGCATGTCGGCGTCGTGCACAGCTCCAACCTGTGCACCGAGATCACCCTGAACACCGGCCCGAACGAAATCGCGGTCTGCAACCTCGGTTCGGTGAATCTGGTCGCGCACATGGCCGAGGTGGTCGGCGCCGACGGCGTGGCCCGCTTCGTGCTCGACCACGACAAGCTCGCACGCACGGTCCGCACCGCGATGCGCATGCTGGACAACGTGATCGACATCAACTACTACGCGGTCGGCAAGGCGCGCAACAGCAACCTGAAGCATCGTCCGGTGGGGCTGGGCATCATGGGCTTCCAGGACTGCCTGCATCTGATGCGGGTGCCCTTTGCCAGCGCCGAGGCGCTCGAGTTCGCCGACCGTTCCATGGAGGCGGTGTGCTACTACGCGTACTGGGCCTCGACTGAATTGGCGCAAGAGCGCGGCCGCTACGCGAGCTTCAAGGGATCGCTGTGGGATCTGGGCATCCTGCCCAAGGACTCGCTCGATCTGCTCGAGCAGGAGCGTGGCGGGTACGTCGAGGTCGATCGTTCCGAGACCCTCGACTGGGCGGCCTTGCGTCAGCGGATCGCCGCCTATGGCATGCGCAATTCCAACTGCGTGGCGATCGCGCCCACTGCCACGATCTCCAACATCATCGGCGTTTCCGCGTGCATCGAACCCACGTACCAGAACCTCTATGTGAAGTCGAACCTGTCGGGCGAATTCACGGTGGTCAACGATTACCTGGTGCGTGATCTGAAGCGCATGGGGCTATGGGACGAGGTGATGATCGCCGACCTCAAGTTCTACGATGGTTCGCTGTCGCGCATCGATCGCATCCCTGCCGAACTGCGAGCCATCTACGCCACAGCGTTCGAGGTCGATGCCACGTGGCTGGTCGAGGCGGCATCGCGGCGCCAGAAGTGGATCGACCAGGCGCAGTCGCTGAACATCTACATGGCCGGCGCGTCGGGCAAGAAGCTGCACGACACCTACACGCTGGCCTGGCTGCGCGGACTGAAGACCACCTACTACCTGCGCACGCTGGGTGCGACCAGCGCCGAAAAATCCACCTCCGATCGCATCGGCCAGCTCAACGCCGTGTCGGCCGATGGCAATGCCACGGGCTTCGCCTACAGCAATGGCAGCCACGGTGTGGCCGCAGCCGGCAGCGGGCTCGAAGAAGCGCCGAAGTTTTGCGCGATCGATGACCCCGACTGCGAGGCTTGTCAGTGAGTGCTTGGTGATTTGACAGAGCGCCCGAAATGTGTTGCGCAAATATTGTGTTGCGCGAACGCCGACGGGTGCCTTCAAAAGTCAAGACACTGTTGTGAAATCGTTGCGAGCTATCCACAGCCGACGTAAGATTTTGCCTGTGAATAACGGCGGAATCTCGCGGCAAGACAACGGCTTAAGTGCCCGATTTGAAGCGAGACCTTAAATGCTGTCCTGGGAAGAAACCACACCGTTGACGCCGGCTCGCCCGGCACTGCCGAAGGGGCCGATTGCAGGTTCGGCCATCGCGTCGGCCGCTGCTGCTCCCGCGACGGTGCGAGCCTCAACCAGTCCGCTTGCCCCGGTTCCGCTGGCGGCCGCGCTGCCCGTCAAGGCGCGCGATGACGTCGCCCTCGACCCTGCCCTCGGCCTGAGGCAGGCGCCGGCCCGGCGCCCGGCGGACGACCGCCGTGTGCGGGTCGAAGACAAGCGCATCATCAACGGCGCCTCCGACGTCAATCAGCTGGTGCCGTTCAAGTACAAGTGGGCCTGGGACAAGTACCTGGCCACCTGCGCCAATCACTGGATGCCGCAGGAAGTGAACATGAGCCGCGACATCGCGCTCTGGAAAGACCCCAACGGACTGACCGAAGACGAGCGCCGTCTGGTCCGCCGCAACCTGGGGTTCTTCGTCACGGCCGACTCGCTGGCGGCCAACAACATCGTGCTGGGCACCTATCGGCACATCACCGCGCCCGAATGCCGGCAGTTCCTGCTGCGCCAGGCGTTCGAAGAAGCGATCCACACCCACGCCTACCAGTACATCGTCGAGTCGCTTGGGCTCGACGAGGGCGAAATCTTCAATGCCTATCACGAGGTCAAGTCGATCCGTGACAAGGATGAGTTCCTGATCCCGTTCATCGACACGCTGACCGATCCCAACTTCGTCACCGGGACGCCGCAAAACGACCAGGCGCTGCTGAAGTCCCTGATCGTGTTCGCCTGTCTGATGGAGGGCTTGTTCTTCTACGTCGGCTTCGTGCAGATCCTTGCGCTGGGCCGCCAGAACAAGATGACCGGGGCCGCCGAGCAGTACCAGTACATCCTTCGTGACGAGTCGATGCACTGCAACTTCGGCATCGATCTGATCAACACGATCAAGCTCGAGAATCCGCAGCTGTGGACGCCGGCATTTCGTGACGAGATCCGCGCCCTTTTCCTGCAGGCGGTCGAGCTCGAGTACGCGTACGCCGAGGACACCATGCCACGCGGCGTGCTGGGCCTGAACGCATCGATGTTCAAGGGCTACCTGCGCTACATCGCCAACCGGCGTGCCCAGCAGATTGGCCTGGATCCGATGTTCCCGCAGGAAGACAACCCCTTCCCGTGGATGAGCGAGATGATCGACCTGAAAAAAGAACGGAATTTCTTCGAGACACGCGTCATCGAGTATCAGACCGGCGGTGCGTTGAACTGGGATTGACAGGGCGGCCGCGCGCCGCGATTCAGGGATGGATTTTGAGGGATCAGCACACAGCGCCATGGAGCAGCAGCCCAGCTACCGCGACCCGTCCTAGGACGGGTACCGCCGGCTGGACATCCGCCCGCGACTGCGCCGATTCCTCGGCAAGAACATCAGGCATGCGGGCCTGGCGTTCTTGTTGCGCCGAATTCATTAGCGTAGGAAACCCACGGAGAACCGTGGACATTCTTGCGCCGATGAATAGCCCGTGCCCGCCAGGCTTCATTGGCCGGCGAGCACGGGTTTCCATGTTCGCACCACCAACCTGAGGAGTTTCCCACATGGCTACCGCCAAGAAACCTGCTGCGAAAAAACCTGCCGCCAAGAAACCCGCTGCGAAGAAAGCGGCTGCCAAGAAGCCGGTCGCCGCCAAGAAGCCCGCTGCCAAGAAGCCGGCCGCGAAGAAGCCCGCTGCCAAGAAGCCCGCGGCGAAGAAGCCTGCCGCCAAGAAGCCCGCGGCGAAGAAGGCTGCTGCCAAGAAGCCTGCCGCGAAGAAGGCTGCTGCCAAGAAGCCGGCAGCCAAGAAAGCGGCGGCCAAGAAGCCTGCCAAGAAAGCCGCTGCGAAGAAGCCTGCGGCCAAGAAGCCTGCAGCCAAGAAAGCGGCGAAAAAACCCGCTGCGAAGCCTGCCGCTGCGAAGCCCGCCGCGGCGGTCGCGGTCGCCAAGCCCTTGAATCCGGCTGCTGCGTGGCCGTTTCCGACGGGCAACAAGCCCTAAGTCTGTCGCCATTCGCGCGCCGTCCCAGCGACGGCGTGCGCTATGTGCCAGCCCGTGTCGTCTCATGACGGCGCGGGTTTTTTCTATGCGAGAATGCGCCCGCTATGATGAGTGCTCTGTGGTTGCTGATCGAGACCGTTGGCAGTCTGCTGGCGACAGCCTGTGTGCTGCGCGCGGTGGCCTGGTCGCAAAGCCTTTCTGCGCGCAATCCGCTGATGCAGTTCGTGATCGCGATCACCGACTGGATCGTCAAGCCGCTGCGCCGCGTCGTGCCCGCATCCCGAAAGGTCGATTGGGCCAGCATCGCCGCCGCGCTGATCCTTTCGTTGGTGCTGGCGTTCTTCTATTCCGTCCTTCTGCTGGCGCGCAGCCCGATGTTCGGGGGCGTTTTCTTCATCGCATTGTTCTGGCTGTGCAAATGGTCGGTGTACCTGCTGATCGGCCTGCTGCTGGTCCAGGCAGTGCTGTCGTGGGTCAACCCGCAGGCGCCGATCGCACCGGTCATCGACCTGCTGACCCGGCCCTTCCTGGCCCCCGTGCGCCGCTTCGTGCCGCTGATCGGTGGTGTGGACCTCTCGCCGCTGGTGCTGATCGTGGTCGCGCAGGCGCTGCTGATGGTGCTCGAGTCGCTGCTCTCCACGGTGCTGCGCCTGCTCTGAGCGCCACCCGATGATGCCTGGCGCTCAGCCCGCCTGGCTCACTGGTCAATCACCCCGCTGGACTTTGCTGATCCGCGCGCAGCCTGGTGCCCGGGCGGGCGAGGCGATTGGCGCACATGGCGATGCGCTGCGGATCAAGGTGGCTGCGCCACCGGTCGACGGCAAAGCGAACGATGCGCTGCTGCGCTGGCTGGCTGCAAGGCTGGACATTGCCCTGCGCGATGTCGAACTGCTGTCCGGTGCGTCGTCGCGCACCAAGCGGGTATCGGTGTCGTGCACGCTGAGCGCGGACGAACTCGTCGCGCGGCTGCTGGGCAGGGGCTGAATCGCCTCGGGGCTGCGGTAGGGCCGGGCTGCAGACCGGCACCGTCCTGCGCCCAGGCGACCATCCGGCGCCCCCCCCCGGGCCCGCGTGAGCGTCCACCGGGGCATCAAGTCCGGACTGCGTGACGCATCAGGTCCGGCCGGCGTGAAGCATCGGGTCCGGACGGCATCGCTCACCAGGGCCGGACTGCGTATGCCTGTTCGTGCCGGCGCGCGACGTCATCGCGCGAAATGGTGTGGTTCTGCGCACCCTGCTGCTCGATCTTGATGGCACCCATCACGCTGCCCAGTCGCGCGGCGCGCACCCAGTCCCATTCCTGGGACAGGCCGTACAGCAGGCCGCCACGATACGCATCGCCGCAGCCGGTCGGGTCCAGTGCCTCGCGAATCGGCGCCGCCGCGATGGTCTGGCAGGCTCCGTCGACCCAGACCTGGGAGCCCTGGGCGCCGCGCGTGACGATCAGCGCCTTCACGCGCCCGGCGATCTCGGCTTCGCTCCAGCCGGTCTTCTCCGACAGCATGCTGGCTTCATAGTCGTTGACGGCGACGGCCGAGGCATCCGAGATCAGGGCGCGCAGTTCTTCGCCGTCGAACATCGGCAAGCCCTGCCCGGGATCGAACAGGAACGGGACGCCATGCGCCTTGAACTCGCGTGCATGGCCCAGCATGGCGTCCTTGCCGTTCGGGGCGACGATGCCGAACGCTGCGGCGCCCGCCGGGACGCTGACCTGATGGGCCTGCGACATCGCGCCCGGATGGAATGCGGTGATCTGGTTGTCGGCCAGATCCGTGGTGATGAAGGCCTGCGCGGTGTAGTGGTCGGCGAGCATGCGCACATGGCTGGTGTCGATCTGCAGGCGAGTCAGACGGTCGAGATACTCGCGCCCGTCCTGGCCCACGGTGGCGAGGATGACCGGCTCGCCGCCGAGTGCACGCAGCGTGTACGCGATATTGGCCGCGCAGCCGCCGAACTCCCGCTTCAGGCGCGGGGTCAGGAATGCCACGTTCAGCATATGGACGCGGTCAGGGAGAATGTGGTCCTTGAAGTGGCCGTCGAACACCATGATGGTGTCGTATGCGACTGAGCCGCTGATCAGGATTCGCTGGGACATGGGGGAACTCCGAAAGGGGCCCGGCAGGCGACGGGCGCGCCGGGTGTCAGGGATAGAAGAGCTTCACGTTGTAGCCGGTCGGTTGCAGTTCGAGCCCCTCCAGCGATACGGACAGGTTCTGCTCGAGGCCTGCAGGCATGCCGGCGGTGGGCAGGCCGCGGCCGATGTAGTCGGCCGGCAGCAGCTGTTTGCGAACGATGACCGTGCCGCTGCCGTCGGTCAGGGTCAGCTCCATGCCGGGCCAGCGCACGATGTGGGCCGCGCGATTGCGCAGCAGCGCGGTCATGTTCAGAACGCCGGGCGCATTGCCCGCCTGGAGCTCGAACGATTCCAGCGTCAGCGCGCCCAGGCTTCGCGGAGCCTGCACCCGCAGCCCCACCACACTGGACATCGCACTGAGCGTGGGTTCCAGCGCAGGCACCCACGCTGCGAGCCAATCGCGCGCGGCCAGCGCGATCTGGAAGATCAGCGTGACCGACAGCACGACGCAGGCCATCATCGCGAACGCATTGATGCGGCTGGTGAAGCCGCGAGCGCTCGAGGACGCCGCGAAGAAGTCGACGGCGTCAGGGTCACCGACCGCGCCGATCCCGCCGACCGCGCCGATCGATCCCGCCGACCGCACCGAGCCCGCCGGCCGCGCCGATACCGCCCAGCGCACCGACCCCGGCCAGTGTGTTGGCTGGTGCGGCCTGGACGCTTGCCGCACCCGCACCTGCACCCGCACCTGCACCCGCCGTGTCTGAGCTCGCTGACGGCTCGGAAGCCGTGACGCCGTCGGGCGGCCCGAGACTCGGGTCTGAATCGGACTTCTCCAGGGCTGAGTCCGGATCGGAGCGCTCGAGGGCCGCGGCAGGATCGGAGGGGTCGATGGCGGTGGCAGGGTCGACGCCCGCGGCAGCGTCGGAAGGCGCGAGCGCTGTGACGGAGCCCGAGGGCAAGTCCGCCAGATCGGACAGCGTCTCGGCCGCGTCAGCGGTCTCGCCGACAGTGGCGTCCCGGGTCTCGGGGGCCGGCCAGGCATCGGCGTCGGAGCCATCCCGATCGGCGGGTGCGTCGATCACGATCACGGTGTCGCCCGGTGGCGGCAGGGATGCGTCGACCCAGAACGGCGCGGCGTCGCCGCGGGCTGTGGTGTCGTTGGCCGGTGCATCGGAGCGCCGGCCGGCGTACTGTTCTTCAGGGCGCTCGGGCGATCCGGAGCCAGTGGCATCGAGCCGGCGCTCGACGGGCTGGCTCGTGTCGGCAGTGCCGGCGATCGGATCGAGCAGCCAGTCCTCATTGGCCGCCCAGGGGCTGCCGGCGCCCGCCTCCGGGGCTGCAGCGCCGGATTCGCCGGTCGTGGCCACCACGGTGGCGGGACCATCGAGCATATCGGCCAGCCGCGTATCCTCGAATGTCAAAGGGTCGAATCCGGGCAGGTGCTGCACGGCATCGGCGCTATCGCCGGCCTCTTCGGCCGAAAGCCGGTGTGCCGGCTCGATCAGGGCATCCAGGCGGTTGTCGGAGAGCGGGTCGGGACGGGTGGCCAGCAGGTCGGGACTGGCGGCCAGCAGGTCGGGATCGCCGCAGAGCAGGTCGGGATCGTCGGAGGGCGGTTCTTGGCTGTCGGCCAGCGGGCAGGCCGGGCGGTCCGATTCCGATCGGGTCTCGAGCAGCGGTCCGTCGACGACTTCCTGCGTCGACTCGAGCCGCTCAGGGACTGCTGGCGCGACTGAATCGTCGGGCCATTCGAGGGCCCAGACCGGCGCCGCATCGGACGGCGGCCCGGCCTGCGGGGCGGGCTGCGCCTGCGTGACAGGGGCTGCAGCGCCCGCCATCGAATCGAAGATCATCGGGTCGGGAGATTCGGCCGGCACGATGCTCGGATCGCGGTTGCGCGGTTCCAGCGAGTCGGCGGGCGGCGATCCGAGCGTCGGCGACGGCGGGGTCTCGGCCGCAATCAGCCGGGAGATTTCAGCGGCACTGGCGGCAGCTCGGTCGGGCGCCGGGCTCGGCGGGGACGGCTCGTCGATGTAGCGCAGCGAATCGATGCCGGAAAACACATGCTGGCAGGCGCCACAGCGCACCAGCCCGCGGCGGATCTTCAGTTGATCCGGTACGACTCTGAAGCTGGTCTGGCAACGGGGGCAGGAGGTGGCGAGGGCCATGAGCAGTGAATCATCGAACGCGCGGACCGGCGAGGCAAGCCCAGCCGTCGATGACTTCGGCGACGCGCAAATCGACCTCAGGATAACAGGCCGCCACCTCGTCGACCTGGCGCTCGAGCAGTCCGGCCAGCACCAGCTGTCCGCCAGGGCGCAGCAGGCTGCTCAAAGCGGGCGCCAGCACCTTCAGGGGATTGGCCAGGATGTTGGCCAGCACCACGTCGGCCGCGGCCAAAGGCACGGATGTTTCGTGGGTGCGGATCGTCACGCGATTGGCGGCTGCATTGTCGCGGCAGCTGGTCAGCGCCTGAGGGTCGATGTCGGTGGCATCGACCTCGCCTGCGCCGAGCAGTGCGGCGGCGATCGCGAGGATCCCCGAGCCGCAGCCGTAGTCGATCACACGCTGTCCGGGGCGCAGTTCGCGGGCCAGCCAGCCCAGGCACATCCGCGTGGTCGGATGGCTGCCCGTGCCGAACGCCAGCCCCGGGTCGAGAATCAGGCGAACCATGCCGGGCGGCACGGCATCATCGATGTGCCAGGTCGGCGTGACGATCAGCCGGCCCTCGATCGGGATCGGCTCGAACTGGGACTGCGAGGCCCTGACCCAGTCCTGGTCTTCGAAGCTCGTTAGCTCGGTCGTTTCGGGCGGCGCGACGCCGATCGCGGCGGCCGCGTCGTGCAGCACGGTCTGAGGGTCGGCGCTCTCGGCGAGCAGGGCGCGCAGCCGCGTGCGTTGCCAGCCCGCTTGTTCGACCGGCATGCCGGGTTCGCCGAACAGCGCCCGCTCATCGGGCGAGTCGGCGTCGGCATCCTCTGCCTGTACCGACAGGGCGCCCGCGTCGAGCAGCGCATCGGACCATCGCTCGACTTGCGGCGCAGGGACCAGAAAGACGAGTTCGCGCCAGACGGCCATCGGCCAGCTCCTCAGAATTGAAAGACCCGCGGCCGAGGGCGGGCGCGGGTCTGGCCGGCACGCCCTGCCACATCGCGCAGGCGCGTGGCCGGGCTGATCGCCGGGATTGGCGGGCTCACGCCCCCTGGGCTTCCTTGCGCTTGGCCAGCTTGCGCTCCAGGTAATGGATCGAGGTGCCGCCGGCGATGAAATTCGGGTCGGCGAGCAACTCCCGGTGCAGGGCGATGTTGGTCTGGATGCCCTCGACCGCCATCTCGGACAGCGCGATCTGCATCCGCCGGATCGCCTGGTCGCGGGTGTCCCCATAGGCCAGGACCTTGGCGATCATCGAATCGTAGTTGGGCGGCACCACATAGTTGGCGTACGCATGCGAGTCGACCCGGATGCCGGGCCCGCCAGGCGGATGCCAGGCGACGATGCGTCCTGGCGATGGCGTGAAGTTGAACGGGTGCTCGGCATTGATCCGGCATTCGATCGCGTGGCCGCGCAAATGGATGTCGCGCTGGCGCAGCGACAGCTTTTCGCCGGCCGCGACCCGAATCTGCTGCTGCACGATGTCCAGGCCGGTGATCAGCTCGGTCACCGGATGCTCGACCTGGACCCGCGTGTTCATCTCGATGAAATAGAACTCGCCCTCTTCGTACAGGAACTCGAAGGTGCCCGCGCCGCGATAGCCGATCTTCTTGCAGGCGTCGGCGCAGCGCGTGCCGATGCGCTCGATCAGGCGCCGGGCGATGCCGGGCGCCGGGGCTTCCTCGAGGATCTTCTGGTGGCGGCGCTGCATCGAGCAGTCGCGCTCGCCCAGGTAGATCGCATTCTTGTACTCGTCGGCGAGGATCTGGATTTCGATATGGCGCGGGTTCTCGAGGAACTTCTCCATGTAGACCGCCGGATTGCCGAAGGCGGCGCCGGCCTCGGTGCGGGTCATGGTGACCGCGCTGTTCAGCGCCGCCTCGGTGTGCACCACCCGCATGCCGCGGCCACCGCCGCCGCCGGACGCCTTGATGATCACCGGGTAACCCACCGCCCGGGCAATCTTCACGATCTCCTTGGGATCGTCGGGCAGCGCGCCCTCGGAGCCCGGCACGACCGGCACGCCCGCCTTGCGCATGGCGTCCTTGGCCGACACCTTGTCGCCCATCAGGCGGATCGAGTCGGAGCGCGGGCCGATGAAGACGAAGCCGCTCTTTTCGACGCGCTCGGCGAAGTCCGCATTCTCGGACAGGAAGCCGTAGCCCGGATGGATCGCCTCTGAATCGGTGACCTCGGCGGCACTGATGATGGCCGGGATATTGAGATAGCTGTCGCGCGAGGGCGCCGGTCCGATGCACACGGATTCGTCGGCCAGCTTGACGTACTTGGCCTCGGTGTCGGCCTCGGAATGGACGACCACCGTCTTGATGCCCATTTCGCGGCAGGCGCGCTGGATGCGCAGCGCAATTTCGCCGCGGTTGGCGATTAGGATCTTCTCGAACATGCCGTTGCCGCCGTCACTCGATTTCGAACAGCGGCTGGCCGTATTCCACCGGTTGCCCGTTTTCGACCAGCACCGCCCTGATCGTGCCGGACTTGTCGGCTTCGATCTCGTTGAGCAGCTTCATCGCTTCGATGATGCACAGCGTGTCGCCTTCGCGCACGGTCGAGCCGACCTGCACGAAGGGGTCGGAGCCAGGCTGGGCCGATCGATAGAAGGTGCCGACCATCGGCGACTTGACCAGGTGCCCGGTGACCGGTGGCGGTGCTTCCGGGGCCGGGGCGGGCGCAGCGGCGCCGTGTGTGCCGGCCGGCGCGGTGTGGATCACCTGCGCCGCGGGCGCGGGGGCAGCCGGCACATGAACCGGGCTCTTGACGATGCGCACCTTGCCGTCGCCCTCGGTGATCTCGAGCTCCGAGATGCCGGACTCGGCAACCAGGTCGATCAGGGTCTTCAGTTTTCTCAGGTCCATGAATCGTGTTCCTTGGGTGTTCACGCCGCCGGTTTGGCGTGTTCGAGCGCGTACTGCAGCGCGTATCGGTAGCCCGCAGGCCCCAGACCGGCGACCACGCCGACCGCCAGTTCCGACAGGTAGGAGTGGTGGCGAAACGCTTCTCGGCGGTGGATGTTGCTCAGGTGAACTTCAATGAAAGGGATGGCCACGGCGGCCAGCGCGTCGCGGATGGCCACGCTGGTGTGGGTGTAGGCGGCCGGGTTGATGACGATGAAGTCGACGCCGGCCGCGCGGGCGGCCTGGATCCGGTCGACCAGCGCCCCTTCGTGGTTCGACTGGAACGACTCGAGCCGGGCACCGGCCTGGTTGGCCTGTTCCGACAGGCCCCGGTCGATGTCGGCCAGGGTTGCCGCGCCGTAAATACCCGGTTCGCGGGTTCCCAGCAGATTCAGATTCGGTCCATGCAGTACCCAGATGAGCATTGCGCCTCCTTGCGAGGGGCGAATTTTGCGCTCAACTAACGAAAATTGTCTACTGTTAACGAAAACTAAGTGATTTTGAGCGAAGTTAGGCGGGTTGCTTGAGCTGTGCGAGGACGATTTCCCGCAATCTGGGGAGCTTGATGCGCCCCAAGGTTCGATGCGCGACCGAGCCGTCGGGTTTGATCACGACGGTAAAGGGAAGGGCGCCGACCTGGTTGCCGAAGCGCCGCGAGAGCTCGGTCCCGCCCATGCCGCCCACGAGCAAAGGATAGGGGAATCGGTTCGTCGAGGCAAATTGCCGGATGTTGGCGGCGGAATCGATGCCGATGCCGATAACGAGTCCGTTGCGGGTCGAGATTTCCTGATGCAGGGTCGCCAGTTCGGGCATTTCATCGACGCACGGCGGACACCAGGTCGCCCAGAAGTTCAGGACCACGGTTTTGCCGGCCAGCGAGGCCAGGGCATAGGGGTTGCCCTGCGCATCGGGCAGATTCAGGCTGCGCAGCAGCGCGCCAGCCTGGGCGTCCTCGGGCGACACCGACAGGCGTTGCCACGCATACCAGGCGCCCGCGCCGCCGCAAGCCAGCGCCAGCGCGGCCAGCGCGGCCCGCCGCGCCAGCGGCGAAGCGGCCGGTGCGATGGCCGGAGAGGCTGCCGTGCTGTGCCCTGGCGCGGCCTCAGGGCCCGGCGCGGCCGCCTGCGCCGCAGTCCGTGCCGCCTCGGGCCCCGGGGAGCCCTCGGGAATCTGGCTGCTCACGTTTCGTCCTTCATCCGTGCCAGCAGCCCCTGGCGGGTGCCGCGCTGGGCGCCGCGTGCGCCTTCATGGAGGGCGCCGCGCTGATCGTCGGGGTCGTACAAGGACAGCATCACCGGCGTGTCCTGCCACAGCAGGACGAGCACCGGCACCTCGTCGCGCCCCCGGAAATGGCCGATGGTGTCGACGTCGAATTCGATGTGCCGGTTCAGCAGCCAGTACTCCACTTCCTTGGCGTTGTCGGGAAACAGCTGCAGGTGCAGGGGCGCGTGCTCGGCGGCGATGCCTTTCCAGGCGGCGCCGGTCACCAGCGGCGCGAATTCGGCGAGCGCGTCCATCAGCTCGAGCGCGGTCTCGCGCAGCGCCCGCACCCGGGCCGGGTGTTCGTCGTCGAACAGATCGAGGTGTTCGCGCAGGGCCTCGTCGATCTGGTCGTTGTCGGGCAGGGCGCCGCGCGAAGGCCGGGCGCCGCAGATCTCGAGGGCCGCCTTGCGCTTGGCGCCGGCGTAGTCGAGCCCGCCGTCGGCGATCAGCCTCGCCGCCGCGGCCGCAATCTCGAGCCTGAGCGAGGTGGTGCTGTCTGGCATGCCCGGATTCTATCCGAGCGACTCCGGTAAACTCGCGTCCCGATGCATATCCACATTCTTGGAATCTGCGGCACCTTCATGGGCGGGCTGGCGGCGATCGCGCGCGAGTCCGGCCTGCGGGTGACCGGCTGCGACGCGAACGTCTATCCGCCGATGAGCGACCAGCTGCGCGCGCTTGGAATCGACCTGATCGAAGGGTTCGATCCTGCGCAGCGCGAACTTCGGCCCGATCTGTATGTGATCGGCAATGTGGTGTCGCGCGGCAATCCGCTGATGGAAGCGATCCTGGACGCCGGCGACCCCTATGTGTCGGGGCCGCAGTGGCTGGCCGAACAGGTGCTGCACGGGCGCTGGGTGCTGGCGGTCGCCGGCACCCACGGCAAGACGACCACCTCGTCGATGCTGGCCTGGATCCTGCATTGCGCCGGCCTGGAGCCGGGATTTCTGATCGGCGGCCTGCCGCAGGACTTTCCGTTTTCGGCCCGCCTGGGCCGTTCGCCTTATTTCGTGATCGAGGCCGACGAGTACGACACGGCATTCTTCGACAAGCGATCGAAGTTCGTGCACTACCGGCCGCGAACTGCGGTCCTGAACAATCTCGAGTACGACCACGCCGACATCTTCCCCGATCTTGCCGCCATCGAGACTCAATTCCATCATCTGGTTCGCATCGTTCCGCGCTCCGGGCGGCTGGTGGTGAACGGTCGCGACGAGGCGCTGGCGCGTGTGCTGACCCGGGGCGCCTGGAGCGAACAGGTTTTTTTCGACCGCCCCGGCGGCTGGCATGCCCGCGACATCCACGAAACCGCGCAGGCCACCCGCTTCGAGGTCTGGGATGGCGCGACCCGGCACGGCACCTGCGAGCTGACGATGTCCGGCGCCCACAGCCGATCCAACGCGCTGGCCGCGGTGGCTGCCGCGGCGCATGCCGGGGTCGCGCCGGAAGCGGCGCTGGCGGCGCTGGGGCGCTTCCAGGGGGTGCGCCGGCGGCTCGAACTGCGCGGCACGGTGGCGGATGTGGCGGTGTATGACGATTTTGCCCATCACCCGACCGCCATCCAGACCACGATTGCCGGACTGCGCGAGCGCTTAGGCGCCGGCCGGCGCGTGCTGGCGGTGCTCGAGCCGCGCTCCAACACCATGAAGCTGGGCGCGATGAAGGCCCGTCTGGCCGACAGTCTGGCGCAGGCCGATCGGGTGTTCTGTTACGCCGGAGTGCTCGACTGGGATGTGGCCGGCGCGCTCGCCCCCCTGGGCGAACGGGTCCGGGTCGAGCGTGAGCTCGATGGGCTGGTCGCCGCCATCGTGGCTGAATCGCGCTCGGGCGATTCGATCCTGGTGATGAGCAACGGCGGGTTCGGCGGCATCCACGACCGCCTGCTTCGCGCGCTGGGTGCGCCGCGATGAACCCGGGCGCGCGTCTGAACCCGGGCACGCGTCCGCGCGCAGTCCATGCGCGCCTGATCTACCTGCACGGATTCCGCTCTTCGCCCGAGTCGTTCAAGGCGCGCCTGCTGGCCCGGCGCATGGAGGAGCTGGGCCGCGCGGCCGACTTCTTCTGCCCGGCGCTGCCCGTCTCGCCCCGCGAAGCCGTCGACAGCGTGCTGGCGCAGTACCAGCCTCAGCCGCAGGACACCCTGATCGGCAGTTCACTGGGCGGCTTTTATGCCACCTGGCTGGCCGAGCGCACCGGCTGCCGCGCGGTGCTGCTCAATCCGGCCATCCGACCCGCGGGCGGCCTGGCGGCCTATGTCGGCGAACAGCCTTTTTTCCATGGTCCGGGGAGTTTTCGTTTCGAGGCCCATTATCTCGACGAACTCGCCGCCCTTGAGGTGCCGGCCATCACCTTCGGCCAGCGCTACTTTCTGGTGGCGGCCACCGGCGACGAGCTGCTCGACTGGCGCGAGATGTCCGCCCACTACCCGGGGGCGCGGCACTGGATCATTCCCGGCAGCGATCATGGGCTGTCGGATTTCGCTCACTACATGGACGAGGTGCTGGCCTTCGCCGGCATCGGCTCGACAAGGGGATAGCGGGGATGCGCTTGAAGGATAGAGTGGTGCTGGTCACCGGGGCGGCCGGGGGCATCGGGCTGGCGAGCGCGCGGCGCTTCCTGGCCGACGGCGCGAAGGTGATCGTGGCCGATGTCGGCCCGGCGAGGGTGGCGGCGGCTTGCGCCGAACTGGGCTACCCCAATCCGGCCGACCCGGCCTCGCGGGTGATGGCCGGCGTGGTCGATGTGACCGACCGCGAACAGATCGATCGGCTGCTGGCCGCCGTGCTGACCCGCTGGGGCCGCATCGATGTGCTGCTGAACAATGCCGGCATCACCCAGGACGCGCGGCTGGTGAAGATGACCGACGCCCAGTTCGACCAGGTGATCGCGGTCAACCTGAAGGGCGTGTTCGAGTGCGCGCAGGCGGTGGCCCGCATCATGACCACCCAGAAGTCGGGCGTGATCATCAATGCGTCGTCCGTGGTGGGCGTGTACGGCAACTACGGCCAGACCAACTATGCGGCCACCAAATCGGGCGTGATCGGCTTCACCAAGACCTGGGCGCGCGAACTCGGGCCGCAGGGCATCCGGGTGGTGGCGGTGTGCCCGGGCTTCGTCGAGACCGGCATCCTGAAGAGCATTCCGGGGCCGGTGCTGCAGAAGATGGTCGACAAGGTGCCGCTGGGGCGCCTGGGCAAGCCCGAGGAGATCGCTTCGGTGTATGCGTTTCTGGCGTCGGACGACGCCAGTTACATCAACGGCGCGGTGATCGAGGTGTCCGGCGGGATCATGCTGTAGGCGCGGGCGCGCCGGCGGCGCCCGCAGGGCGAAGGCCGGCAGCCAGCGCGGATCGCCTTCGCCGGGTGCGTTCAGTCGTCGTCGCCATCCAGGATGCCGCCCAGCCCGCCCAGCATCGAGCCCTCTTCGCGCCCGCCGCCACGCTGCGGCGCCGCCGCGAAGATGCGCGAGGCCAGCCGCGAGAACGGCAGCGACTGCAGCCAGACGGTACCCGGGCCGCGCAGCACCGCGAAGAACAGGCCCTCGCCGCCGAACAGCGCGGTCTTGATCTTGCCCACGTACTGGATGTCGAAGTCGACGCCGCCGGCCAGGGCCACCAGGCAGCCGGTGTCCACCCGCAGGGTCTCGCCCTGGGCCAGTTCGCGTTTGACCACGGTGCCCCCGGCATGCATGAAAGTGACGCCGTCGCCCTCCATCTTCTGCATGATGAAGCCCTCGCCGCCGAAGAAACCCACCGACATCTTCTGCTGGAAGGCGATGCCCAATGAGACGCCGCGGGCCGCGCACAGGAAGGAATCCTTCTGCGCGATCAGCCGCCCGCCGACCTGGCGCAGGTCCACCGCGATGATCTTGCCGGGGTAGGGCGCCGCGAACGCCAGCTTGCGCTTGATCGGCGCCTTGTTCTCGTACACCGTGGTGAACAGCGACTCGCCGGTGACCAGGCGCTTGCCGGCGCCCAGCAGCTTGCCGAAGAAGCCGCCGCCGCTGTTCGAGCCGTCGCCGAAGACCGCATCCATGTCGATGCCGTCCTCCATGTACATCAGGCTGCCGGCTTCGCCGACCATCGCTTCGCTCGGATCGAGCTCGACTTCGACGAACTGCATCTCGGACCCGATGATCTTGTAGTCGATCACATCCATTGCCATGTTCACGCTCTCCCGGTGTCTGAGCCGCCCGGCTCGAAAAGCGCGAATTTTAGCGGCATATAATCCGCAGGGTCATGACCCATGTGCTCTTTGAAGAAGATGGCGGCCTGAAGGCCGCAACCGTGTTGTCCGATGCCGGCACCAGCCTGCAGGTCGAACACGCCACCGGACGTCGCACCAAGGTGAAAACCGCCCAGGTGCTGCTGCGCTTCGAGACGCCCTCCCCGGGCGACCTGATGCCCGCGGCCCAGGCGATCGCCAACGAGATCGACGTCGACTTCCTCTGGGAGTGCGCGCCTGCCGACGAGTTCGGCTTCGGCGACCTGGCCGGCGAGTACTTCGGCGGCTCGCCCAGCGCCACCCAGTCGACCGGCGTGCTGATCAAGCTGGCGGCGGCGCCCGTCTATTTCCACCGCAAGGGGCGCGGGCGATTCCGCCCGGCGCCGGCCGAGACCGTCAAGCTGGCGCTGGCCGCGCTGGAGCGCCGCCGCGCCCAGGAAGCCGCCATTGCCGACATGGCGCAGGCCATGCAGGAAGGCCGCCTGCCGGCGCCCATCCTGGCGGCCGGCGCGAGCCTGCTGGTGCGCCCCGACAAACAGACGCTCGAATACCGCGCGCTGGAGCGCGCCTGCGAGGCCGTGCGCAAGCCGGCGCCGCGGCTGCTGCTCGACCTGGGCCTGTTCGCCAACGCCAAGGCATTGCACCTGGCGTGCTTCGAGCGCGAGTACTTCCCGGCCGGGGTCGGCTTTCCCGAGATGCCCACCGTGCCCGAGCCGCCCGGCGGGCTGCCGCTGTCGGCGGCGCAGGCCTTCTCCATCGACGACTCGACCACGACCGAGATCGACGACTGCCTGTCGGTCCAGACCCTGCCCGACGGGCGGCTGCGGGTCGGGGTGCACATCGCGGCGCCTTCGCTGGCCGGCGCGCGAGACGACGCGCTCGATTCGGTGGCGCGCGAGCGCATGTCCACCGTCTACATGCCGGGCGAAAAGATCACCATGCTGCCCGAAGGGGCGATCCGCCCCTATTCGCTGGACGAAGGCACCGAGCGCGCGGTGATCTCGCTGTATGGCGATCTGGACGAGTCCGGCACCGAGGTGGTGGCCCGCCAGACCGTGGTCGAACGCATCGCGGTCGTGGCCAACCTGCGCCACGACCAGCTCGACGAGCACGTCACCGAAGCGTCGCTGGAAGATCCGCAGGCGCAGTTTCCGATGGCCGATGCCCTGCGCGCGCTGTGGAAGCTCACGCTCGGGCTGTGCGCCGGCCGCGACAAGGTGCGCGGCAAGCCCGAGGCCCGGTTCCGCACCGACTTCAGCTTTTATGTCGAGGGCGACCAGGTCCGCATCATCCAGAGGCGCCGCGATGCCCCGCTGGACCGGATCGTGGCCGAGATGATGATCCTGGCCAACAGCGAATGGGGCCGCCTGCTGGCCGAGCACAAGGCGCCGGGCATCTACCGTTCACAGCAGATGGGTCGCGTGCGCATGAGCACCCATCCGCTGCCGCACCAGGGGCTGGGGGTGGCGCAGTACATCTGGTCGACCTCGCCGCTGCGCCGGTATGTCGACCTGGTCAACCAGCGTCAGCTGGTGGCGGTGGCCCGCGGCGAAAGACCGCCCTATGCGCCGAACGATGCCGACCTGTTCGCCATCCTGTCGGCCTTCGACGCGCGGCACGAGGCCTACGGCCAGATTCAGACCCAGATGGAGCGCTACTGGTGCCTGCGCTGGCTGCACCAGGAGAACAAGACCCGGGTCGAGGCGGTGGTGGTTCGCGACGATCTGCTGCGCCTGGCCGAGGCGCCGTTCTACTTCCGGGTGCCCGACGTGCCCGCGCTGGCCGCCGGGCGCCGGGTGCTGGTCGACATCCTCGAGCGCGACGAACTGGCGCTCGAGCTGTCGGCGCGCTTCGTCGAGGCCCTGGCCGGCGATGCGCAGACGCCGCCCGAGGAGGAGATCTTCGCGGAAGAGAACGCCGAAGACGCGGCCGAGGGATCGGCCGAGTCCGCGGCTCAGGATGAAGGCGCCGAGGCTGCCGGCGAGACGGCCGAGGGTGCCGGCGAGACGGCCGAGGGTGTCGGCGAGACGGCCGCGAGTGCCGGCGAGCCGGCCCCGGATGCCGCCGCGGCCCGTGCCGGCACCGCGTCCGGCCTGGCCGGGCCGCCGGCCGCTGGCGGCTGAGGCCGAACATGATGGTGCTGCGCGCGCCCTGGACCGAGTCGCTGCGCGAGCCGCTCACCATCGGCGTGGGCATCTCGCTGCTGCTGCATGCGGTGGTGCTGCTGGCGCGCTTCACCCCGCCCGAGCCGATCCGTTTCCTGCCGCACGATGCCCGTCTCGAGGTCGTCCTGCTCAATGCCAAGACGGCGCGCAGTCCCGACAAGGCCGATGTCCTGGCCCAGGTGAACATGGAAGCGGGCGGCGAGCATGAGCAGGGGCGCGCCCGATCGCCGCTGAAGGCCGATCGTGAAGCGGCTGACGGCACGGACCTGATCGCGCAGCGGCGCCGGGTCGAGGCGCTCGAGGAGCAGCAGCGGCGCCTGACGGCGATGGCGCGCGGTCCGCAAAGTTATGCCGAGCCCGACCGGACGAGCACCGAACCGCCGCGAGCCAAGGCCGGCAATGACCCGGCCGATGTCGATCATGCGATCGCCCGGCTGCAGGCCCAGATCGACAAGCAGATCTCCGATTACAACAAGCGGCCCAAGCGCCTGACCTTCGGGGTCAATGCCGTGGGGGTCGCGTATGCCCGGTATGTCGCCGACTGGGCCAGCCGCATCGAACGACTGGGGACCGAACGCTATCCGCCCGAGGCCCGCGGCAAGCTGTACGGCTCGATGCTCATCACGGTCGAGATCGACAAGCATGGCAATGTCGTCGATGTGGTGCTCAACCAGAAGTCGCCCCACGAGGTGCTCAATCGGGCGGTGCGCGCCATCGTCTACGCAGGGGCGCCCTACGAGCGCTTCCCGGCCGAGATGGCGCGCGAAGGCGACATCCTGCAGATCGTGCGCACCTGGACCTTCACCCGCGACGCGCTGGCCACCGAATCGGCCAAGGTGCCCTGATGAACCGGCAAGACACGCACCCATGAGCGACCGATACGCCGTCATCGGCAACCCCATCGCGCACAGCCGCTCGCCCTTCATCCACGCCCGCTTTGCCGCCCAGACCGGCCAGGACCTCGTTTATGACCGGCTGCTGGCGCCGCTGGACGGATTCGCGGCGGCGGTGCAGGCCTTCGTCGAATCGGGCGGGTGCGGCCTGAACGTCACCGTGCCGTTCAAGGAACAGGCCTTCGCGCTGGCTGGTCGGCGTTCGCCGCGGGTCGAGGCCGCCGGCGCGGCCAATACGCTGTCCTTCGATTCGAACGGATGGACAGCCGAAAACACCGATGGCATCGGCCTGGTGCGCGACCTGACCGCGCGCCATGGCGTGGCGCTGGCGGGCCAGCGGGTGGTGGTGCTGGGCGCCGGCGGGGCGGCCAGCGGAGTGGTGCTGCCGCTGCTCGAGGCGGGCGTGCGCGACGTCCTGATCGTGAACCGGACCGCGGCGCGGGCGGTGGCTCTGGCCAGCCGCCTGGCCGGCGGGGCGGGGCCGCAGACCGCTGTCGTCGGCCGGGGCCTCGATGGGCTCGATGCCGAATCGGCCGCCGGGGCGCTGCTGATCAACGCCACGTCGGCGGGCCTGTCCGATGCCCGCCTGCCCATCGCCGACGAAGTCTTTGCTGCCGCGGCCTTTGCCTACGACATGGTCTACGGCGCCCGGCCCACCGCTTTCCTGGCCCAGGCGGCGGCGCTGGGCTGCCCCCGCCAGGCCGACGGCCTGGGCATGCTGGTCGAACAGGCCGCCGAGTCGTTTCGCCTGTGGCGCGGCGTGGCACCCCAGACCGATCCGGTCTATCGGCAGTTGCGCGACGAGATCGGCCGGGCGTGAAATGGCTGGGCCGCTGGCTGCTGCGCGGCCTGCTGGTGCTGGCCGCGGTGGTGCTGGCCGTGCAGCTCTGGTTTCTGGGGGCCGTCGCCTGGTGGACCACCTTCGATCCGACCGAGACCAGCTTCATGCGTGCCGAGCGCGGGCGCCTGGCGCAGGGCAAGCCTGCGGCCGGCCTGCGCCACACCTGGGTGCCGTACGCGCAGATCTCCGTGCACCTGAAGCGTGCGGTGATCGCGGCCGAAGACGCCAATTTCACCGAGCATGAAGGGGTCGACTGGGAGGCGATCGAGCGCGCCTACGAGTCCAACAAGAAGAAGGGCAAGGTGCTGCGCGGCGGCTCGACCATCACGATGCAGCTGGCCAAGAACCTGTTCCTGTCGGGCGACCGCAGCTATCTGCGCAAGGGCCAGGAACTCGTCATCACCTACATGATCGAGGCGCTGATGAGCAAGCGGCGCATCCTCGAGATCTACCTGAACGTGGCCGAATGGGGCAACGGCGTCTTCGGCTGCGAGGCGGGCGCACGCCATTATTTCGGGGTGCCGGCCGCGCAGCTGTCGCCGGCGCAGGCGGCCCGCATGGCCGCGATGCTGCCCAGGCCGAAGTTCTACGACCGCAATCGCGGTTCGGCCTATCTCGAGCGGCGGGCCGGCGTGATCCAGCGCTGGGCGGGCGACGTGGCGGTGCCGTAGGGTTGAACGCCGGCGGGCGTCCCGTCGGCCTACAATCGAGGGTTGACTGACCCGGGCTGCGACCCGATCCCTCCCGCGCATCGCCATGGCCGACCCAGATACCCTGCACGAAGGACGAGAGCACGCCGCGCCACCCAGGCGCGGCTGCCGCGCGATCCGGAGGCCGCCTCGCGCGCGCTGGGCGAGGTGCAGGAACTGCTGCGCCGCCACCGCCTGGTGCTCGATGTCGCCCATCGCCAGCGCTATGGCGAAGGTGACGACCGCCACGAACTGGTCGAGAACCTGGTGCACCGGCAGGCGCTGTCCGACCTGCGCAACCATCTGGACCCGATGCACCCGGCCGACATCGCCTACATCCTCGAGGCGCTGCCGCTGGATGAGCGGCGCATCGTCTGGGATCTGGTCAAGGCCGAGCGCGACGGCGACATCCTGCTCGAGGTCAGCGACTCGGTCCGCGAAACGCTGATCGAGTCGATGGACCGCGACGAACTCGTCGACGCCGTCGAATCGATGGATGCCGACGAGATCGCCGACCTCGCGCCGGACCTGCCGACCGACGTGGTCGAGGCGGTGCGCCGGCAGCTGTCGCCCGAAGAGCGCGACCAGCTGCGCGCGGCGATGTCCTACCCCGAGAACTCGGTGGGCGCGCGCATGGACTTCGATGCGGTCTCGGTGCGCGAGGACGTCACCCTCGAGACCGTGCTGCGTTATCTGCGCCGGTTCGAGAACCTGCCCGACCACACCGACCAGGTTTTCGTCGTCGACCGCAACGAGGTCCTGCGGGGCGCGCTGCCGCTGGACCGTCTGCTGATCAACGAGCCCGAAGTCCTGGTGATGGACGTCATGCAGACCGACGTGCTGACCCTGCAGGTGCTCGACAGCCAGTCGGAGGCGGCCCAGGCCTTCGAGCGTTATGACCTGGTGTCGGCGCCGGTGCTCGACCCGCGCGGACGCCTGCTGGGGCGCCTGACCGTCGCCGAGGTGGTCGACGTGATCCGCGAGGAGGGCGAATCGGACCTGCTGTCGCAGGCCGGCCTGCGCGACGAGGAAGACCTCTTTTCCAGCGTCTGGAACTCCGCCAAGAACCGCTGGCTGTGGCTGGCGGTCAACCTGTGCACGGCATTCTTCGCCTCGCGCGTGATCGGCAGCTTCGAGGGCACGATCGAGAAGGTCGTGGCGCTGGCCGCGCTGATGCCGATCGTGGCGGGCATCGCCGGCAACTCGGGCAACCAGACCATGACCCTGATCATCCGCTCGCTGGCGCTGGGTCAGGTCAACGCCTCCAATGCGCGCCGGCTGGTCGCCAAGGAACTGTCGATCGCGGCACTGAACGGCATCGTCTGGGGCGGCATCGCCGGTGCGTTCGCCTGGTGGCTGTACAACGACACGCCGCAGGGCGTCACTCTCGGTCTGACCATGACGCTGGCCATGATCCTGAACCTGCTGGTCGGCGCGATGATCGCGATGGCGGTGCCCCTGGGCCTGGAGCGCCTGGGGCGCGATCCGGCGCTCGGTTCTTCGGTGCTGCTCACCTTCACCACCGACAGCATGGGCTTTTTCATCTTCCTGGGCCTGGCCTCGATCTTCTTCCGCTGAATGGCGGTGCCGCCCGGACGGCCGGGCGCGCGTGCGCATCGCGCCGCGGGCGGTCCGATAACGGGCGGGTGTTTGCCGCTTTATCGCGGCTTCGGGAGCCCCTCCCAACCCTAAAGTTGGCGTGTCGGCCGTTTGCATCGGCCCCACACGGAGCGTTTCGCGTCAACGCGGAACACAACACGCCCATGAGCATCCATCTCCTGCCCGCGGTTCCGGCTGCCAATGCCCGGGGGGCCGCCGCCGTGCGCGGTGGCGGTCGCCGCGGCGAAGCCGAAGCGCACTGGCGCAAAGGGGTGAAGGCCTCCGGTGCCGGCCTGTGGGCCGATGCCAAGCGGCATTTCGTCCGCGCCGCCTATCTGGCGCCCGACCAGGGCCTTTTCTGGAGCAACCTGGCGCAGGCGCACCGCAAGCTGGGCGACCTGCCCGCGGCCGAGACCGCCGCGCGCCGCGCGGTGGCGCTGGATCCGTCCGATCTGCTGGCCCGCAAACTGTGCGGCATCACGCTGACCGAACAGCATCGCTACGGCGAGGCCGTCGCGGTGTTCGCGGCCCATCCGCCAGGTGCGCCGCGCGACCACGACTATCACTGCGAATACGGGCAGGCCCTCTACATGCTGGGCCGCATCCTGGAGTCGAGCCGCCAGTTCATCCTGTCGTTCACCTGCAAACCCGATTTCGTGCCGGCGCACGCGCGCCTGTCCAACGCGTTCGCGCGCCTGGGCATGCACAGCGAAGCGGCCGAGTGCCTGCGCACCGTGGAGCTGCTGCAGCCCTGGGACGCCCAGGCGCTGGGCAACCTGGTGCACCAGACCCAGAACGCCTGTCAATGGGATCGGCTGATGCAGGACACCGCGCGCCTGCACGAATCGATCGAGCATCACTCGCCGGTGCAGACCACGCCATTCACCTACCTGGCGATGGACAGCACGCCGCATCAGCAGCGCCTGGCCGCCGAGATCTCGGCGCGCTTCGAGTTCGGCGGCGTCAAGCCCTTGCCCGCGGACCGCAGGGCGCTACGCGCCGCCGGCGAACGCTTGCGCATCGCGTATGTGTCCGGCGACTTCCAGCACCATGCGACCGCGATGCTGATGACCGAAGTGCTGGAGATGCACGACCGCGAGCGCTTCGAGATCTTCCTGTACTCGTACGGGCCGGACGATCGTTCGGCGTGGCGGCGCCGGGTCATGCAGTCGAGCGAACACTGGATCGATGCCGAGCAGATCTCGGACCTGGATCTGGCTCGGCGCATTCGCGCCGATGGCATCGACATCGCGGTCGACCTGAAGGGTTTCACCCGTGCCACCCGGATGAAGGTGTTCGCGTATCGTCCGGCACCGATCCAGGTGGCCTGGCTGGGCTACCCCGGCACCTGCGGGGCCGGCTTCATCGACTATGTGATCGGCGACCCGGTCGTGACCCCGCGCGAGGTCCAGCCGGACTACAGCGAGCGCATCGCCCAGATGCCCTGGAGCTATCAGCCCAACGACCGGCAGCGGCCGCTGGGCGCGCCGGCGACCCGCGCGATGTGCGGACTGCCGGCCGACGCATTCGTCTTCTGCTGCTTCAACAACGCCTACAAGATCATGCCGGCGGTGTTCGATCGCTGGTGCGCGCTGCTGCATGCGGTGCCCGACAGCGTGTTGTGGCTGTACGAAGCCAATCCTCAGGCCACCGACAACCTGCAGCGCGAAGCGCGCGAGCGAGGCATCGATCCGGGGCGGATCTTCTTCGCGCCGTTCGTGGCGCAGGAACGGCACCTGGCGCGGCTGGCCGTGGCCGATCTGTTCCTGGACACCCTGCCGTACAACGCGCACACCACCGCCAGCGATGCGCTGTGGGCCGGTGTGCCGCTGGTCACCTGCATCGGCGACACCTTCGCCAGCCGGGTGGCCGCCAGCCTGCTGCGCGCGGTCGGCTGCGATGAACTGATCACGCGATCGCTGGACGAGTACCAGGCGCTGGCCCTGGCGCTGGCCGGCGACCGGGCGCGGCTGGCCGAAATCCGCCAGCGCCTGATCGATTCGCGCGAAGCGGCGCCGCTGTTCGACAGCCCGCGCTTCGCGATCGGCATCGAGCGGCTGTTCGAGCGCATGGCGCAGCGCCATCGCGAGGGGCTGGCCCCCGATTCGCTGTGGGCCGTGGAGGACGAACAATGAAAGCGGTGATTCTGGCCGGAGGGCTGGGCACGCGCATCGCCGAGGAGTCGACGGTGCGGCCCAAGCCGATGGTCGAGATCGGCGGCAAGCCGGTGCTCTGGCACATCATGAAGCTGTACTCGCACCATGGCATCGACGAGTTCGTGATCTGCCTGGGCTACAAGGGCTACCTGATCAAGGAGTACTTCGCCAACTACTGCCTGCACAACTCGGACGTCACCTTCGACATGACGACCAACCGGATGCAGGTCCACCAGCGCAAGGCCGAGGCCTGGAAGGTCACGCTGGTCGATACCGGCGAAAAGACCCAGACCGCCGGCAGGCTCAAGCGCGTGGCGTCCTACCTGGACGGCGATACCTTCTGCTTCACCTACGGCGACGGCCTGGCCGACGTCGATATCCGGTCGCTGATCGGCTTTCACCGCGAGCAGGGCCGCAAGGCCACGGTCACCGCGGTCCAGCCGCCCGGACGCTTCGGCGCGATCGACATCGAGGGCCAGCACATCACGCGCTTTCCACGAGAAGCCGCTGGGCGACGGCACCTGGGTCAATGGCGGCTTCTTCGTGCTGAATCGCTCGGTGCTCGAGTACATCGACGACGACGACACGGTCTGGGAGCAGGCGCCGCTCGAACAGCTGGCGCGCGAAGGCGAACTGTCGGCCTACAAGCATCGGGGCTTCTGGCAGCCGATGGACACGCTGCGCGACCGCAACCGCCTCGAGGAACTCTGGCAGGCGGGCGATCCGCCCTGGCGGTTGTGGCAATGAACGCAATGCCTGTCATGCCGCCGCGCCCGCGGCGGATGGAAGCCTGACCATGGACCTGCGCCGGGCCTTCTCAGGCCGTTACGCCGGGCGTCGTGTGCTGGTCACCGGCCACACCGGATTCAAGGGCAGCTGGCTCGCGATGTGGCTCGAGTCGCTGGGCGCGCAGGTGATCGGGCTGGCGCTGCCGGCGGACACCGAGCCCAGTCATCACGCGATCCTGGCCCTGGCGCAGGACGAGTACCTGGTCGATCTGCGCGATGCGCGCGCGGTGCGCCAGGCCGTGACGGGCAGCGCGCCCGACATCGTCTTCCACCTTGCGGCTCAGCCGCTGGTGCGCCGTGCCTACCGCGAGCCTGCGCTGACCTTCGAGACCAACGTGCAGGGCACCGTGAACCTGCTGGAGGCGGTGCGCGCGACGCCGTCGGTGCGCGCGGTGGTCGTGGTCACGACCGACAAGTGCTACCAGCCGAACGACGGCCCCTGGGGCTATCGCGAGACCGATCCGCTGGGCGGCCACGATCCCTACAGCGCCTCGAAGGCCTGCGCCGAGCTGGTGGTGGCCAGCTATCGCGCGAGCTTCCTGGATGCCGATGACGGCCGTGGCCACCGTGTGCTGGTTGCCAGCGCGCGGGCCGGCAACGTGATCGGCGGTGGCGACTGGGCCGCGGACCGCCTGGTGCCGGACCTGGTGCGCGGCGCCCTCTCGGGTGTGCCGGTGCCGATTCGATTTCCCGATGCGGTGCGGCCCTGGCAGCACGTGCTCGAACCGCTCAGCGGGTATCTGATGCTGGGCGAGCGCCTGCTGGCGGGCGATGCGCAATGTGCCCAGGCCTGGAACTTCGGTCCGGCGCCCGGCGATGCCTGGCCGGTCGCCCGGGTCGTCGAAGCCTTTGCGCGCGACTGGCCGCAGGCGGGAGCCCGCCTGTGCCCGGACAAGGCCAATCCGCACGAGGCTGCCGCCTTGCGCCTGGACTGCTCGAAGGCCGATCTCGAGCTGGGCTGGCAGCCCGTCTGGCGTCTGGATCAGGCACTGGCGCGCACCGCGCGCTGGTATCGGGGCTGGCATGGCAGCGGCGAGGTCGCGAGCATGGACGATCTGGCCTGCTATGTGGCGCAGGCCGAGCGCCTGGGCCGCAGCTGGGCCGGCACCGCGGCAAGCCGCGCCGAATCCGTGTTCGAGGCTGCCTGATGCGTTTCGAACCGCTGTCGATCGATGGCGCCTTCCTGGTCCGCACCGAGCCGCGTGCCGACCCGCGCGGGCGCTTCGTGCGGGTCTACTGCGAGCAGGCGTTCGCCGCGGTCCTGCCGCAGCCGCGTGCACAGGCGGGAGGCGACGGCGGGCACCGCTGGGTGCAGTGCAACCTGTCGCTGACCGCCCATCGCGGCACCGTGCGCGGCCTGCACTACCAGCGCGCGCCGGCCGCCGAGACCAAACTGGTGCGTCCGGTGGCCGGTTCGGTCTGGGATGTGATCGTCGACCTGCGGGTCGGCTCGCCCACCTATCTGCGCTGGCAGGCGGTGACGCTGACCGCCGGCGACGACACCCAGGTGCTGATCCCCGAAGGGGTCGCGCATGGCTTCCAGGCGCTCAGCGATGACGCTCAGCTGCTGTATTTCCACTCGCACGCCTACAGCCCCGAACACGAGTCGGGTGTGCGCTACGACGATCCGCGCCTGGCGATCGCCTGGCCGCTGCCGGTCGTTCACCTCTCGCCGCGCGATGCGGCGTTCGCGCCGCTGGACGGGCGCCCCGAAGGAGTCACGGCATGAAGTGCCGCTTCTGTGCCGAGCCCCTGAGCGTCGGCTTTGCCGACCTGGGCACAGCGCCGCCGTCCAACGCCTTCCTGACGGCGCAGCAGCTGCGCGAACCCGAGACCTGGTTTCCGCTCGAACTGTTCACCTGCCTGGCCTGCGGACTGGTGCAGGTCGATGAGCACCAGGACCATCGCCGGCTGTTCGATGCCGACTACGTGTACTTCTCGTCTTTCTCGAGCACCTGGCTGGCGCACGCCCGCGACTACGCGCAGCGCGCGATCGAACGGGTGGGCCTGGGCTCGAATTCGCGGGTGCTGGAAGTGGCCTCCAATGACGGGTACCTGCTGCGCCACTTTCGCGACCGCGGCATTCCGTGCGTGGGCATCGAGCCCACCGCCGGCACCGCCGCCGCGGCCCGTGCGCAGGGCATCGAGACCATCGAGCGCTTCTTCGGGCGCGAGGCGGCCACCCAGTTCCGCCGCGACCGCGGCCCGGTCGACCTGGTGGTGGCCAACAACGTGCTGGCCCATGTGCCCGATATCAATGACTTTGTGGCCGGCTTCCCGCTGGTGCTGGCCAGCCATGGCGTGGTCACCGTCGAGTTCCCGCACCTGATGCAGCTGGTGGCGCATTCGCAGTTCGACACCATCTACCACGAGCACTTCTCGTACCTGTCCCTGGCCACGGTCCAGCGCATCTTCGCGGCACACGGCCTGGCGATCTGGGACGTGCAGTCGTTGCCGACGCACGGCGGCTCGCTGCGGGTCTGGGCGCAGCGTGCGGGCGGACCCTGGGCGGCCACGCCCGCGGTCGCCGCGATGCTCGAGACCGAACGCGCCGCCGGCATGCACAGCGCCGCCTACTACACCGGCTTTCAGGCACAGGCCGAGACGGTCAAGAACGCGTTCCTGAACTTCCTGCTCGAGTGCCGTCGCGATGGCCGCCGGGTCGCGGCCTACGGCGCCGCCGCCAAGGGCAATACGCTGCTGAACTTTGCCGGCGTGCGCGCCGACCTGCTGCCTTTCGTGGTCGACGCTTCGCCGCACAAGCAGGGCCGATTCCTGCCCGGTTCGCGCATTCCAGTGGTTGCCGAATCACGCCTTCGCGAGACCCGGCCCGACTTCGTCGTGATCCTGCCCTGGAACCTGCGCGACGAGATCGCCGCTCAGCTTTCCTACATCGGCGAATGGGGCGGGCGCTTCGTGACCGCGGTGCCGGGCCTGGACATCTTCGACGCGGCCGCGTCATGAAGATCCTGGTCACGGGCGCCAACGGTTTCATCGGCCGCCACGTGCTGCGCTGCCTGGCGCGGCACTACCTCGAGGCGGTGGTGCTCGGGCGCGTGTGCCCGCCCGGGGTGGCTCGAGATGCCTTCATCCAAGCCGATCTGCTGGACAGCTCCGATCTGGACGAACGCCTGCGGGCCGCCGGCGCGACCCATCTGCTTCACCTGGCCTGGGTCACCGAGCACGGCGCCTTCTGGCAGTCGCCGCAGAACTACGACTGGGTCCGCGCGAGCGTGGCCCTGGTGCGCTCCTTCGCGGCCGCCGGCGGACGCCACGTCGTTGCTGCTGGCAGCTGCGCCGAGTACGACTGGTCGCATGGCCTGTGCCGGGAGCATTCGACACCGCTCGTGCCGGCCAGCACCTACGGGGTCGCCAAAGACGCGACCCGGCGGCTGCTCTCGGCGCTGTGCGACAGCGCGGGCCTGTCGCTGGCCTGGGGCCGGCTGTTCCTGTCGCATGGCGAGGGCGAGGATTCGCGCCGCCTGGTGCCCGGACTGATCGATGCACTGACCGGGGTTCGCCCGGCCTTCGCGGTGAATCGCCACGCGTGGCGGGACTTCCTGCAGGCCGGCGACGTGGCCGAAGGCTTCGTCGCGCTGCTGCGCTATGGCGCGCGCGGCGACTACAACATCAGTTCGGGCCAGCCGCTGCAGATCGGCGAGCTGGTGCGCCAGCTGGCCAGTCAGCTCGACGCCGACCCGGATGCGGTGCTCGCCCTGCCGGCCGAGGCGCGGCGCGGCGAACCGGATCTGCTGGTGGGCGAAAGCCGGCGCCTGCAGGCGCTGGGCTGGCGGCCGCGTCATTCATTGTCAGCGGCACTGGCCGAAACGATTGCTTCACGGGCCCTGGCAGGCCGCCCTTTGCCTGCCGCCCGCTCCATACCGTCGCACGCACAGGAAACACCATGAAAGCCGAATTCAAGCCCCGCATCAATCTCGAAGGCCGCACGCCCCTGGAGACGGTGATCCCGCTGCACACGCCGTACGTGGTTTTCGTCGATCCGGCGAGCGCCTGCAACTTCAACTGCAAGTTCTGTCCGACCGGCCATCGCGATCTGATCGACGACACCGGCCGATACCAGGGCGTGATGAAGCTGGACGTGTTCAAGAAGGTCATCGACGACCTGCAGGAGTTCGACCGCCCGATCAAGGTGCTGCGCATGTACAAGGACGGCGAGCCGTTCCTGAACAAGAACCTGGCCCGGATGATCCGCTACGCCAAGGACAGCGGCCGCGTCCCGTACATCGACACCACCACCAACGGCTCGCTGATGACGCCCGAGCGGATGGGCCCGGTGCTCGACGCCGGCCTGGACAAGATCAACATCTCGGTCGATGGCATGAACCGCGAGCAGTACCTCGCCTTCACCGGTTACGACTTCGACTTCGCCGCCTTCGTGTCGCATGTGAAATGGCTGTACGCGAACAAGGGCGACACCGAGGTCGTGGTGAAGATTCCTGGCGAACTGATCACCGCCGCGCAGCGCCAGGAATTCCTGGACACCTTCGGCGACCATTGCGACCGGATCTTCATCGAGAATTTCGCGCCCTGCTGGCCCGAGTTCGACGTCGAGGAGCACACCGGTGTGAGCATCACGCAGGGCATCTACCAGCAGCCGGTGACCCCCACCGACACCTGTCCGTACATCTTCTATTCGATCTCGGTCAATTCGGACGGCCTGGTCAGTTCCTGTTTTCTCGACTGGGGCCGCAAGCTGGCCGTGGGCGACGTGCGCAAGCAAAGCCTGAAGTCGATCTGGCACGGCGATTCGCTGAACGCGCTGCGCCGCCAGCACCTGGAAGGCAAGCGCGGCCAGAACCCCGTGTGCGCCAGCTGCGGTCAGCTGACCCATTGCCTGCCCGACAACATCGACAAGCACCGCGAAGCGCTGCTGCCCAAGTTCCTGGACTACGCCGGCCTGGCGCCGGATGCGCGCATTCCGGGCATGAGCGCCCGGCGCGTGATTCCGGTGCTGGCCGGATGACACGGGTCGTTCACCTCACGCCGCACCTCGGTGGCGGGGTGGGCCGGGCACTGGCCTCGCTGGTGCGGGCGCGGCGCCGGGCCGACCCCGCCAGCGAGCACCGGATCGTGTGCCTGGAGGCGCCCGAGAAGACCGCCTTCATCGACGAGATCCGTGCGCTGGGGGCGTCGGTGCTGGTGGCGCCGGCGCCGCACGAGCTGGCCGCGGCGGTGTCGGACGCCGATCTGGTCCAGCTGGAATTCTGGAACCATCCGGCGACGCTGCGCGCGTTGTGCGAGACCGACTGGCCGGCGATGCGCCTGCTGGTCTGGTGCCATGTGTCGGGCCTGCACTTTCCGCGCATTCCTGCTGCGCTGGTGGCCCAGTCCGATCGATTCGTGCTGACCTCGGCGTGCTCCTGGCAGGCTCCCGAGCTGGCCGGCCTGCCCGACGGACTGCGCGAGCGGGTGGCGGTGGTGTCCAGCGCCGCCGGCCTGGAGACAATGCCGCCCCGGCGCTCGGGCGCGGCGAGCCCGTCGCCCGCCGAGCCGCCTTGCCGCTTCGGCTACCTGGGCAGCCTGAACCTGGCCAAGCTGCATCCCGACTATGTCGCGCTGCTGGGCGATGTCGCGCAGCCGGGATTCAAGGTGCGCCTGATCGGCGATCAGCTCAATCGCGAACTGCTCGAGCGGCAGTGCGCCGACGCCGGACATCCGGGCCGGCTCGAATTCGCCGGCTATCGCAGCGACGTCGCGGGCGAACTGCAGGCCCTCGATGTGCTGCTGTACCTGCTCAATCCGTGCCACTACGGCACCGCCGAAATCGCGCTGCTCGAAGCCATGGCGATGGGCGTCGTGCCGGTCGTGATGCCCAACCCGTCGGAGCTCCAGGTCGTGGAGCACGGCGTCACCGGTCTGGTGGTGCGCAATGCCGCCGAACTGGCGCAGGCGGTGCGCCGCCTGGGCGATGACCCCGCGTGGCGGCGCGCGCTGGGCGAGCGTGCGGCGGCCAGCGTGCGCGGCCGCGACACGCTGGCCCGCCTGGCCGATGGCCTTCAGGCGCAGTACCGAGCCGTGCTGGCGGCCCCGAAGCGGGTGCGCGATTTCCGCTCGGTGTTCGGCACCGGTCCGGCGCGCTGGTTCGACGGATTCGTGCGCGATCCCTCGGTGTTCCGAGGCGACGGTCGGGTGACGCTGCCGCTCGGACCGGCGCGCCATCTGCATCTCGAGAAGACCAAGGGCAGTGCGATGCACTTCCAGCAGCATTTTCCCGGCGATCCGCAGCTGGACGCCTGGGCGCGCGACCTGTCGCGCCAGACCGAGGAGCAGACATGCCTGAATTGAGCCTTGCCCCCGCCATGGGCGAATCGGCCGCCGGGACCGCCGACGCGCCGCCGCAATTGCCTTTGACGGCGCTGCGCATGGCGACATTGCCCGACCCCGCGCAGGCCTCGAGCCTGCTCGATCGCATCGCCCGAGGTGTGTGCACCCGCAAGCCCCGCGCGGTCGACCGGCCGCTGGCCCTGTACGGCGCCGGCAATCTCGGCCGGATGGCGCGCGCCTGGTGCGAGCGCGTCGGCATTCCGGTGGCGCTGGTGATCGATGCAAGGGCCAACGACATCCAGGACGATCCGTACTGGCGGGGCCTGCGGGTGCGCGCGCCGGAGGCGGTGAGCCGGCAGGACCGGCGCGATTGCCTGCTGGCCATCTGCGTGGCGAGCGGCCCGAACGCACCGATCGAAGCCCAGCTGCTCGCCCAGGGCTGGCACGATGTCGTTCCGTTCTACGACGTGGCCGACGCGTTGCGGGCCCGTCACCCCTTGAGCAACGGCTGGTTTGCCGGTGCGCTGACGCCCGCCGACCGCGAGGGCATCGCGGCGGTGATGGCCAACTGGCAGGACGACGTCTCGCGCGCCCATCACCTGCAGTTCGTCGCATGGCGGGCCCTGCGCGAAGAATGGACTTTCGAGGCCGCGCCCGTGCTCGAAGCGGATCGCTTCTTCATCGAACCGGTCGAACGCGCGCTGGGTCCGCACGAGCACTTCCTGGATGTCGGCGCGCACCAGGGCGAGGTGCTGACCCGCTTCATCGCCCGGGTGCACGGCCGCTTCGAGAGCGCCACGGCGATCGAGCCGGACTCGGCCAGCCGCTCGGCCCTGCTGCGGGTGCTGTCGGCGCTGCCCGAGACCCAGCGTGCCAGGATCGGCGTGCTGCCGGTGGCAGTCGGCGAGCAGTCCGGCCGGCAGCGCTTTGCCCACGGTCTGGGATATGCGTCGCAGCTGTCGGCGATCGGATCGGACGAAGTGGCGGTGCACAGCATCGACGACCTCGGGCTGGCACCCACCTTCATCAAGCTGCATCTCGAAGGCCACGAATGGCCGGCGCTGCGCGGCGCGCGCGCCACGCTGCTGCGCCAGCGCCCGATCGTCGCGGCGACCGTCTATCACAACCGCGACGGCCTGTTCGCGACCGCGCAATGGCTGATGCGCACCCTGCCGCGCTACCGGTTCTGGATGCGCGTGCACAGCTGGTGCGGCACCGGCGCGGTGATCTATTGCATTCCCGAGGAGCGACTCGCATGAAGACTTTCGCATCGGCCAGCCCGGTGATCATGGACCTGGGCATGAACAACGGCGACGACACCGACTACTACCTGAAGAAGGGGTATCGCGTGCTGGGCGTGGACGCCAATCCGCGGCTGTGCGCGCGCGCGCGCGAGCGATTCGCCGACGCGCTGCGCGAGAAGCGGCTGATCATCGTCAACGCGGCCATCTGGTCGCAGGCGACCACGCAGCCCTTCTACGTCAACCTGGACAACGACCACTGGAGCAGTCTGGACCCGGCCTGGGCCGGGCGCGAGAACAGCCGCACCCAGGCGGTCGAGGTGGAATGCGTTCCTATTGCCCATCTTTTCGCCCGTTACGGGGTGCCCTTTTACCTCAAGATCGATGTCGAAGGTGCCGACGAGCTGGTGCTCGATTCGCTGGTGGAACTGCCCGAGCTGCCGTTCTATCTGAGCCTCGAGGACTGCCGGTTCGGCTACCGGTACATTGAAAAACTGGCAGCCCTGGGCTACCGGTCGTTCCAGCTTCTGGATCAGTCACTCGTGGACCGATGCGTGGACAGCTCGATCGAACACCGCTTCAACCCCGGCAGCTCCGGCCCGTTCGGCCCGCAGCTGCCCGGCGAGTGGCTGGGGCGCCCGCAGATCGAGGAGCGCTACAGCCAGGAGGTGCGTGACCGCGAGGGCAATCGCCAGGCGCCGCGCACCCACTGGTGGGACATCCACTGCCGCGCCAGCGCCCCCGTTGCGGCGGTGCGCGAAGCGGCCTTGCAGGAAGGATAGGCAGATGGTGAGCGAACACGAACAGGCGGTGCAGCGCAACGTCCAGGCGCTGGGTGCCGACAAGCGGCTGCAGGCGCTGACACAACAGTGGCTGCTGGCGGCGATCGGTCACAACTACGCCCACAATTTCAGCTGGCTTGGCCGTCCGGTCATCCAGGTGCCGCAGGATATCTACGCGACCCAGGAAATCCTCTGGCGCGT
Organism: Burkholderiaceae bacterium; assembly: GCA_016710525.1. Lineage (GTDB taxonomy): Bacteria > Pseudomonadota > Gammaproteobacteria > Burkholderiales > Burkholderiaceae_E > Quisquiliibacterium. The sequence continues at coordinate 125,658 of JADJVQ010000001.1, forward strand.
GCAGCCCGACCTGGTGATCGAGACCGGCATCGCGCACGGCGGCTCGCTGATCCTGAGCGCCTCGATGCTGGCGATGATCGACTATTGCGAGGCGGCCCGCACCGGCGCGACGCTGACTCCCGGACAGTCGCGGCGCCGCGTGATCGGCATCGACATCGACATCCGCGCGCACAACCGCGAGGCCGTGCAGAGCCATCCGCTGGCCTCGCTGATCGAGATGCACCAGGGTTCGTCGATCGACGAGGCCATCGTGCGCCAGGTGCGCGAGGCTGCCGCGCGGCACGAGCGCGTGCTGGTGTTCCTCGATTCGAACCACACCCACGAGCATGTGCTGGCCGAACTGCAGGCCTATGCGCCGCTGGTTTCGCCCGGAAGCTATTGCGTCGTCTGGGACACCGGCGTCGAAGACCTGCCCGACGGCTTCGTCACCAATCGTCCTTGGGGCAAGGGCAACAACCCCAAGACCGCCGTCTTCGAATACCTGCGCCAGTTGCGCGAGACCCCGTCCACCGATGCGCAGGGCCGCCCGCTGGACTTCGAGTTCGACAAGACGATCGAACACAAGATTGCAATCAGCGCGTCGCCCGACGGCTTCCTGCGCCGCTGCTGAACGGAGATCACCGCCATGCTTGAAACCACCCGCCGCAAGCTCGACAGCATGTACCGGGGCGAGCCGCAGCCCGGGCGCGACGGCGCGCTGCACGAGATCGACAAGTCGACCCGGATCAGCGTGGAGCAGGGCGAACTGCTGGCCACCTTCCACCAGAAGATCCGCCCGAAGGTGTCGATCGAAGTGGGCATGGCCTACGGATTCTCGACGCTGTTCATCGCCGATGCGATGCACGAGCACAACTACGGCTATCACCTGGCGATCGATCCGTTCCAGGCCTCGCACTGGCACGGCATCGCGACCACCGGCGTCAACGACCTGGGCTTCGAGCAGCGGGTGCGCCACGTCAACGAGCTGTCGGTGGCGGGCCTGACCCGGATGCACGAGCAGGGCGTGCGCGCCGACTATGTCTTCATCGACGGACAGCACACCTTCGATTCGGTGCTGGTCGACTTCTTCTGCACCGACCGCCTGCTGAACATCGGCGGGATCGTGCTGTTCGACGACATGTGGATGCCCTCGATCCGCAAGGTGGCCTCGTATGTGCGGGCCAACTTTCCTCACTACACCGAGGTCCCGACGCCGGTCGCCAACGTCTTCTGCGTTCTGAAGAACGCCGAGGACTCGCGCCGCTGGGACCACTTCATCGATTTCAACTGAAGGCCGCGAGCGAGCACCGCTCTCGTCGACCCATCATGACCCTCTCCCTGCTGATGCCCACCAACCGCGCCAGCGTGCCGGCACTGTCCAAGGTGCTCCATGTGGCCTCCCTCGCATCGGCCGACATCGAGGTCGTGATCGCCGACAACTCGGGCGATGATGCCAAGCGGCGCCTGCTCGCCGGCCTGCGCTCTGACACCGTCAAGGTGGTCTCGACCGAGCCGACCGCGCCGCGGGTCAATGCGCAGCGCGTGCTCGACGAGTCCAGCGGCAAGTGGATCCAGTTCATCGCCGATGACGACTACCTGATCGAAAGCGGGCTGCGCAAGCTGGCCAGCTTCGCCGAGGCGATCGAGGATGGCTCGGGCGTGGTGGCGGCGACCGGCGGCTTCTTCGTCGAGTCGCCCAATGGCGTGAGCAGCCTGCGCTATGCCGGGCTGGACGCCCCGCGCGGGCTCGACCGGCTGCGCGCCTTCGTGTCGACCGCGGCCCCCAATCTGCTCTACTACGGCGCGCTGCGGCGTGACTTCGTCGAGCTGAGCCTGGTGCTGCAGGGCCAGCTGCCGTTCAATCTGTCGTACCACGACCAGGTGATCAGCGCGCTGATGCTGGCGGTCGGCAAGGTGCTGCCGGTTCCCCAGTACGTCTACCTGTACGACCTCGGCGGCTGGTCGACCCGCAACGGGTCGCGGGCCATCGACCGCGGCTACCAGCAGCGCGCGGGCCTGCCCTTGTCGACCGACCTGCTGCAGTGGCTGATGTGCGGGGCCGAGGGCGCGAGTCTGCTGGCTTCGGCGACCTTCCAGGAGCTGGTCGGCGACGAGGGTCCGCTGATGGCCGCGCTCTGGCTGGAGCACAACCACCACCGTTTTCGTCACGACAACCGGAGCGAGGGGCTGCAGGCCTGTCCCTGGCTGCCCCAGGCGCGCGCCTTGCACGCCAAGTGGGACCGCAAGGCGCGGCTCGAATCGGGCGAACTGCTCGACGATGTCGCCGCGTTCCTGCGCGAGGCCGGCGTCGAACAGGCCGATGCCTATCACCAATTCTGGTCCGGACTGTGAGCGCACGCGCCCTGGCACCGACCCTGCGTTCGAACCCCCGGACCTGAAGCGCCGGACAACAAGGAATCCCTGATCATGCGAGTCGCGGTTGTCACCCCGTATTACAAGGAACCCGAAGCCTGGCTCGCCCGCTGCCTGACCAGCGTTCGCGAGCAGACGTATCCGGTCACGCACTTCGTGGTCGCCGACGGCCATCCGCAGGCCTGGGTCGACGAGGCCGGCGTGCGCCACTTGAAGCTCGATCAGTCGCATGCCGACTACGGCAACACGCCGCGCACACTGGGCGCGATGCTCGCGGTGGGCGAAGGCTACGACGCGATCGCCTTCCTGGACGGCGACAACTGGTATGCGCCCGATCACATCGAGCGCTGCGTGCAGGTCGCCCGCGAACAGGAAGTCGATTTCGTCACCAGCCGTCGCCACTGGGCGCGGGCCGACGGATCGATCATCAACGTCAACGTGGCCGAGGACGACGACGGCTCGCACGTCGACACCAACTGCTACTTCCTGCTGCGCGGCGCCTTCCACAGCATCCCGCGCTGGGGCCTGATGCCCAAGCCGATGACGATGTGGTGCGACCGCTTCTTTCTGGGATCGCTGCGCGGCGAGGGCCTGCTCGAGGCCGACACCGGCATGCGCACCGTGTTTTACCTGTGCACCTGGGCCAACATCTACGCCAGCGTCGGCGAACAGGCGCCCGAGTTCGCCAAGAGCGGGCTGCCGGTGCACGAGCTCACCAACTGGTACAAAGGACTGACCGGGCGGGATCGCGAGATCGTTTTTCGCCTGACCGGCTACATGCTGCCGGCGCACGCCTGATCGGGCGCCGATAATGCGGCATGAATGCCGCCATGCAGTCGCGTCTGGGCCTGGCCGTCGTCTGCCTCGGGGCGTCGGTCGGTCCGTTCGACACCACGGTGAACACCGCCTTCCCGGTGATCACCGCCGCGTTCGGGCTGGCCCCGCACGAGATCCAGTGGGTCGTCATCGCCTTCGTTCTGGCGCAATCGAGCCTCACGCTGGTCTTCGGCCGGCTGGGTGACCTGTTCGGGTACCGGCGGATTTTCGCGACCGGGCTGCTGGCCTGCGCGCTCGCGCATGCCGCGGTCGGGCTGGCGCCCGATTTTCCGACCCTGGTGGCGATGCGGGTCTTCCAGGGGCTGGCGGTCGGACTGGTCGTGTCCTGCGGGCCGGCTCTGGCGACCCTGATGTTCGCGCCCCACGAAAAACGCGAGGTGATCGCGATCTTCGTCACCGCGACCAGCGTGGCGATGGCGCTGGGTCCCTGGCTGGGCGGGCTGCTGATCGACGCCTTCGGCTGGCCCGGTGTCTACTGGTTTCGCGTCCCCCTGGCGCTGCTGGCGCTGCTGCTGATGCCGATCCTGCCCGCGCCGCCTGCGCTTGCGGGTGATCTGGCGGGCGGCAAGGCGGCGGCGCCCGCGCGCGGCCGCTTCGACTGGGCCGGCGCCATCGGCCTGACCGCGGTGATGTGCTGCCTGATTCTCGGCTTGGCGGAGCTGGCGCGGCCCCAGGGCGAGGCCTCGCGCGGCGCACTCGGGCTGCTGGCAGGCGTCGTCGGGGCGGCGCTGTTCGTGCGCCACGAACTGCGCACCGCCCATCCGGTGCTGCGGATCACACCGTTCCGGTCGCCGCGGTTCGCCGGTGTCCAGCTGGCCTCGGTGATCGTCAATTTCGCGTGCTTCGCCAACCTGCTGCTGATCCCCTACGTGCTGACGCGCGGCGCCGGCGCCTCGATCGCCGCGGCCGGGCTGGTGCTGTCGTTCTATCCGGCCGGTTCGGTGCTGGGCGGAATGCTCGCGTCGCGGCTGGGCGCCCGCCTGGCCTCGCCCGGCCTGATGGCGCTGGGCCTGGGGCTGGCGGCGGCCGGGCTGCTGCTCACGGCCGGCATCCTCGCGCAGGCGATGCCGGGCCTGCTGGGCGCCGGAATGCTGTTGTGCGGACTGGGCCAGGGCCTGTTCCAGGTCGGCTACATGGACACGACCACCACCCTGCTGCCCGCCCACGAGCGGGGCGTGGCCGGCAGCCTGGTCAACGTCACCCGCGGCCTGGGGATCGTGTTCGGTGCGGCAGGCATCAGCTGGCTGAACGGCCTGTGGCGCATCGAGGCACTCACCTTCGGGCTGCTCGGTTCGGCCCTGGCGCTGGCGGCCCTGACTTTCGGAATGGCGGTGCGCCGTTCGGGCCCGGCCGCGCCGCTCTGAGGCCTGCCCCGGGCCGGGCGCGACGGCCTCAGTTCGCCTCGAAGCGGGCCTGTTCCTGGCGGGCCAGCGCGTCGCTCCAGATCGGCTCCCAGGCGTTGCCCGCGAAGTCCACGACCTTGCCGTCGGCCTGGAAGAACCGGTTGGGGATCTGGAAAATGCCCAGCATCAGCCCGCCCTCGGGGCCGGCCCAGGCTTCGTGGCGGCTGCCGGCGGGGCGCCAGACGAAATCGCCGGCCTTGCAGACCCCCTCGCCGCAGACCAGGCTGCCTTGCAGCACCCAGGTCTGTTCGATCAGCACGTGCTCGTGGTCGGGCAGCTTGGCGCCGGGCGCCATCTGCAGCAGCATCGTCAGCAGTCCCGAGCCGGGCTCCACCAGCAGCGTCTTGGTCTGCACGCCGGGATGCATCTGGCTGACCGCCCACGGCAGCGCGGCGACTTCGACGAAGCGCGAGGCGAGCGGGGGCAGATTGGCGTGCGCGGGCGAATTGGGCGTGATCGCGGACATGGGGTCTTCTCCGGAAGGGCGAAACGGGATGGGTGGCGCGCTCGATTATGATCGGGACATGCCGGCGAATCGAGTGCGGCGGGGACAACGACCATGATGCAAGTCAAACAGGTGGCGGGCGCATTGGGCGCCCTGATTTCCGGCGTCGATCTGCGCGACGATCTCGGCGCCGAGCACGTTGCCCGGATCCGCCGGGCGCTGCTCGACCATCAGGTGATCTTCTTTCGCGACCAGACGCTAAGCGCCGCGCAGTATCTGCGCTTCGCCCGGCTGATGGGCGAGCCGGTCGAGTATCCGTTCGTCAAGGGTCTGCCGGATTTTCCCGAGATCATCCAGGTGACCAAGCTCGAGCACGAGCGCACCAATTTCGGCGGCATCTGGCACTCCGACACCGCCTATCTCGATCATCCGCCGATGGGTTCGATGCTGCTGGCGCGCGAAGTGCCGCCGTTCGGTGGCGACACGCTGTTTGCCAACCAGGTGCTGGCTTTCGAGTCGCTGTCGCCCGGCATGCAGCGTTTGCTCGATGGCCTGGTCGCGATCAACAGCTCGTCCAAGGCGGATGTCTCGAAGACGCGCGAAGACCGGATCGGCGAGGCCGGCCGCGAGGACGCCCGCAAGGAGTACGTCGCCGAGCATCCGGTGGTGCGCACGCATCCCGAGACCGGGCGCAAGTCGCTGTATGTCAATGTCGCCCACACGCTGCGCTTCGCCGACATGACCGAGGCCGAAAGCGCGCCGCTGCTGCAGTACCTGCACCAGCATCAGGTGCGTCCGGAGTTCACCTGCCGGTTCTCGTGGGCGGTGGGCTCGATGGCCTTCTGGGACAACCGCTGCGCATTGCACAACCCGGTCAACGACTACCACGGCTACCGCCGGGTGATGCACCGGATCACGCTGGCCGGGACCCGGCCCGTTTGAATCCTCAGCGCTTCACGAACTTCAAGGTGAAGCGGTCGCTCTCGCCGATCGCCTCGTAGCGCGCACGGTCCTTGTCCTTCAGGCGGAAGGTGGGCGGCAGTGTCCACACTCCCTCCGGATGGTCTTTGGTGTCGCGCGGGTTGGCATTGACCTCCGAGCGCCCGGCCAGCCGGAATCCCCCCTGCTCGATCTGCGCGATGGCGACGTCCTCGCGCACGTAGCCGTTGGCCATCTGGGCCTGCTGCGACAGGTCGGTGCGGCCGCGGTGATCGACCACGCCCAGCACCCCGCCCGGCTTGAGAGCACGATGAAAGGCGCGCAGCGAGGCGGCCAGCTCGTTGCGCTCCATCCAGTTGTGCAGGTTGCGAAAGGTCAGCACGAAATCCGCGCTGGCCTCGGGCGCGATCGCATGCCGGTCGGCATTGAAGGGCGTGACCAGGACCTTGTCGTAGAGCTCGGGCTGCGCCTTCAGCCGATCGAGCAGGCGCTGGTGGTCGGCGAGATAGGCGGGCGGCGCGGATCCGTCGCGATTGGCGGCGATGTACTGTCCGCGACTGCGCAGGTAGGGGGCGAGGATCTCCAGGTAATAGCCGGCGCTGCCAGGCAGGATCTCGACCACCCGGCTGTCGGGGCGCACCCCGAAGAACGCGAGCACGCCATCGGGATGACGGGCTGCGTCGCGCGCCTTGTTGCGCGGACTGCGGTGGGCGGCCGACAGCAGGGCGGTGAACGCAGCGACTGCCGTTTCGGGAGCGGGGGAGGGCGCCGATGCGGGCGCGGGCGCTGCGAACCGCGTGGCGCAGCCCGACGCACCGGCCGCGGCCAGCGGAGCCAGTGCGAGCAGCAGGGCGCGACGCCGGTAGGCGGGGGCGGGCGTCGAATCGTGGCGGCTTGGCATGTGCGGTTCCTGGGCAATCGGTGGTGGCGTTCCGATAACACTACCCTACCTCGAGTGTTCCGGGCCGCGAGCCCGCCCGCGTTGGCGCGCAGGACGTCTTGCGCGATGATGTTTGAACCATGAAACCGGGAGTCCACCCGGGTTCTCAACAGGAGACACAATGACCGTGCGTACCGGAGCGATGATCAGTCACCTGCTGGGCGGCGCGCTTGCCGCCTGGCTGGCCATCGGGGGCGGCCCTGCCGGCGCGCAGGATTTTCCGTCCAAGACCATCAAGATCATTTCGCCCAGCGCACCGGGCGGACTCACCGACATCGTCGCGCGCCTGATCGGCGAACGGCTCTCGCAGAACATGAAGGTGACGGTGGTGGTCGAGAACCGCCCGGGCGGCACGGGTGCCGTGGCGCTCGACCTGGTGGCCAAGGCGCCGCCCGATGGCTACACGCTGGTCGTCGGTTTTGCCGGCGCCAATGTCATCTATCCGCTGCTCAACGACAAGCTGCCCTTCAACGCGCAGCGCGACTTCACCCCGATCACCCAGGTCAGCTCGGGCGGCAATTTCCTGGTCGTGCATCCGTCGGTGCCGGTGCACAACGTCAAGGAGTTCATTGCCTACGTGAATGCGCAGCCCAAGCCGCCCACCTTCGGTTCCTGGGGCAATGGCTCGGGCGGGCATCTGGCCGGCGAGTACCTGAAGCTGCTCACCGGCATCAAGATGGATCACGTTCCCTACCGCTCCAACACGGCCCTGGCCACCGATCTGGCGGGCGGCCACATGCTGCTGGGCTTCCTGGATGCGACCAACGCCATCCAGCAGCAAAGGGCCGGCAAGGTCCGGGTGCTGGCCCAGACCGGCCCGACCCGTGCCACCGGGATGCCCGATGTGCCGACGATGCTCGATCAGGGCGTCAAGTTCGGGGTGGGCGTGTGGACCGGCATCTTCGGGCCGGCCAACCTGCCGGCGCCGGTCGTGGCGAAGCTCAACGCCGAGATCAACCGCATTCTGCTGGCGCCCGACATGCAGGAGAAATGGCTGCCGCTGTTCGGCAGCACGCCGTCGCCGACGACGCCCGAGGAGTTTCGCAAGATCATCGCCGACGACTTCACGCTCTGGCGCCGGGTGATCGCCGAAGGCAAGATCACCTTGTAGGCCAGGGGCCGACGCGGGCCGCGCCGGGCCAGACGACGCCTGCGGCCCGCGATCTGCGACCCGCGATCCGCGATCCGCGATCCCGGGTCCGCGATCCCGGGTTCTCTCGGCAACCGCGTCAGGCCGCCCGCGCGCCGCGGGCCCGCCGCCACAGCCAGGCGCCGATCGGCCAGAACATGATCACAAAGGTGCCGATCGCCAGCCACATGGCGATCGGCCGGGTGAAGAACACCGTGGGGTCGCCGTCGGACTTGATCATCGACTTGACGAAGTTCTCCTCGAGCATCGTGCCCAGCACCACCCCCAGGATCGTGGGCGCGACCGGGAATCCGTTTTCCTCGATCACGAACGCGATCAGTCCGAAGACGAGAATGATCACGACACCGAACACCGAGTTGTTGATCGCGAACGAGCCGACGATGCAAAACAGCAGAATGATCGGCATCAGGATGTTGCGGGCCACCTTCAGCAGCTTGGTGGCCAGGCGCACCGTCAGCCAGCCCAGCGGCACCATGACCAGATTGGCCAGGATGAACACCAGGAAGATCGCATAGATGTTCTGCGGGTTGTCGGTGAAGATCGTGGGACCGGGGTTCATGTTCTTCATGTAGAGCACACCGATCGCGATGGCGGTGATCGAGTCGCCCGGAATGCCGAACACGATGGCCGGAATCCATGCCCCGGCCAGCGATGAGTTGTTGGCCGCTCCCGATTCGACGATGCCCTCGACGTGGCCGGTGCCGAATTTTTCCGGCTCCTTCGAGAACTTCTTGCTCATTGCATAAGACATCCAGGCCGCCATGTCGGCGCCGGCCCCCGGCTGGATGCCGACCACAGTGCCCAGCGCGCTGCCGCGCAGCACCGGCCAGCGGTACCGCTTGGTCAGCTCCCACATGCCTGAAAAGATGTTGCCGATGCGGTTGGTGACGATCATCGGCGAAGGGTCGGTGTTGACGATGTAGCGCAGCAGTTCGGACACCGCGAACATGCCGACCATCAGCGGGATCAGCTCGATCCCGCTGAGGATCTGATCCATGCCGAAGGTGAATCGCGGGTGGCCCGCCGGATTCTCCAGGCCGATGCAGGCGATCAGAAGCCCCAGCAGCAGGGCGATGGAAGCCTTGAGCACACTGGAATTGCCGATGAACACCGCACTGGCCAGGCCAAGCACCACCAGCCAGAAGTATTCGAACGACGAGAACTTGAGCGCGACCTCGGCCAGCGCCGGCGAGAACAGGATCATCACCAGCGTGCCGAACAGACCGCCGATCGCCGAGAAGACCAGCCCCGCCCCGAGTGCCGTTTCGGCATGCCCCTTGAGGGTCATCGCATAGGCTTCGTCGGTGTAGGCGGCCGAGGCCGGCGTGCCCGGTATGCGCAGCAGCGCGCCGGGAATGTCGCCGGCGAAGATCGCCATCGCCGACGCCGTGACGATCGCGGCCACTGCCGGCACCGGCGGCATGAAAAACGTGATCGGCACCAGCAGCGCGGTGGCCATGGTGGCCGTCAGTCCGGGTATGCAGCCGACGAACAGGCCGAACACCGAAGAGGCTGCAATCACCATCAGCACATAGGGGTCGAACACCAGGCCTAGCGCCTGCATCCAGATCGCGGTTGTCATCGGTTCACCAGGCGATGGGCGTCAGCACGCCCCAAGGCAGCGGGACACGCAGACCCTTGTAGAAGAGCGTGTGGATCACCAGGGTGCTCACCAGCGCGACCGGCAAGATCAGCACGGGCCGCACGCGCAAGGTGAGGAACATCGCGCACAGCACGATCAGTGAACAGGGTATGAAGCCCAGCGGTGTGGACGCCGCGATGTAGAACAGCAGGCAGCCGACGGTGACCAGGAAGCTGCGCAGGTGCGGCCAGGAGCGCAGCCAGGCGCCGGGCGTGATCCAGCGCTCGTGCGCCAGCTTGTCGCGCAGCCCGCGCGCGATCAGGGCGATCGCGCAGCCGGCCAGCAGGATGGCCAGCAGGCCGGGAAAGGCCGCGGGGCCGATGTTCTGGCCCGGAATCTTCGGGAAGCCCTGAATGTTGACCAGGATGGCGATGGCCAGCGCGAGCAGCGCCGTGCCGCTCAACGCGTCGTTGAATTTCACGGCTTACTGCTTGCGGATCATTTGACCAGGCCGACCGTCTTCATCACCGCGGCCATGTCGGCATCGCCCTTGGCCATGAACCGGCCGAATTCGTCCGAGTTGCCCCAGATCATGCCGAAGCCGCGCTGGACCATGAAGTCCTTGTAGTCCTTGCTGTCGTACACACGCTTGACGGCGGTGGTGAGCTTTTCCTGGATGTCCTTGGGCAGGCCCTTGGGCGCCGCGATGCCGCGCCAGGCGCCGGTGGCCCAATTCGAGCCGACGGCCTGCTTGAGCGTGGGCACGTTCGGGTAGAGGGCCGCGGGCTTGTCGGCCATCACGGCCAGCGAGCGTACCTTGCCGGCGTCGATCAGCGAGCGCGCTTCAGGCAGCGAGCAGGGCACGAACTCGACGCCGCCCGAAACCAGATCCTGCAGGCCGGGCGCGGCGCCCTGCGACGGCACCCAGGGCACGGAGGCGGGATCGATCTTCAGGTCGGCCAGCATGCCGGCGATCGCCAGGTGCCAGATGCCGCCCTGGCCCGTGCCGGAGGCCTTGAACTTGCCGGCAGGAGCGCTCTTGATGGCGGCGATGGCGTCATGCAAGGTCTTGTAGGGCGAGTCGGCGCGCACCTGGAAGCCGGCCGGGTCGAGATTGACCAGCGCGATCGGGGTGTAGCTGCCGGGGCTCAGTTCAGTGAGCTTCTGGTGATGCATCATCGTGATCTCGACCGTGATCAGCCCGATGGTGTACCCGTCGGGCGCGGCACTGGCGATCGCCGAGTGCCCGACCACGCCCGAGCCGCCGATGCGATTGACCACCGATACCGGCTGGCCCAGGTCTTTTTCGAGCAGCGTGGCAATCACGCGGGCCACCGCATCGGTGCCGCCGCCGGCCGCCCAGGGCACGAGCAGCGTGATCGGGCGGGCCGGGAAATTCTGCGCGTGGGAACGGGTGGCGCTCAGGCCGGTGGCGAGCGCGGCTGCGCCCAGGCCGATGATCGAACGGCGTTTCATCAGATGTCTCCTCGAGTTTTTTTGTCGGTCGTGCCGGGTCGCGGTCGTGCCGGCATGGATGGCGACCGGGTCCGGTGTTCGGGATGATTCTACGCGAACTGGTATACCAGTTGCGGATGCGCTGCGGGAGCCGGACGGCGCCCGCGGCGCGAGGCCGGGGCGCCGCAGGGGGCGCCCCGGGGCGAGCGGCCTCAGGCGGCGGCGGTGAAGCGCTCGAGGTGGTAGTCGGCGTCGCCGAATGCCTGCGAGATCATCGTCAGCCGCTTGAAGGTGTGGCTGACCTTCATCTCCAGCGTCATGCCCATGCCGCCATGCAGCTGGATCGCTTCCTGGCCCACATGGCGGCAGGCGTCGGCCACTTTCACCCGCGCCGCGGCCACGGTGCGCGAGCGCTCCGCCGCGGGCGTGTCCGGGCCCACCTTGGCGCAGGCCAGATAGGTGATCGATCGTGCCTGCTCGGTGCTGATGCACATGTCGACCATGCGGTGCTGCAGCGCCTGGAAGGCGCCGATGTTCTGGCCGAACTGCTTGCGGGTCTTCAAGTACTCCAGCGTGGTGTCGCAGGCGTACTTCATCGCACCCACCGCTTCGGCACAGAGCAGCGCGCCGGCGAAGTCGAGCGCTTCTTCGAGCAGTGCCAGGCCCTGGCCCTCGGTGCCCACCAGCGAGTCGGCGGACAGCGCGACCTTGTCGAAGCCGACTTCCGCGCCGCGCAGGCTGTCTTGCGTGCGGTAGGTCTTCATCGACACGCCGGGCGCCTTCGCATCGACCAGGAACAGGCTGATGCCGCCGGCGTCGCCCGCTTTGCCCGAGGTGCGCGCGCTGACCAGCAGCTTGTCGGCCAGCGGGGCATCGATCACCGCGACCTTGCCGCCCTGGATCACATGTCCGTTGCCTTCACGCCAGGCCGGCAACGCGACCGCGGTGTTGCTGAATCGCCCGCCGGGTTCGTAATGGGCGAGCGCCAGCTTGCAGCGTCCGTCGACCACCGCCGGCAGCACCGCCGCCTTCATGGCCGGCGAGCCATGACGATCGATCAGCCGGCCGGCCAGGCCGACGGTGGAGAGGTAGGGCTCGAGCACCAGGCCGGTGCCGATCGCCTCCATGATCGCGATCAGGTCGACCGCGCCGCCGCCGAAGCCGCCGCTCTCCTCGGACAGCGGCAGGCCCAGCAGGCCGAGCTCGGCGAAGGTGGCCCAGGCGGCCGGGCTGTGGCCCTGCGCGCTGGCGACGACTTTCTTGCGGGTCTCGAAGTCGTAGTCCTTCTCGATCATGCGCTTGACGCTGTCGGCCAGCTGCTGCTGCTCTTGATTCAGTTCGAAGTTCATCTTGGCTGTGCTCCCGGATTAAAGGCCCAGCGCCATCTTCGAGAAGATGTTGCGCTGGATCTCGTTGGAACCCGCGTAGATGGAAGTCTTGCGGAAGTTGAAATAGCGCGCCGCCTGCGAGGCGCCGAAGGCATCGAAGCCGTCATAGGCAATCGGCTTGAAGGCCTGCGCCATCGGACCGAGCACCTGCATGCTCAGTTCGGTCAGCGCCTGCTGGATCTCGGTGCCCTTGATCTTGAGCATCGAGACCTCGGGGCCGATGTTGCCGGTGCGGCGCATCTCGTCCAGGAAGCGCATGTTGGTGATCTCGAGCGCCATCAGCTCGATCTCGACCCGCGCGAGGCGGTCGGCGAAGCGCTGGTCTTCGATCAGCGGTCGGCCGTTGACGAGGGTCTGGGCGGCCGAGGCCTTCAGCTTGGTCAGTTCGCGCTTGGAGCCGCCGATCCGCCCGGTGCTCAGGCGCTCGTGGCCCAGCAGGTACTTGGCCACCGTCCAGCCCTTGCCTTCTTCGAACACCAGGTTTTCCAGCGGGACCTTGACGTCGTCGAAGAACACCTCGTTGACCTCGTGGCCCTCGTCGAGCAGGATCAGCGGGCGCACGGTGATGCCGGGGGTCTTCATGTCGATCAGCAGGAAGCTGATGCCGTCCTGCTTCTTGGCGGTGTCGGGGTCGCTGCGCACCAGGCAGAAGATCCAGTCGCCGTAGTGGCCCAGCGTGGTCCAGATCTTCTGGCCGTTGACCAGGAAGTGGTCGCCCTTGCGTTCGCAGCGGGTCTTCAGCGACGCCAGGTCCGAGCCGGAACCGGGTTCCGAATAACCCTGGCACCAGAAGTCGTCGCAGTGATAGATGCGCGGCAGGAAGCGCTGCTTTTGCGCTTCGGTGCCGAACTTGAGCAGCACGGACGCACACATGGTCGGGCCGAACGGCGCGATCGGCGGCGCGCCGGCCAGCGCGTACTCTTCCTCGAAGATGTAGCGCTGGGTGGCGTCCCAGTCGGTGCCGCCCCACTCCTTGGGCCAGGTGGGAGCGAGCCAGCCTTTTTTGGCCAGGATCTTGTGCCAGCGCACCAGGTCGGCCTTGCCGAGTTCTTCGTAGTCCAGGACCTTCTGGCGAAGGTCGGCGGGAACGTTGTCGGCGAGCCATCCGCGCACTTCGTCGCGAAAGGCGAGCTCCTCGGGGGAGTAGTTCAGATCCATGGCTTCCTCACGGTATGTTGCGGAACCGGGCGAGGATATCGCAACCGCGCCGGCCAGGGCAGCCTGGCGGGTGCCTCGGCGAATGTCCGCCCGGGAGGCAGCCTGACGGGATTCATGCACCGCAGCACGGCGGCCCGGGTACGATTCAAGCCCGACAGCCTTCCGTGCCCTCGTGATCGACATCGACTTTCCGATCGAATGGTTTTCCTGGCACGGCCTGATGTCGGCGATCGGGCTGCTGGTCTATGCGCTGGGTTCGCACGCCCTGAACCAGCGTCGCCACCCGGCGGCGGCGGTCGCCTGGGTGATGATGATCGTGCTGCTGCCCGAGATCGGCGTGCCGCTGTACCTGCTGTTCGGCACCCGCAAGCTGCCCAAGGCCCGGCGCCACGCGCCCCTGCCGATCGTCGAGGAAGCGCCGGCCGATGTCGTGCCGGCTTGGGTGCAGCGGCTGAGCGCCGCGATGAGCCTGCCGCCGGCGCGCGGCTACACCCGCCTGGCGATCCATGCCGAGGGGCGCGCGGCCCGCATCGCCCTGCTCGAGACGGTCGAATCGGCCCGCAGCCGGCTCGACGTCAGCACCTTCATCCTGGGCCGCGACGCCTTCGGCGACGAATTCCTCGCCCATCTCGAGCGGCGCGCGCGGGCCGGCGTGCAGGTCCGCCTGCTCATCGACGGCATGGGCACCTGGATGGGCGGGCGCCACGACTTCGCTGCGGCGCGTGCGGCCGGGGTGCAGGTCGCGCAGTTCATGCCGCCCTTGCGTTCACCGCTGCGCTGGCCGCTGCGCGGGCGCACCAACCTGCGCAACCACCGCAAGCTGGTGATCGCCGACAGCCAGCGCCTGTGGAGCGGCGGGCGCAATCTGGCCGGCGAGTACTTCGAGGGCTCGGCATCCCGCCCGCCCTGGATCGACCTCACCTTCGACCTCGAAGGCGAGGTCACGGGCGAAGCCGCCGCGGTGTTCGATGCCGACTGGACCTTCGCGATGAGCCCCTCGCGCGGCGATGTCAGCCCGCTGGCGGTGCGCGCATGGCCACAGGGTCGCGTCAGCGGGCCGGCCGCGCAGCTGCTGCCCAGCGGCCCCGACTATGCCGACGACACCGTGCACACGCTGCTGCTCACCTCGTGCTACCGGGCCCGCAGCCGGATTCTGGTGGTCACCCCCTACCTGGTTCCCGACGAGAGTCTGCTGCTGGCGCTGTCGCTGGCCGCGCGCCGCGGCGTCAGGGTCGACATCCTGGTGCCCGCGCACTCCAATCATCGGCTGGCCGATATCTCGCGCAACCGGCCGATGCGCGAACTGGCCGCGGCGGGCGCGCGGTTGTGGCTGTCGCCGGTCATGGTGCATGCGAAGGCGGTGGTGATCGACGAGCACATGGCGATGGCCGGATCGGTCAATCTCGACAGCCGCAGCCTGTTCCTGAACTACGAACTGATGGTGGGCTTCTACCATCCGGGCGACATCACCCGGTTCAGTGCCTGGATCGAGGCGCGCATCGCCGATGCACTGCCCTATGCGGCCAGCGCCCCCAGCCTGGCCCGATATATCGGCGAAGGTCTGGTGCTGTGGCTGGCGTTCCAGCTCTGAGCCGCGAGCCAAATCGAAACGGACCCGTTTGTGCCCGCTGCGGGCGCAGCCGACGATATGGGCAGCCTTCCCGCTTCGCCCGACCCCAAGGACCTGACCAATGCCAACCGATCCCATTCGCCTGACCGGGGCGCCTGGCTCCCCCTACACCCGCAAGATGCTGGCGGTGCTGCGTTACCGCCATCTGCCCTATCGTTTTTTCATCCGCAACAGCCCGGCGGCCAACGCGATGCCCGCACCGCCGGTGCAGCTGCTGCCCACGTTCTACCTGCCCGATGCCGCGGGCGTGGTCCAGGCGGTGGTCGACTCCACGCCGCTGATCCGCCGGCTCGAGCGCGAGCACGTCGGCCGCGCGGTGCTGCCGGCCGATCCGGTCATCGGCTTCCTCGATGACCTGCTCGAGGACTATGCCGACGAGTGGCTCACCAAGCCGATGTTCCACTACCGCTGGCATTACGCGGCCGACACCGAGCGGGCCGGCGAGATCCTGCCGCGCTGGCGCGATATCACCGGCTCCGATGAGGTCATGGCGAAGATGAAGGCGCAGTTCTCGCAGCGCCAGATCTCGCGGCTGGGCGTCGTCGGCTCCAGCGCCGTCACCGCACCGGTGATCGAGGGCAGCTACCGGCGATTCCTCGCCGCCCTGGATGCGCATCTGCATCACTATCCCTTCCTGATGGGCGGGCGGCCGGGCGCCAGCGATTTCGCCACCTACGGCCAGCTGACCCAGCTGACCCACTTCGATCCCACGCCGATGGCCCTGACCCTGGCGCAGGCGCCGCGCGTGTTCGCCTGGGTCGACCTGGTCGACGATCTGTCGGGGCTCGAGGTCCATGAGGACGGCTGGATCCGCCGGGATGCGATCCCCGAGACGCTGCGCGCCCTGCTCGCCGAGGTCGGGCGCACCTATGTGCCGGTGATGCTGGCCAATGCGCGGGCCCTGGCAGCCTGCGCCGAGCGGGTCGAACTGGAGGTCGACGGCCTGCCCTGGGTGCAGCAGCCATTCCCCTACCAGGGCAAGTGCGTGGCCTGGCTGCGCGAGGCCTGGAACCGGCTGGGCGAAGGCGATCGCGGGCAGCTGAGCGGGCTACTCGAGGAAACCGGCTGCCTGCCGCTGGTCACCCCCTGAACTGGCCGGCGGGAACGGGGAGTGCACCGCCCCCGTTCCCGCGCCGGGGAACATTTTCCTGTCATCGTGCGTTAAGCAGACACCGATAGGGTCGCGGTTGGCATGCCGCCCTGTCTTGATGTGTTTGGATGGGAAAAAATGCCATATCATTCCGAAAAACCCTAACGAGCGAATCCCCATGGGCTTGTTCCCGCCCCCTGTCGTCCTTGCCGGATGGGCTGTTGTCCTGCTCGCGCCCGTCGGCGCGCTGGCGGTCGAGCCCGGCCAGGCGGCTCCGGACTTCGAACTGCCCGGCAGGACGGGCGTGGTGCGCCTGGCCGATTACCGCGGCAAGATCGTCTACCTCGATTTCTGGGCGTCGTGGTGCGGACCCTGCAAGAAGTCCTTTCCCTGGATGAACGACATCCAGGCGCGCTACGGCGCGAAGGGCCTGCGCGTGATCGGCCTGAACGTCGATCAGAAGCCGGCCGATGCCGCCGCCTTCCTGGCGCAGGTTGCCGCGAAATTCGACATCGCCTTCGATGCCGGCGGGCAGGCGCCCAGGGCCTATGGGGTGAAGGGCATGCCAACCTCGATCCTGATCGGCCCCGACGGCAGGGTGCTCGCCGTCCACACCGGATTTCGCGACGATCAGCGCGACGAACTCGAGCGCAAGATCGTCGCCGCGCTCGCCCGGCCATGAGCAGGCCCTTCGCCCGCAGCCCGCTGCCCTTCGCCCGCAGCCCGCTGCCCGGCGCGCGCCGGCGCGCGCTCGCGCTCGTGCTCGCGCTGCTCGGTTCGCTTCCCGGCTGCGCGCTGCTCGAACCGGTGGCCGCCTGGGAAAAGGGCATGCTGGCCAAACCCGAGATGACCTTCGAAGGCGACCGGCTCGATGCCCTCTTTCAGGAGCACACGTACAGCAGCAAAGAGGCGGCGTCCGGCGGGGCGGGTGTCGGCGGAGGCGGCTGTGGCTGCAACTGACGCGTCGCTCGAGGTCCGCGCGCCCGGCGGCGTGGCGGCCAGCCTGCTGGCGGCCGCGATGGCCCTGCCGATGACCCCGGCCACGCGGGCCGAGACCCCGCCCGAGCGCGGCGTGATCGCCTTCAAGTACCTCGACTATCTCGACAGCCAGCCGGGCGCCGACCGCATCGCCGTGCGGGCGCCGTCGCTGCTGATCAGCGCGCCGGTGGCCGGCGACTGGTCGATTGCCGGCACCTACATCTCCGATGCGATCTCGGGCGCCTCGCCGGCTTATCACACCACGGCACTGACCCGGCTGCGCGACAAGCGCACGGCCGGCACCTTCAGCGTCAGCCGCTACTTCGCCAACGGCATGCTCACCGTGGGCGGCAGCGTGTCGACCGAAAAGGACTACCTGTCGCGCGCCCTGTTCGTGCAGGCGGCGCTGTCCGGCGACGACAAGAACACCACCTGGAACTTCGGCCTGGCAGCCACCCGCGATGTCATCAATCCCACCAACGGCATCGTCGAGCAGGAACGCAAGCGCATCGCCGACCTGGTCGTGGGGGTCACTCAGGTCGTGACCCGGCGCGACATCGTCCAGCTGACCTTCGGCTATTCGCAGGGCAGCGGCTATTTTTCGGATCCGTACAAGGCGCTGGACAACCGGCCGCGCGAGCGCAATCACACGACGATCCTGGCGCGCTGGAATCACCACATGGAAGCCACCGACGGCATCGCCCGGCTGAGCTATCGCTACTACGCGGACACCTTCGCGATCAGGGCGCACACGCTGGGTGCCGAGTACGTGCAGCCGCTGGGCCAGGGCTGGTCGGTCATGCCGCTCGTGCGCCTTTACACCCAGAAGTCCGCCCGCTTCTATGTCGATGTCGATCCCGCTGCCGGACCGTTCCCGACCAACCCGCCGCCCGATGCCACCTACTACTCGCTGGACCAGCGGCTGTCCTCGTTCGGCGCGGTCACGCTGGGGCTGAAGGTCTCCAAGCAGATCGATGCCGACTGGCTGGTCGACGTGAAGTTCGAGCAGTACCGGCAGCGCGGCCAGTGGGCCCTGGCGGGCACGGGCAGCCCGGGGCTCGAACCGTTCAATGCGCGCAGCATCCAGGTCGGCATCTCCCGCCAGTTCTGATCGCGCCCCGCCTGCCGCAAGATGTCCGTCTTCCGCCTGCCGTTTGCCGCCATGGCCAGCCGCTGCGAGGTGAGGGTCGCTGCCGGCTCGGCGCGCGAGGCGCAGGACTTCGCCCGTCCGGCCATCGACGAAGTGGCCCGCATCGAGCGCAAGTACTCGCGCTATCGCAGCGACAGCATCGTGTCGCGCCTGAATGCGGCGGCCGGCGCGGGCCCGGTGGAGTGCGACGAAGAGACCCGGGCGCTGTTCGACTACGCCGACTCGCTCTACCAGGCCAGCGACGGGCTGTTCGACATCACCTCCGGCGTGCTGCGGCGGGCCTGGGATTTCGGCACGGGCCGGGTGCCCTCGGCGGCCGAACTGGCGCCGCT
Organism: Burkholderiaceae bacterium; assembly: GCA_016710525.1. Classification (GTDB taxonomy): domain Bacteria; phylum Pseudomonadota; class Gammaproteobacteria; order Burkholderiales; family Burkholderiaceae_E; genus Quisquiliibacterium. Next base: position 144,487 of record JADJVQ010000001.1, read on the forward strand.
GCGCGCGCTGATCGGCTGGCCCGACGTGGAGCGCGATGGCGCCTGGGTCCGCCTGCCGCGCGCCGGCATGGAGATCGACCTGGGCGGCTTCGGCAAGGAGTACGCGGCCGACCGCGCGGCCGAGGCGCTGGCCGCGCAGGGTGCGCGCCACGGCTACATCGATCTGGCCGGCGACATGCGGGTCATCGGTCCCAAGCCCGATGGTCAGCCCTGGCAGATCGGCATCCAGCACCCGCGGGAGCCGCAACGCCTGGCCGCCACCATTCCGGTCGAACGGGGCGGGCTCGCCACCAGCGGCGACTACGAGCGGTTTTTCGAGCGCGATGGCCAGCGTTACTGCCACATCCTCGACCCGCGCAGCGGCCAGCCGGTCTCGTACTGGCAAACCGTGAGCGTGGTGGCGCCGATGGCGGTGGTGGCCGGCAACTGCACCACCATCGCGATGCTCAAGCAAGCCGACGGCCTCGATTTCCTTCGGCAGACAGGGCTGAGTTTTTTCGCGATCGACCGGTTCGGCGAGTCGCACTGGACAACCGGATCGGCGGCCTGAGTCGAACTCGGTGCAGGCCGGGATCTTGCCCGGGCTGAACTGAGCAGCAAGTCAACCTTCCCAATTCACGCATCGGGGCATTGCGATGGCCACATTCACCGGCACTGCCGGAAACGATTCCTGGACAGTGATCATTCCGATCACCGTCACGCTGGATGGACTCGGTGGCACCGACACCATCCACTTCGGCACCTCGCTGCGCTCGGACTACAGCATCGTGAAGAATGCCGACGGGTCGGTGTCGATCGACTCGGTCTCGCGTGCGAGCCAGAAGCTGCATGGGACCTTGCTGAACATCGAAGTACTGACCTTCAACAGCGATCGCGACGTGATCACGCTGTCGACCTTCTTCGGCGACAGTGCACCGCCCACGGTGGCGTCGTTCAGTCCGGCCGACGAAGCAACCGGCGTGGCGGTCGGCGCCAATGTGGTGCTGACCTTCACCGAAGCGATCCAAAAGGGCGCGGGCAACATCGTCATCAAGGATGGCAACGATGCGATCGTCGCGATCTACGACGCGGCCAGCAGCAGTCAGCTCAGCGTGTCGGGCAGCACGCTGACGATCAATCCGGTGGCCGATCTGGCGCCGGGCACGCTGTACAAGGTGCAGCTCGATCCCGGCAGCATCAACGATCTCGCCGGCAATGCCTTCGCGGGGTCGATCAGCTACAACTTCACGACCCAGGCGAGCAACGCCAGCCAGACCCTCGAGGGCACCGCCGGCGACGACACGCTGACCGGGGCCGGCGGGGGCGACTCGATCCGTGGCGCCGCGGGCAACGACACCCTCATCGGCGCGGGCGGCAACGACAGCCTGGACGGCGCGGACGGCACCGACACGGCGCGCTACGCCGGTGCCAGCACCGGATTCCGGGTGGCGCACATCGGCGCGAACTGGCAGGTGACCGATACCGTCGGCACCGAGGGCCTGGACACCCTGACCGGCATCGAGCGCCTGCAGTTTGCCGACAAGAGCTTCGAACTGGTCAAGCCGGCGTCCGGCGTGACGCCGCAGTTCGGCAAGACCGCCCTGTTTCTGTTCGATCCGGTCTACTACCTGCTCGAGTACCCGCAGCTTGCGCCCGCGCTGACACTGGCCGGCGCCGCGCAGGACTACCTCGGTGGTGGCGCCGCGCAGGGCAGGGCCCCCAACAGCTGGTTCGATCCGGGCTACTACAAGAACCGCTGGTCCGACCTGACCGCGCTGAATCTGGATGACGCCACGCTGTTCCAGCACTACAACCTGTTCGGTGTGTGGGAGGGCCGCTCGGGGGGACCGAAGTTCGATCGCTTCGACGGTCCGCGCTATCTGGCCGACAACCCGGACGTCGCCGCCTACGTCGATGCCAGCATTGCGGATTTCCTGGGCAGCCGCACCAATGGCGCGATCGCGCACTTCGTGATCTATGGCGCCAACGAGCAGCGCGCGGCCTTCGACACCGGCAGCGCACCGATCCGGCTCGACTATTCGGTCGATCTGTTCGGCTGACTCCAGGAATTCAGGAATTCAGTGCCAGTGCCAGTGCCGGGGCCAGTGCCGGGGCCGGGGCCGGGCGGGCGGTTACGCGAATCAGTCGTCGAAGCCGACGAACACCGCCGCCTCGTCCACCGACTTGCGTTGCGACACGACCGCGTTGGCGGGGAAGGTCTCGTCCGGCCAGCCCATGGCCACGCAGGTCTGGATCACCTGGTCGTCGGGAATGCCCGCCTCGGCGCGCACGACGGGCGACTGCATGATGCCCTGGCTGTTGATGACGCAGCCCAGCCCGCGCGACCAGGCCGCATTGACCAGGCAGTTGACCACGCCGCCACAATCGAAGGGGGCGATGTCCCCGCCATGGACCGAGCGGTCATAGGTCACGACGATCGAGACGGGCGCGTCGAACTGGCGAAAGCCCCGCAGCACCCAGTCGTCGCGCTTCGCCTTGTTGTCGCGTTCGATGCCCATCGCGGCAAAGAGCTGTTTGGCCACGCCGATCTGCCGCTCGCGATGCACGCCCTCGTATCCCGGGCCCAGGCGGAATTCGCGCGAGTGCGGCACGCCGGCGAGGTTGCGCTCCACATTGCCTTTTCGGATCCGGTCGAGCACCTCGCCCGACACCACGAAGAAGTTCCAGGGCTGGGTATTCAGCGAGGTCGGCGCGCGCATGGCCAGTTCCAGCACCTCCCGGATCAGCGCCTTGGGGACCGGTTTCTTCAAGTATCCCCGGATGCTTCTGCGTCCCTGGATGACCGCATCGAATTCCATCGTCGTCTCTCGCCTTGTCGTTAGGGTCGTTCGATTGAAAGCCCACCCCCGAAGGAGCCGCCTCGAGGCCCGATACTAGCGCGGCGTCCAACGGCCCGCATGCCGGCCGGCCGGTCAGCCGTTCAGGCCCAGCGCGGCCCGGCGCCGGATCTCGGCGGTCGGCAGATCCTGGTAGCACCAGCCGGCCACCCGGCGCGCCGAGTCGGGCAGGCCATGCCGGTCCTCGCCCGAACCCCTGCCCTCGAGCGTTTCGACCGGCACACCGGCCTGCGCCAGCCGGGTCGCCATGATGGTCTGAGAGGGCCACAGCACATTGCGATCGGCCGGGTCGCCGAGGACGAACACGCGCAGCGCCGGATGGCGCTTCAGACCGGTCAGGTGCTCGCTGGGTTCGTAGGAATCGGCATGACCGGTCGTGTCCGCCTTCAGCCCCTTGAGCTGCCAGCGGATCCGCGGCGAGGAGGGCGCGGAAGTCGGCACGGCGCAGACGATGTCCGTGCGCAGCGTGAGCAGCGAGGAGGTGACGTGCCCCCCTCCGCTCTGGCCGGCCACCACCAGGTCGCGGATCCGCAGACGTGCCTTGATGGCGTCCAGCGCCGCTGAGATCAGCGCCGATTCGCCGGCGCGCCGGCGCTGCATGTGGTCGCCCGAGGAGCCGTGAGTGCCCGGGCGCCCGATGAACACATAGGGCGCATCGAGCTTGCCCGACCATTGCCGTGCCTGTCGTGCGAGTGCCTCGCCGGTCAGCGACAGGTATTGCGTCCGTGTCTTGCCCGCACCGATCCAGTTGTCGCCATGCAGGAACACGATCGCCCGCTCGTTCGGGCCGCTCGAGAAACCCGCGGCCCAGTAGCGCACGCAGGCTTCGCCATGGTCGCGGGTGCTGACCCATACGGCATTGGCGAGCGCATCGCATTGCGCGCGGGTCGCCCGCACGCCGCGCCGCAACGCCTGCTCGGAGAAGTCGCCCTCCGGGGTCATCGGCAGCGCCGGTTCGGCGGTGCGCGCCGATGCGCCCGCGCTCGGGACGGCTGCGAAGGCGGCGGCCGCGGTCAGCGCAACCGCGACCAACGGGGCCATGAACCGCAGCGCCCCGATCCGCGTCGGCGTCGGGCATGCCCAGCGCACGCATCGCGGCGGCAATGAAATCGCGCAGCTGTCCGACCGGGAAGGGCCTCTGTTCATCGGGAGACTTTCTGGAGAGCAGCAGGCATCAGGCGGTGCGCGCGCCCAGGGCCGCGCGAAGCGCCTGCACCGCGCAGTCGGGGCTGGTCAGCACCGGGCATCGGGCTTGTGCGCGCGCGGCGACAGCCGCGCCTGCCATCGAGAATTGCGCGAGCATCACGACGTCGCAGCCGGCCAGCGTGGCCACGCCTTGCGCGACGCGGTCGTGATGTCCCTGGGCGTCGCCCTGGGCGAGCAACTGCATCGCATCGGGCACATGGCATTCGCGCAGTTCGATGGCCTGCCCGCGGACCCGCGCCATCGCCATCAGTTCATCGCGCATCGGCGCCAGCGAGGGCTCGAAGGTGGCGACCAGCCCGATGCGCGAGCCCCCGGCCAGGGCCTGTTCGAACATCGCCTCGTTGGGTTTGAGCACCGGTACCGCGACCGCTGCGGCGACGGCTTCGATCGCCGGGCCGAACGCCGAGCAGGTGTAGAGAATCGCCTCGGCGCCCGCGCTGAGCCCATAGCGCGCCAGCGCCATGAAGCGCCCGCACATCGATTCGGTCAGGCAGCCGTCGCGGGCACGATCCTGCGACAGGCGGTCCTCGAGCAGATTGAGACGCTCGACCTGCGGCCACAGTCGCGCGAAGGCCTCGTTGATCGGATCGATCGCCAGGGCGGTCGCGTGGATCAGCGCGACGCGGGGCGAGCCGCTGGTCGCCGGCCGGGCGGCGTGCGCGCTCACTGGCCTACCCTCGCTTTCAGAGATTGATTGACTTGAGGGGGTGGACAGGAGGAGCGTCCGAGCAGACTTCCGTGCCCTTGCAGTGACTGCCTCGCGCGCTGGCCACGCGATGGCCCGAATGAGACCCGCAGCCTGCAAGGTGCCGGAAGACCCAGACGGGCAACAGGGTGTTGCGCCGCATCTGCCTTCATTGGCATGAACAGGTGCGAGTGCCGATCAGTGAGCGACCCGCGTGGGCTTCCGGCACGGCTAGTCGTACCGCAACTTGCAGGAGTTTGTCCATGGATACCGTGTTCGCCGGGCTGGATTGGGCCAGCCGTACCCATGCCGTATGCGTGATCGATGAACGGGGCGGGGTTTGCAAGCAATGGGACGTCAGCCACGATGCCGATGGGCTGCGCGAGCTGATGCGCCAACTGCATGCGTTGCACGTCACGCACATCGCCATCGAACGCCCCTCGGGCCTGCTGGTGGACGCGCTGATGCAGGCCAGCTTCAAGGTCGTTGCGATCCACCCCAACGCCGTCAAGGCCAGCCGTCCGCGCTACCGCAGCCATGGCGGCAAGTCCGACGCTTCCGACGCCTACCTGCTGGCCGATCTGCTGCGCACCGACGGTCACCGCTTCAAGCCCATCGCGGCGTCGACGGATCCGTGGGGCGCGGGCCGGCACCTCGTCCATGCGCATTCTCGCAAGCTGCGCAGTCGTACTGGGCCGGCGCCGCCGAAGTGTTCGCCGATGTGGACTCGCCCATCGCACTGGCCTTCATCCAGCGCTACCCCACGCCCGAAGCCGCCAGCAAGCTCGGCCCCAAGCGCATGGCCGCCTTCTGTGCTCAGCACGCGTACAGCGGCCGGCGCAGCGCCGACGAGCTGCTGCAGCGGCTGCGCCAGGCTGCCTGCGCAAGCTGCGGCGAGTTGGAGATGGACGCCAAGGGCGAGCTCGCCATGAGCCTGGCCCGCGCCCTGAACACCGTGATCAACCAGATCCGCCTGCTCTCCAGCCGCATCGAGCACAACGTCGCCGCCTGCGACGACGGACCGATCCTCATGAGCTTCCCACGCGCTGGACGCATCTGCGCCGCGCAGATCCTGGCCGAACTGGGCAGCGTGCGCGAGCGCTTCGACTCCGACGAACACCTCGCCGCCGAGGCCGGTGTCGCACCGGTCACCTACGCTTCGGGCAAGCACAAGGCCGTCACCTTCCGCTGGGCCTGCAACCATCGCCTGCGCACCGCCGTGACCTGCCTGGCCGACAACTCGCGCCACGCGAGCACCTGGGCCGCCGCCGTCTACGCCCGAGCACGCAGCCGCGGCTGCGATCACCCGCACGCCGTGCGCATCCTTGCCCGCGCATGGCTGCGCGTCATATGGCGCGCCTGGACCGACCGCAAACCCTACGACCCCGCCCTGCATAGCGGCCTTCAAACCATGCTCAAAACCGCGGGGGGTTGACACAGGGTGTCTCATTCGACCTTGATGCCCAGGCGCTGGATCAGGTCCTTGAAAAAGGCGCTGTCAGTGCGGATCGCGGCGGCGAAGGCGCCCGGGTCCCGGAAGTCCGGGTACAGGCTGAACTTCACCAGCTGTTCGCGCACGCCCGGAGAGGCCATGGCCTTTTCGACCTCGGCGGCGACCCGGTTGACGATCTCGGGAGGGGTGCCGCGCGGTGCGAACAGGCCGAACCAGCTGCCGCCCGGCGCCTCGAGGCCCTGTTCCTTCAGGGTCGGCACCGCGGGCAGTTCGGGATGACGCGTCGCGCTGGTCACGCCCAGCGCTTTCAGGTTGCCAGCCTTGACCTGGACCAGCGCGACCGAGTCGTAGATCAGGTCGATGCGCCCGCCGACCAGATCGTTGAGGGATTCGGACGAGCCCTTGTAGGGAATGTGCAGCACCTTGATGCCGGCCTTGCTGTGCACGATCTCGCCCGACAGGTGGGTGGCGGTGGCGGTGCCCGCCGAACCGAAGGTGAGCTTGCCCGGATCCTTGCGGGCCAGCGCGACCAGTTCGGCCATGTTCGAGGCCGGCAGGTCCTTGCGGGCCGCGACGATGACGTAGCTGCTGGATACCGAGGCGATCGGCACGAAGTCCTGCTCGGGGTCGTAAGGCACCTTGCGCAGGTGATGCGTGATCGCCATCACCGCGGTGGGTGCGAGCAGCAGCGTGTAGCCGTCGGCGGGCGAGCGCGCCGCCGCCTGCGCGCCGATGGCCGCGCCGGCGCCGGCCCGGTTCTCGACCACCACCTGCTGGCCGAGGGGGCCGGAGATCTTGTCGGCGATCATCCGGCCGACGACGTCGGAACTGCCGCCAGGCGGATACGGAACGATCAGCCTGATCGGCTTGGCCGGCCAGGCCTGAGCAAGGGCCGAGCCGGGGCCGGCACAGGCGAGCGCCAGGGCGAGCAGGGCGGACTTCAAGCCGGTCTTGATCCCATGTCTCATGGGAACCTCAGCGGCCCTTGTAGACCGGTGCCCGTTTTTCGCGGGAGGCGAGCGCGGCTTCCCTGCCGTCCTCGCTGTCTCGCACCGCGCCCAGCGCGACCATCGCGTGGCCCATCTTCTCGGAAGGTCCCTGGGGCAGGATGTTGCTGACGATGAATCGCTTCAGGGTCTTGAGCACCAGCGGCGAGAAAGTGGCGATCTCGCGGCCCATCGCCAGCGCGCGCTCGACCTGCTGGCCGGTCGGCACGATCTCGTTGACCAGGCCCACGTCATAGGCGCGCTGGGCGTCGATCACCTTGCACAGCATGATCATCTCCATCGCGATTTTGTGGGGGATGCGCGCGGCCAGTCCGGCGATCAGGCCGCCGGTGAATCCGAGCTTGGCTTCCGGGTACGAAAACTTCGCGTTGTCGGCGGCCACCAGCAGGTCGCACATCATCGCCAGGACCAGGGCGCCGCCGACGCACCATCCGCCGACCGCCGCGATCACGGGCTTTTCGGTGGTGATGCCCACGGTGGGAATGCAGCGCCACAGCTCGGGCAGCTTGGCCACGTCGGCGCCCGACGAGAACGCCGCGTCGCCCGTGCCGGTGATCACCGCCACCCGCTGATCGGAGGCGTCGAAGGCGGCAAACGCCTGCTGCAGCTGCAATGCGGTGTCGGCGCAGATGGCGTTCTTGCGCTCGGGTCGGTTGATCGAGATCAGCGTGGTGCCGTCGTCGAAATCGCGGGTCGTGACTACGCTCATGGCAGTTCCTTTGCGGGTCGGAGCAGGGCAATCAGGGGAAAGGGATTCTCAGTGGCACACTACGCGACGGCACTCGCACCGGAAGGATTCATGGCAAGACCGTCAACCAGGCCCCGCAGCAGCAGAAATGGCGTCAGCGATCTGCGGGGCGCGGCGCGCCTGGTGATCGAGGCCACCCGGGGTGTCACCGATGTCGTCGAGTCGATGCATCACAACATAGCACGCGTCCCCGGACTCCAGGGTCCGTCTTCCGGCGATCGAACCGGCGGCATCACCGGCCTGGTCTATCGCAGTGTGCGCGGCGTGACCCGCCTTGTCGGGGGCGGCGTCGATGCCCTGCTGGCTCTGTGCGAAACCCTGGTCGCCCCTGATGCCCCGGCGCCCTGGCGCGAGAACGCGATCGCGGCCGTCAATGGCGTGATCGGCGACCACCTCGAAGCTAGCGGCAATCCGCTGGCCATCGCCATGAGCCTGCGCCGCGACGGCCACCCGCTGGGACCGGGCCGCGCCGCCATCGCGCAGGCGATCCCGCAGCCCGGCAGCCACCTGCTGGTTCTGGTGCACGGCCTTTGCATGAACGACCTGCAATGGAACTGGAAGGGCCATGATCACGGCGCCGTGCTGTCCGCCGCGACCGGCTGCACGGCGGTTTATGCCCGCTACAACTCCGGCCGGCACATCTCCCAGAACGGTCGCGACTTCGCCGAGGCATTGCGGGCGCTGGTCGCCGACTGGCCGGTGACGGTCGAGCGGATCACCCTGCTGACTCACAGCATGGGGGGCCTGGTGGCACGCAGCGCGATCCACTACGCCACGCTGGCCGGTCACGACTGGCCCCGCCGGGTGGCGCAACTGTTCTTCCTGGGTACGCCGCACCACGGGGCGCCGCTGGAGCGTGGCGGCCACATGATCGACCTGGCCCTGGGGAGCAGCCCCTACAGTGCGGCGCTGGCGCGCCTGGGCAAGGTGCGCAGTGCCGGCATCACCGATCTGCGCCATGGCAGCGTGCTCGATGACGACTGGCAGGGGCGCGACCGATACGCGCGTGGCGCCGCCCACCCGGGCTGGCTGCCCCTTCCCGAGGGCCTGAGCTGTTATGCGTTGGCGGCCACCACGAGCCGGCAGGTCCGGGCCGCCGACAGCCTGTCCGGGGCCTGCGCGGCCTATGCGCTGGGCGACGGACTGGTGCCCGTGCGCAGCGCCCTGGGCCTGCACAAGGACCCGGGACGCTGCCTGCACATTCCGCCCGGGCGCCAGTGGATCGCCTATGGCCTGGGCCACATGGACCTGCTCGGCGATGCCCGGGTCTGCCAGCAGGTGCAGCGCTGGATGCAGTCCGATTGGCCGCGCGATTGACCGCGCGCACGGGGATGCTCCGACTGCCCGGCACCCGGACCGGCGTGATGGCCGGCCTGGCGCTGGTGGCCATCGTCAGCCAGTTCTTCCGCTCGTCGGTGGCCGTGATCGCGCCCGAGCTGATCCGCGACCTGTCGCTGTCGCCGCAGATGCTCGGGCTGGCCGGCGGCATGTTCTTCTTCGCGCTGGGTGTGGCGCAGGTGCCGGTGGGCATGGGATTCGATCGCATCGGGCCGCGCTACACGCTGGCCTGGGTCAGCGTGTTCGCGCTCATCGGCTCGATGCTGATGGCGATGGCGGCCAGCGGGCCGCAGCTGATCGCGGGGCGCTTCCTGGTCGGCCTGGGCAGTGGCGCGAGTTTCATCAGCGGCGTGGTGCTGCTCACGCGCTGGTACCCGCCGGAGCGCATCGCCACGCAATATGGCCGGGTGTTCGCCCTCAGCCAGATCGGCAATTTCCTGGCGGCCACGCCGCTGGCGTGGATGACCGAGGCGTTCGGCTGGCGCGCCGTGTTCTGGGGCGCGGCCGGGGTCTTGCTCGCCGTGGTGATCTTCTTCGTCTGGGCCGTTCGCGACCAGCCGCCCGACCAGGCGCCGCTCGCGCGGCGCGGCGAGTCGCTCTGGCAGACCCTGCGGGGGTTTGCGCAGGTTTTCGGCCAGCCCAACTACAAGAAGGTGGTCGCGATCCACACGGTCGCGTATGCGGCAATGGCCACCGTGCTCGGCCTGTGGGCGGGTCCGTACCTGCACGATGTGCACGGGCTCGATGGCGTGGGGCGCGGCAATGTGCTGCTGGCCATGGTGGCGGCTCAGACGGTGGGCATGCTGTGGATACCCCCGCTGGAGCGGCGCCTGAACACGCGCAAGGGCGTGATCCTGGCGGGCGCCGCGGTGGTCGTGTGCATTCTGGCGGCGCTCAGTGCGCTGCCGGCGCCGCCGCTGTGGCTGGCGGTCAGCCTGCTGGTGCTGCTCTGCGGCGCCAGCGCCTACAGTCCGATCATCATCGCGCACGCCGCCAGCCTCACGCCGGTCCACCTGCGTGGTCGGGGCTCGGCGGCGGCCAATCTCGGACAGGTCACCGGGTCGTTCCTGCTGCCGGTGGTGAGCGGCCTGATCGCGGGATTGTTCGAGCAGACCGCGATGGGCTATCCGCCCGTCGCCTATCGGCTGATCTTCGCCTTCCTGGCGCTGGCGCTGGGCACGGGCATGCTGGTGTACTCGCGCGCCCAGGACTTGAAGCCGAGTGCCGGGACCGCGTAAGGCCGCGGTGCGCCAGGTCGCTCAGGCCTTGTGGTGCGGCTCGCGCGTGGCGACCGGCGCGCCGGCCTCTTTCCAGGCCTTGAAGCCGCCTTCGAAATGGCACACATTGGGCACGCCCATCTCGGTCAGGGCGGCCGCCGCGAGCGACGAGCGCCAGGCCGACTGGCAATACAGCACCAGCTGCTTGCCGGACCCGAACACGTCCTTGTAGTACGGGCTGGCCGGATCGGCCCAGAACTCCAGCATGCCGCGCGGCGCATGAAAGGCGCCCGGCACCAGGCCCTCGCGTTCGAGTTCGCGCACATCGCGGATGTCGACGAACACGGTGTTCGGATCGCCTTGCAGCGCCTGCGCGTCGGCCACGGACAGCGTGCGGATCTTGGCGCGAGCCTCGTCGATCAGCTGCTGGTATCCCTTCTTGAGTTGCATCAGGTGTTCTCCCGGAACGGTCGATCTGTGTGAGCGGCAGCCCGGCGCGTGGCACCGGATCACCCTCGACACTACCCGTTCTCACCCGGTTGGCAAAACGTCCGCCCGTGTCGAATGCGGCTGGCGCATCGGCCGCGCGGGCGCAGCGGGCCTTGCGTGGCCTCGTGTCACCAGTAGGGGCGATCCGGCGCGACCACGATCGGCGGCACTTCGTCGACCGACGCCTTGGCCAGCGTCGTGGCGAACTCGGCAGGGATCGGCAGCGAGCGCAGCCGATCGCCCAGGTTGGCGACCCAGGCGCGGACCTCCCAGCCCTCGACCAGCAACTGCCGGTTGCGGCTGAGCCGGTAGTCGATGCGAAAGCGCTTGGGGCCGAACTTCTCGATGCGGGCCTCGGCTTCGAGGCGGTCGCCGTCGGTCGATGCGACGAGGAACTTGGCGTGGGCTTCGAGAATGGGCGTGCCGACCACGCCATAGCGTTCGGTCAGCACCGCCTGCGACAGCCCGGCGCGGCGCAGCCAATGCTGGAAGCAGGTGTCGAACCAGTAGAAATAATGCGGATAGAACACGATCCGGGCGGGATCGCAGTCGCCCCACTCGACCGTGAAACCGGTGGTGAAGCTGATCGGTGTGTCCATGGCGCGGGAGTCGGACAAGGCGGACCTGACGGTGAGGTGGGCGGGCAAGCGGCGAGAGGCCGGGCTGATCGCGGGCGCGCCGATTCTACCCGCACGGCCCGCGGGGGCGGGCCCTCGGGCCGCCCCGGGCTCCTTGGGCCGGGCGCGCGACTCCCGGGTTTCTCCCCCGGGGGGGGGGGCGCGGCGCGGGGGGGGGGGGGGGGGGGGGGGGGGGGCGGGGCGTCCCGGGGGGTGGGGAGGGGGGGGGGCCGGGGGGCGCGGGGGGGGGGGGGGTGGGGGGGGAGGGGGGTTTCCGGGGGGGTGGGGGGGGGGGGGGGACCCCGGGGGGCGGGGCCGGGGTGGGTCCCGCCCGGGCCGCCCCGGGGGGGGGGGGGGGGGGGGGGGGGGGGGGGGGGGGGGGGGGGGGGGGGGGGGGGGGGGCGGGGGGGGGGGGGGTGGGGGGGGGGGGGGGGGGGGGGGCGGGGGGGGGGGGGGGGGGGGGGGGGGGGGGGGGGGGGGGGGGGGGGGGGGGGGGGGGGGGGGGGGGGGGGGGGGGGGTTTCGGGGGGGGGGGGGGGCGGGGGGGGGGGGGGGGGGGGGGGCGGGGGGGCGGGGGCCCTGGGGGCGGGGGGCGGGGGGGGGGGGGGGGGCCGGGGGGCGGGGGGGGGGGGGGGCGGGGCCCGGGGGGGGGGGGGCCCGACGGGGGCGGGGGGGGGGGGGGGGGGGGCGCCGGGGGGGGGGGGGGGGGGGGGGGGGGGGGGGGGGGGGGGTGGGGGGGGGGGGGGGGCGGGGGGGGGGGGGGGGGCGGGGGGGGGGGGGGGGGGGGGGGGGGGGGGGGGGGGGGGGGGGGGGGGCGGGGGGGGGGGGGGGGGGGGGGGGAGGGGGGGGGGGGGGGGGGGGGGGGGGGGGGGGGAGGGGGGGGGGGGGGGGGGGGGGGGGGGGGGGGGGGGGGGGGGGGGGGGGGGGGGGGGGGGGGGGGGGGGGGGGGGGGGGGGGGGGGGGGGTGGGGGGGGGGGGGGGGGGGGGGGGGGGGGGGGGGGGGGGGGGGGGGGGGGGGGCGGGGGGGGGGGGGGGGGGGGGGGGGGGGGGGGGGGGGGGGGGGGGGGGGGGGGGGGGGGTGGGGGGGGGGGGGGGGGGGGGGGGGGGGGGGGTTGGGGGGGGGGGGGGGGGGGGGGGGGGGGGGTGGGGGGGGCGGGGGGGGGGGGGGGGGCCGGGGCAAAAAGGGAGGGGGAAAAAGCGGTGTGGGCGTTCGGGATCGATGTTGCCGGTCGGTGCGATGCCCAGGCTGCCGGCCAGCGCCGCCGCCAGGTCGCTCAATATGTCGGCATGCAGATTGGTGGCGACCAGCGTGTCCAGCGTCGCCGGCCGGTTCACCATGCGCGCCGTGGCGGCATCGACCAGTTCCTTGTCCCAGGTGACATCCGGGAATTCGCGCGAGACCTGCTGGGCGATTTCATCCCACATCACCATCGCGTGGCGCTGCGCGTTGCTCTTGGTGATGACGGTGAGCAGCTTGCGGGGCCGCGAGCGGGCCAGCTGGAACGCGAAGCGCATGATGCGCTCGACCCCGGCCCGGGTCATGATCGACACGTCGGTGGCCGCCTCGATCGGGTGGCCCTGGTGAACCCGGCCGCCGACGCCCGAGTATTCGCCCTCGGAGTTCTCGCGCACGATGACCCAGTTCAGATCTTCGGTCCGGCAGCGCCAGCCCGTCGATGCCCGGCAGATGCGCTCGGGGCACGTTGGCGTATTGATCGAGCCCTGGCAGATGTCCGGATCGCCGGCCGAGCCGAACAGGATCGCGTCCTTGTCGCGCAGCGCGTCCAGTCCATCGGCGGGCATCATCACGCCGTGTTCGCGGTAATAGTCGCCGCCCCAGCCGAAATCCTCGAATTCGAAGCGAAACTTGTCGCTGGCACCGGCCAGCGCCTGCAGGACCTGCCGGCCGGCAGGCACCACTTCCTTGCCGATCCCGTCTCCGGGGATCGTGGCGATTCGATAGGTCTTCATGGCGCTCTTTCGTGCTGAGGCTGGGATGGCCAGACTTTAGGGACTGGACAAGGTTTTCGGGCGTCGCTAGATTCAAACCATTGTTCACTTGAATTCAACAATCGGCCGATGTCCGCCCACGCGATCCAACCGTCCGACCTGGGTTTCTTTTCGGTGCTGGCCGGTGCGGGAAGCCTGAGTGCGGCAGCCCGCGAGCTGGGTGTCACCACGCCGGCCGTCAGCAAGCGCCTGGCGCTGATGGAGTCGCGGGTGGGGGTCGCGCTGGTGAATCGAACCACCCGCCGGATGAGCCTCACGCCCGAGGGCGAGCTCTATCTCGAACACGCGCGCCGAATCCTGCGCGACATCGACGGGCTGGAGGAACTGCTGGGCCTGGCCAAGGCCTCGCCCAAGGGATTGCTGAGGGTCAATGCGACGCTGGGCTTCGGGCGCAGCCACGTCGCACCGGTGATCTCGCGTTTCGTCCGGAAGCACCCGCAGGTCGAGGTGCAGCTGCAGCTGTCGGTGAACCCGCCACCGCTGACCGACGATTCATTCGATGTGTGCATCCGTTTCGGCGCTCCTCCCGATACCCGGGTCATCGCGCGTCGGATCGTGCCGAATCGTCGGCTGCTGTGCGCCGCGCCCGCCTACCTCGCGCGGCATGGCACGCCCAAGGTGCCCCATGATCTGCTTCGGCACAACTGCATCGGCATCCGGCAGGGCGAGGACGCCCATGGCGTCTGGCGGCTGACCAGCGGCCGCGGCAAGGCCGCCGTCACCGAGGTGATCAAGACACGGGGCAGTCTTTCGACCAACGATGGCGAGATCGCCGTCAACTGGGCGCTCGAGGGCCATGGCGTGGTGATGCGTGCCGAGTGGGACATCGAGCGCTACCTGCGAAACGGCCGGCTGGTGCAGGTGCTGCCCCACTATTTCACGCCGGACGCGGACATCCATGCGGTTTATCCGCAGCGCCACCAGATGGCCGCCAGGGTGCGGGCGTTTGTCGATTTTCTTGCGCTGTCGCTGGTCCAGCGGGCGGCATCCGCGCGAATGCCATCCGCCGTGCGATCGAGCGGGTCGCCGCCAGGGCCGGACCGGGCATCGGGCTGATGCCGGGGCGCCGGGCCGTCAGCGGTAGCGCGCCGCCATCTCCCGGGCCAGTTTGTCCTGCGGCAGCAGCTTGGTGCCCGACATCCAGAATTCGCTGGGGCGGCCGTGGCTGTCGTGCAGCAGGCGCACCGGTTCGCGATGATGGCCAAAGCCGCCGGCCAGCATGATCAGTCCCTCGCGGGCGCGTCCGCGCAGGCCTGGGCGCACGTCGATTTCGCTGGCGTCGATCACGGGGTTCAGCTGCCCCGGCGCGGCGATCAGCACGCGGTCGGACATGGGCAGCAGATCCCAGGCGCCCCACAGACTCCACCAGCGGCCGTGCCAGGGAGCGGTGGCGCGCGACGCGGCGCCATGGCGGGCAAAGGCGCGCAAGATGTGCAGGCAGCCGTCCAGCCACGGGCCGGACAGTCCGTCGATCGCGTTGGTCAGCACCGACAGGCTCAGATCCTGCGCCGGCACCACCGCCGTGCGGGTGAGGTAGCCCTGGAAGGCGCCCGAGTGGCCGAACCAGTCCCAGTCGCCCAGCGTGCCCGAGATGGTGCCCAGACCGTACCAGCGGCCCAGACTGGAGTGCGCCTCCAGCCAGAGCCGGCGGGTCATCTCGCGCCGGCTGGCCGCCGTCAGCACGCTGCGCCGGGCGCCAGGCGACAATGAGCCGAAGAATCGGGCGAGGTCTGCCGCCGTGCTGACGAAGCCCGTGGCCGGGGCCAGGGTGCCGGTGATGTTTTCGCCAGGAATGGCGACACGGACCCCGAGCGGCAGCTTGCCGCTGTGGCCGCGCGCAAACGGCTGGCCTGGGGACAGTGGCGCATCGGGCGATGTTTCGCGCAAGCCGGAGGCAGCCACGATCTCGCGGGCGATCCACTCGCGATAGGGTTCCCCGGTGATCGATTCGATGGCCAGGCCGGCCAGCGCGAAGCCGTGGTTGGAATACTTGAACCGGGTGTTCGGTTCGAGCACCGGCCCATCGGCCAGGTCGGCACGGATCTGCGCCTCGTTCAGATACGGGCGGCGATCGGTCCATTGGCCGGCATCGCGGCCATCGCGGATCACGCCCGCCGAATGCGAGAGCAATTGCGCCACGGTGACCGCGCCCACCGCAGGGTGCAGATCACGAACATGGCGCGCGATCGGGTCGTCCAGTTGCACGCGCCCCTGCTCGCGCAGCTTGAGCAGGCCCGCTGCGGTGAAGGTCTTGGAATGCGAGGCCACGCGCATGCGATGCCGGGCCGTCAGGTCGACGCCGCCGGGCACATCGGCATGGCCGATCGCGAACTCGCCGATCAGCCGTCCCGCTTGCACGATCGCCACCACCACGCCGGGCTGCTCGGTCGCGCGCATCTGGTACTCGAGCCAGCGCGGCAGATAGTCGAGTGCGGCGGCCAGCCACTTGTCCATGGTCGGTTCTCCGTTGGTCGAACGCAGCATGCCCGATGCGCTGGGCCGCCGCCAGCGCCGCACCGGGCTGTCGGCCGCGCCGGGACGGGCGCAGCCGGAAACGGACCCGGCGGCGGCCGCATCCGCCGTGCCCGGTTTGCCGCCACCGCTGCGTTCGCTACCATGGCCGGCACACCATGCGCCCGTGCCGTTGGACGCGCGGGCCTTTTCGGAGAGACATCGATGGCCGAGCACCAGACAATCCTTTGCGGGCAAGCCATGGCCCGGCCGATCGTGATCGCCCTGGCGGCGCTGGCGTCATTGTCCGGCTGTGCGAGCGCGCCGCATGGGGGCGGCGACACGAGCAAGTTGCAGCGCATCCAGCACCTGGTGGTGATCTACGCCGAGAACCACAGCTTCGACAACCTGTACGGCCTGTTCCCCGGCGCCAACGGCATCAGCCGCGCCACCCCCGAGCAGATGACGCAGCTCGACCACGACGGCAGCCCGCTGCGCGAGCTGATCGTGTTCGGGCGCGACGGCAAGCCCGATCCGGCCTTTCCGCGGATGCCGAACCGGCCGTTCCGGATCGACGCGCCGCCGGTCAGCCGGCCACCGACCACGCTGGTGCCCAGTCCCATCCATGACTATTTCTACAACCAGGAGCAGATCAACGGCGGGCGCAATAATATGTTCGCGGCCCTGTCGCAGGTCGGCGGCTGGACGATGGGCCATTACGACGGCAGCCAGTTCAAGCTCTGGAAGTGGGCCCAGGAATACACGCTGGCCGACAATTTTTTCCAGGCGGCTTTCGGCGGCTCCTACCTGAATCATCAGTGGCTGATCTGCGCCTGCACGCCGGCCTTCGCCAACGCGCCGGCCAGCATGCGGGTCCGCCTGGACAGCAGCGGCAAACTCGAGAAGAAGCCCGGATCGCCATCGGCCAATGTCGGTGCGGCGCAGATCTACAGCAGCGGGCTGGGCGGCCAGGCGACCACCGACGGCTGGTCGGTGAACACCACCCAGCCGCCCTATCAGCCCAGCGGCGTTCCGCCGGCCGCCGATGGCCCGCGCACCCATGCGGGCGAGAAGGGGGGCATGCTGGGCTCGTTCAATCTGGGCCTGCCGCTGCCACCCCAGACCGCGCCGACCATCGGCGATCGCCTGTCGGCCAAGGGGGTGTCCTGGGCCTGGTACGCGGGCGGCTGGGATGCGGCGCTGGCCGATGGCGTGCAGCCGCCTGGTGCGCCGCGCAAGGTGATCTACCACCGTGGCGAGGGGTCGCCCAATTTCCAGCCCCACCACCAGCCCTTCAACTATTTCGCGCGCTTCGCGCCGGGCCCCCCGATCGCGCCAGGCATCTGCGCGATGGCGACGCGTTCCTGGCGGCGATCGGCGCCGGCACGCTGCCGACGGTGTCGTTCTACAAGCCCCCCGGCCGGCTGAACCAGCATCCGTCGTACACCGACATCCTGACCGGCGACACCCACATTGCCGAGGTGCTCGAGAAGCTGCGCGCGAGCCCGCAGTGGCGGGACATGCTGGTCGTCGTCACCTATGACGAGAACGGCGGTTACTGGGATCACGTGCCGCCGCCCACAGGCTCCGGCTGGGGCGATCGCTGGGGGCCGGGCACCCGCATTCCGGCATTGCTGATCGGCCCGCACGTCAGGCGCGGGCACGTCGATTCGACGGCCTACGACACCACGTCGATCCTGAAGTTCATCACCCAGCGCTTCGACCTGGAGCCGCTGCCGGGGGTGCGCGCCCGCATGGGCAACCTGAGCGGCGCGCTGCGCTAGGCATCATGGTCGCTTCTTGGTGGCAGGAGCCGGCCGGTCGCCTCGACGCCAGGGTGCGCGCGCCGCGCGCGGCTCGTCAGGCGTCGCCGAAGGCTTCGCGCTCGAACCAGTTGCTGCGATAGGGGTCTTGCCCGCGCAGCCACTGCAGCAGGCTCGACCCCAGGTAGGCGGGCACGAACAGCGGCCCCCAGCGTTCGTACTGTTGCACGTGGATGCGCTCGTGGGCACGCAGTGCGGCCAGGGTGTCGTGGTCGAGCGCCAGCACGACATGGCCGAAGGTGATCGCCACGAACGGGCATCGCGTGCCGGCCCGGCGCAGGATCCGCCCGATCGCCCCGCCGGTGATTTCCAGCGTGTGGTCGACGCGCCGCAGCCGCGCACCGGCGATCATGGCCAGCAGACCCAGCGCCAGCCCGACAGTGGTCCAGGGCAGCGGCCAGGCGTGACGGACCAGACGGCGCAGCGCGCTCACGGTCGACCTACAGCCGGGCAGTGACGCCGCCGTCCACATACAGGATGTGGCCGTTGACGAAGGCCGAGGCGTCGCTGGCCAGGAAGATCGCGGCGCCGGCCAGATCGTCGATGTCGCCCCAGCGTCCGCTGGGGGTGCGGTCGATCAGCCACTGCGAGAATTTTTCGTCCTGGATCAGCGCGGCGTTGAGTTCGGTCCGGATGTAGCCGGGACCGATGCCGTTGACCGTGAGGCCGTACTTGCCCCAGTCGATCGCCATGCCCTTGGTGAGCATCTTCACCGCGCCCTTGCTGGCCGTGTAGGGCGCGATGCCCGGGCGTCCGAGTTCGCTTTGTACCGAGCAGATGTTGATGATGCGCCCGCATCGGCGCCCGATCATGGCGCGCGCCACCGCCTGGCCGACGTAGAACACGCTGTCCAGGTTGGTTCGCATCAGGGTGTGCCAGTCGGCGGTGCTGTAGGTTTCGAGCGGGCCGCGCAATTGCATGCCGGCGTTGTTCACCAGGATGTCGATCGGGCCGGCGGCCTCGAGCGTCTCGACGGCGCTCGACACGGCGCCGTGGTCGGTCACATCGAACACGGCCTCGACGATCTTCAGCCCTTCGCCGCGCAGCGTGGCGGCCGCGTCGCGCAGTCTGGCGGCATCGCGTCCGTTCAGGATCACCTGGCAGCCCGCCTCGGCCAGCGCACGGGCCAGTCCGAAGCCGATGCCGGCGCTCGAGCCGGTGACGAGCGCGCGTTTTCCGCTGAGGTCGAACAGGGCCAGTGACATGTCGGTTAGTCCTCGTCCATCGAGCCCCGATGGTACCGCGCGCTTCCCGGACGGGTGCTGTGATACGGTAAGCCCTTCCATCTTCACGGGCCGCACGTCATGGACATGAGCGAGAACATCGGGCGCCATCTGGCCGAACTGGTCGCCTTCCGGCGCGACCTGCATGCTCATCCGGAGCTCAAGTACGAGGAGCATCGCACCAGCGACCGCGTCGCGCAGGCCTTGCGCGCTCTGGGGCTGGAGGTGCACCGCGGCCTGGCCGGGACCGGCGTGGTCGGCACGCTGCGGGGCCGGGGCCCGCGTGCCGGCGATCCTTCGCGCGCGATCCTGCTGCGCGCCGACATGGACGCATTGCCGGTGCAGGAGTCCAACACCTTCGAACACGCCAGCACCCAGCCCGGCCGCATGCATGCCTGCGGCCACGACGGCCACACGGCCATGCTGCTGCTCGGCGCGGCGCGCGTTCTCGCCGAGAACCCGGATTTCGACGGCACCGTGCACTTCGTGTTCCAGCCCGCCGAGGAAGGCGGGGCGGGCGCGCGCAAGATGATCGAAGAAGGCCTGTTCGACCTTTTTCCGGTCGAGGCCGCCTTCGCGCTGCACAACTGGCCGGCGCTGCCGGCGGGTGAATTCGGTGTGCGCGTCGGGCCGATCATGGCAGCCGCCAACCGGTTCGAGATTCGCGTCAACGGGCGCGGTGCGCACGCCGCCCAGCCGCACACCGGCATCGACCCCATCCCGGTGGCCTGCGCCATCGTCAGCCAGCTGCAGCTGCTGGTGTCGCGCGGCTCCGACCCGCTGGACAGCGCGGTGCTCACCGTCGGTGTGATCGAAGCGGGCACCATCGAGAACATCATTCCGGCGCGCGCGGTGATCAAGGGCACCTGCCGCACCCTGCTGCCCGAGACGCAGGCCCGGCTGGTCGACGGCATCGAGCGCATCGCCACCCATGTGGCGGCCGCGCACATGGCCAGTGCCGAGGTCATCGTCAAGAACGGATATCCGCCCACGATCAACCACCCGCTGGAAGCCCGCTTCATGGCCGATGTCATGGCCGAGCTGGTCGGCGAGGACCAGGTCGAGCGCGACGTGCCGCCGGCCATGACCTCGGAAGATTTCGGCTTCATGCTCGAGGCGGTGCCGGGCGCCTACGGCTTCATCGGCAATGGCGGCGTGTCGCACTCGTGCGAGAACCTGCACAACGCCGGCTATGACTTCAACGACGACATCCTCGGGCTGGGCGTCACGTTCTGGGCGCAGCTCACGCGGCGCTGGTTTTCGCGCGACCGCTGAACGCGGGAGGCCGCGGCCCTAGTCGATCGTCGCCCCGCTGCGCGCGATGATCGGCGTCCAGGTCTTGAGTTCATCGCGCATGAACCGCGCCAGCTGATCGGGGCTGCCGCCCAGCGGATCCATGTACTGCGAGTGCATGCGCTCGCGAACCTCGGGCAGCTGCAGCACCGCATTGACCTCGCGATTCATCCGGGCCAGCACCTCGGGGGGCGTTTGCGCGGGCGCCAGCAGCGCCATCCAGGCGACCGCCTCCACCTCCGGAAAGCCGCTCTCCTTCATCGTCGGCACGTCGGGCATCAGCGAGCTGCGCGTGCCGGTCGACACGGCGAGCGCGCGCAGCCGGCCGGCCTTGACCTGGGGCATCACCGCGACCGCGGGCACGCAGGCGAACTGCACGTCTCCCTGCAGCAGCGCGGTGACCGCGGCCGGCGAGGACGGGTACGGAATGTGGACCGCGAAGGTGCCGGTCTTCACCTTCAGCAGTTCGATGCCCAGGTGCGACAGGCTGCCCACGCCGGTCGACGAAAAATTGAACTGGCCGGGCCGCGCGCGCATCGCCGCCACCAGGTCCTTCATGGACTGGATGCCGGCATCGCTGCGCACGGTGCAGACATTGGCCTGGCCGCCGGCCAGCGCCACCGGGGCCAGCTCCTTGAAGGGGTCGTAGGGCAGCTTGCGATACAGCACGGTGTTGTTGACCAGCGGACCGTTGGTGCTGATCACGAAGGTGTAGCCATCGGGCGCGGCCTTGGCCACGTGGCCGGTGCCGACATTGCCGCCGGCGCCAGCGCGGTTCTCGATCAGGACCGGCTGACCCAGCCGCGGCGTCAGCCGTTCGCCCAGGATCCGGGCCAGCACATCGGGCGACGAGCCGGGGCCGTACGGAATCACGATCCTGATCGGGCGTTGCGGCCAGGCCTGGGCCGCTGACAGGGCCGGCATGGCCAGCAGCGATGCGGCCATGACCAGGCGAGACAGGGCGGCCAGCCCCCAGACCCCGGCGATCGCCCTCATGAGCGCACCTCGTCGCGGGCCGGCGCCGGCTGCCCGAGGGCCTCGGTCTGCTCGAAGAACTGCTGCTCGCGGGCAATGAACGCGGCGACCAGCGTGCGATAGGTCGCTTCGACGATGTCGGGGAATCCATCGAAGACATCGGGCTGTTCGCTGGCCAGCGCACGCACGCCGGCGAACACCGCGGCCTGGCGGGCCGGTGCGGAGACCTGGAAGGCATCGGCCTTGAATCGGGTCGCGTCCTGCACCAGTCGCGCGCGCTCGGCCAGCAGGCGGACCACCTCGCGGTCGATGCGGTCGATGCCGGTGCGCACGGCGGCCAGGTCGGCGGCGAGTTCGCGGTAGGTCGGGTCGCGAAACCGGCGTACGGCCGGCGAATGGACGGGGGGTTCCTGGTGCATGGCTATGGCTATGGCTATGGCTGTGGCTATGGCTGTGGCTGTGGCTGTGGCGATGGGTCGTAGGCGCGGTCGGCGCGGGGCGAATGAACGCGGGTCCGCGCGATGGTGACAGCGTGTCCGAGGGAGATCAAGGCGGCGTGTCGTGCACCTGTCGACTGTCCTGCGGAGCCTGGGCCCGGTCGTTCAGTCCGTAGTCGCGCTGTACCGTGGCGATCCGCAGCCGGTAGTCCTTGAACAACGCACGCCGGCCGGCCTCTTGCGCGCCGCGATGGGCTTCGAGCGTGCGCCAGGCGGCAATCGCTTGCTCATCACGCCAGAACGACAGCGACAGCAGCTTGCCCGGCTGGGTGAGGCTCTCGAAGCGTTCGATCGACACGAAGCCGTCGATCTGCGCCAGCAGCGGTCGCAGCCGCACGGCCATGTCGAGGTAGGTTTCGCGGCAGCCTGGCCGCGGCTCGACTTCGAAGATCACCGCGATCATGGTGCGGTCGCGAGTTGTTCGACCGGGTAGCGGATGACGCAGGTCAGGAGCATGGCGGTGGGCTCGGGGCTAGGGGCTCTCACGTTAACGCGAAACGCCGTGCCGATGCGTCGCCGACGCGCGAAGTGTCCGGGAATCGGCGGTGGCGCGAGGGGCGAGCGCCGGCGCGGATCTGTCCGACATGTGACAGCCTGGCCGGGCCGCCCCGCCTATGCTCGAGACAGCTGCTGTCACCGCGGAGGTGTCCGGCACCCGCACGCGCTGCGTCGCTCCCGACGCAAACCCAGGAGACTTCCATGATCACAATTTCGTCCCGCCTGTTCGTCTCGGCATTCGCCCTTGGCGTCGGTGCATTGGCCATGGTGCCGCAGGCACAGGGCCAGCCAAGCTCGCCGATGAGCGAGGCCCTGAAGGCGGTTGCCGCGGGCAAGGATCCGATGCCCGGTCCGCGTTCGTGCTTCTGGGCGCGCGGCCCGGTCAGCGGCGATCCCTACGTCAACATCGCGTATCCGGATGCTGCCACGTTCTATTGGGCCGCCGTGTTTACCGTGCCCGAGGGCGCCCGCCTGACCCTGGAGGGGCGCTTCCCGCGTTCGAGGTACATGTCGTTCATCAGTTATGACGAGGCCGGGCGGCCGATCGAGTCGGTGGCCGACTACCTGATCAAACCCGACTCGGGATCAGTGAATCCGTTCCTGGCCGCAGGCGACCGGTTAGCGGCGCGGCGCGACTACAGCCTCGCGGTGATCGATGCCCGCCCCGATCCCAGCCGGAAGACCGGCATGAACCTGGTGGGCGAAACGCGCGATCGCCTGAACACACCCAAGTACGCTGCGGGCCAGCAGGTCATCCTGTACCGCATCTATGTGCGCGACAAGGGTACAGACGAGACTGGCGATGCCGGCCTGCCGGTGCCCGTGCTGACACTGGCCGATGGCAAGGTGGTCAAGGGCGTGCAGGCGTGCCCGTTGCTCAAGACGCGCCAGCCGCTGCAACTCGACCCTGCCGCGATGGCCGTGCCGATGGACAAGTACTACGAACTGCTGGCGGCAGCGGCGAAGTTTTCTCCGATCTATCCGGCCACGAATCCGCCGGTCTGGTATCAGCAGCTCGATCGCGATGCGCTGTACGGCATGTACACGGGCAAACCCCCGGCGGCCGGCGCGCGCCGCAGCGAAGGCGGGTTTTATCCCAATCTGGACAACCAGTACATCCGAACCATCGTCAACCGCAAGCTGGGCAAGGTGTTCGTCGTGCGCGGCCGGGCGCCGAGCACGCCGAAGACGTTCAACGGTGATCCGACGATGGGCTCGGGCGATCTGCGCTACTGGTCGTTCTGCTCCAACCAGGGCTTTGCGAACACGCGAGTCAACGATTGCGTGCACGACGAGAATGTGCCGGTCGGGCCGGATGGCTACTACACGATCGTGCTGAGCCGGGCTGCCGACCGGCCGCGCAATGCCATGGCCCAATGCGGGGTGGCGTGGCTGCCGATGGCCGACGATGGCGATGGCGCCGTCGATGCCGACGTGACGGTGCTGCAGCTGCGACACATGCTCGGCACACAGAATTTCGCCCATTCGGTCCAGGCGATCGGCAAGGTGGGCGATGAAGCCAGGGACATGGGCGAGTACTTTCCGCGCGGGCGTTACATCACCTCGTCGGCTTTCGAGACCGCCGTGCCCTGCCAGATCGAGAAGCGCTGAACGAAAGCGGCTGCCGTGGTTCAGGCGGATTCTTTTCGAATGAAATCGGCCGCCCGTTCGCCGATCACGATGCAGATCGCATTGGGGCTCGTGGAGGCAATCGACGGCATGACCGATGCGTCGGCAACGCGCAGCCCCATCATCCCGTGCACCCGAAGACAGGGATCGACCACCGACTGCGCCGGATCGGTACCCATTCGGCAGGTGCCCACCGGGTCGTAGGCAAGGGTGCACGTGGCCCGCAGGTAATGAATCAATGCCTCGTCGCTGCCCGCCGCCGGTCCCGGTCTGACTTCCTCTTCGATCAGAGACGACATGGGTCCGGCTCTGTGCGATGTGCCGCGAGAGTTTCAACGCCTGGAGGCAAGCGGCCAGGTCGTCGGGGTGCGAAAAGTGATTCGAGAACAACTGGGGATTGGCCTGCGGATCGCGGCTGGTGATGTGCGAATGGCCGCGCGAGCGGGGCCGGATCTGGCACGAGGCGAGCGTCACGCCATCGAAGGGATCCAGCCGGGTCGTGGCCAGGCGCCGATCGCCAGAACTGCTGATCTGCTGAAGCTGGATCTTCAGGTCGGCCCGTTGGCTGTCCGCCTGGCTGGCGGCGAACGCCTGCGCGGTGACTGTCGTGCCGGCAAGGGGGCCGTCGCGCCGGGTCAGCCAGCGCAAGCCGAGCTTCGCCTGTCCCAGCTTGCTGGACAGGACACGATTCCAGCTGACCGCGCGGCCGGTGCGAAAAGTCATCGGGCTGTGGACGTGCTCGCTGAGGTTCTCGCCGATCATGGGCAGTTCGTGCACCAGCGGCACCCCGGCGCCGGCCAGCACCTCACGGCGACCGATGCCTGACAGCTCGAGCAACTGCGGCGAATTGAAGGATCCGCCGCACAGAATGACTTCGCGCAAGGCGAGAAAGTCGCGTTCGCGTCCGTTGACTCGCGCCCGCACGCCCACGGCCGTGCGCCCTTCGAGCAACACGCGGGTGACAAGGGCGCCGGTAATCAGCGTGAGGTTCGTGCGCCCCCTGGCGGGATCGAGATAGGCCATGCGGGTATTGCAGCGCACGCCATCGCGTGTATTGAACTGGAGGTAGCTGCCCCCCCAGCCACGTTCGTTGTAGTCCTTTACGCGGGGCGCCACGTCGGCAGCCTGCGCCGCGTCGAGAAAAGCATCAGGCATCTCGTCGCCCGGCTGGAACTCGGTCACCGTGATCGGTCCTGCATGGCCGCGATGGCGTGGGTCGCCGCACGAGTAGGCCTCGATCTTGCGGAACCATGGCTGCAGGTCGGCATAGGACCAGCCCGGGCAACCGTCCTCGGCCCAGAGGTCGTATTCATGCGGTGCGCCATGGACCCAGAGCATGCCGTTGACGGTCGATGACCCGCCGACCACACGCCCACGGGGGCAGTGGATTCGCCGGTTGTTCATCTATGGCGGGCAATCCGTACTCCTTGCCGGGTAAGCCCGCGTCGCGCACAGACCGGCGCGACGCGGGGTGCGACAATGGCGCTCCCGACAGGACCGAGACTACGAAATGCCTGTGCCGACTTCTGTCAATGTCACGACACAGTCCGCTCAGCGCACCGCCAAGAGCATCGCGCGGTCGTTGTTCGGCCGGGCGCTCGGCTTTCGCGACTGCCGGCTCGAGACACTCGATGCCTTGGTCGAGGCCGGCCACTTGCACACGCTGGGGAAGGGCGAGGTGTTCGCACACCGCGGCGCGCCGTTCGACATGCTGGCGATGGTCATCGAGGGCTCGCTTGAGGCGTCGCTGCTACGACAGGACGGTCACCGTCACCTGGTCAATTTTCTGCAGCCAGGCGACGTGTTCGGCATGATCAGCATGCTCGATGGCCTGGGCCACGTGAACGACATCCGCGCCAGGACAGGCGGCACGACGGTCCTGAAAATTCCGGGCGACGTGATTCGAGCGCTGCGCGAGCACGACCGAAACCTGGGCCTGGCGTTCGAGCGGCAACTGGCCTCACGCAGCCGCCTGCTGAGTGAACGGATGGCCTCCGACCCGGCCATGCCGCTGGAGATGCGCCTCGCGCGGCTGTTGCAGACACTGGTTGGGTTGTACGGCATCGAGCGGCCCGAGGGCCTGCTGCTCGAGATGAAGATCTCCCAGGCGGATCTGGGCGATTGGCTGGGGGTCAGCCGACAGCGCGCCAACTTCGCGGTTCAGAAGCTGCGCGCCGACGGGTTGATCACGCTGCGCTACTCGAACATCACCATCATCGATCCCCAGCGTCTGGCCGACAAGGCGCGATTGTGATGCAGCCGCCGGCGTGGGCGCGCCTCAGGGGGCCGCGGGAGAGCGAATCACCACCGTGCGCGACGGGTCGCGGTAGACCACCGTCATCGGCAGCCCGGCCTCGCGCAGGCGTTCGTAGGTTTCGGGGCGCATGACC
The DNA here is from genome assembly GCA_016710525.1 of Burkholderiaceae bacterium. Classification (GTDB taxonomy): domain Bacteria; phylum Pseudomonadota; class Gammaproteobacteria; order Burkholderiales; family Burkholderiaceae_E; genus Quisquiliibacterium. The sequence continues at coordinate 170,872 of JADJVQ010000001.1, forward strand.
GCCGCAGCCTGCGCCAGCAGCCGCCAGCGGACCATGAACTCGGCCTCGGTGGGCACCTGACGCGTCGGCTCGATGCTCAGGCCCATCGTGAATTCGTCGAGCCACTCGACCAGGGTCACCGGCCGCCCGAGGTAGTACGGCAGCGTCTGGTCGTAGTACCCGATCGTGAACACCGGCGCGCCCGCCGGCAGGCGCGGCGCGAGCACCGCCACCATCGTGCGCGCGGACTTCTGCACCGCCAGGGTCTGGTGCCCCTGCAGGATGATCTGGGTGCCGAACAGTCCGCCGAAGCTCAAGGCCACGCACGCCGCACCGACGCGGCCCTTCGACGCCAGCCGGCCGGCCAGGGCCGACAGGGCGGCGATCGTCGCGAGGCCCGCCATGATCCATTCGCGGTAGGCAAGTTCTTCGGCCGAGTAGACCGCGCGTGCACCGATCCAGCCGCCGGTCATCGCGGCCAGCCCCGCCATGCCGGCCACGGCGACGAACGCCATCGCGGCGAAATGCATTCCCAGCCGGCGCGCCGGCAGGCGCTGGATGTGCTGGCCGATCAGGATCGCCAGGGCCGGGAAGATCGGCAGGATGTACGAGGGCAGCTTCGAGCTGCTGACGCTGAAGAAGCCGAAGATCACCACTGCCCACAGCAGCAGCAGCCGATTGCCTTGAAAGCGTCCTGGCGTGCGCCGCCAGCCCAGGGCCAGCGCGCCGGGCAGCAGCGTGGTCCAGGGGATCAGGCCCGCGAGCAGATGGGGCACGAAGTACCACCAGGCGCCGGTGCGGCGATGGCCGGGCTTCAGGAATCGGTCGACGTGTTCGTGGATGAAGAAAAATTGGGCGAATTCCGGGTTGCGCATCGAGACCAGCACGAACCACGGCACCGCGATGGCGATGAAGATCAGCGTGCCGGACAGCCATCGCATGCGCCGCCAGACGCTGAAGTCGCGCGCCAGCACACTGTAGGCGGCCAGCACAGCCGCGGGCAGCACGATGCCGATCAGGCCCTTGCTCATCACCGCGAGCGCCATCCCCGCCCAGGCCAGGCGCATGCCCAGCCGATTGTCGGCCGTGCTGGCCGGGTCGCGCTGGCCGTACCAGAAGCCGAGCATGGCCAGGCACAGGCTGGCCGACAGTCCCATGTCGAGGTTGACGAAATGGCCGTTGCCCAGCCACCAGACACAGCTCCCCAGCACCCCTGCCGAGTACAGCGCGATCCGCGGCCCGAGCACGGCGCGCGTGCTCCACCACAGGGCCAGCACGGCAAAGGCGCCGGTCAGGCCGGGCCAGAATCGCGCCGCAAAATCGCTGATGCCGAACACCGCGAACGCCGCCGCGGTAGCCCAGTACTGCAGCGCCGGCTTTTCGAAGTAGAGGATGCCGTTCAGGCGCGGCGTGATCCAGTCGCCGCTGGCCAGCATCTGGCGGGCGATCTCGGCGTAGCGGCCTTCGTCGGGATGGATCAGGTCGCGATAGCCCAGCGTGCCGAACCACGCGATCACCGCCAGCAGCAGCAGCGCTCCCGGCGCGACGCGCCTCATGGCCGCGCTCCCGCCGCGTGGCCTTGCAGGGCCAGCAGGCCGCTGCGTCCGGGGATCTCGCCCATCACCACCTCGTGCAGCGGCAGCCGATCGGCTGCCAGGGATTCGAACAGCCTGCGCGTGCTGACCAGCTCGAACCCCTGAGCCTGCCAGCCTGCCAGCAATCGATCGAACACGGTGGCCAGCTTCATGCCTTCGAGCTCGGCATGCAGCGTGAAGACCTGGTCACGCCCGGGGCTCGCGTGGGTGAGCGCCAGCAGCGGCGAATCGACGGTGGCGGCCGTGACGCCGTCCAGGCCGATCAGTTCGTCGAAGGTGGGCAGCGTGGTGGGCAGCTGCGGCACGCCGACCGGGCGGCCCCGCAGCGCCGGCTGGAACGGGTGGCTGCCGCGGCCGTCGGAGGCGTAGTCAAAGCCCAGCGCCTGCTCGAGGCGGTAGGCATGCTCGTTCATCTGCCAGCCGGCCGCGCCGTGGGTGCGCGGGGCGCTGCCGAACACCTCGGTGTAGCGCTCGACGGCGGCGGTCATTTCACGCCGAGTCCAATCGGCGTCGCGGTGTGCGACGAAGTCCTGCCAGCGCACGTGATCCCAGCAATGGATGCCGGTCTCGAACCCGCGATCGGCCACCTCGCGCAGCAGTGGCGCGCAGCGCCGTCCGATGTCCGGGCCGGGCAGCAGCGTGCCATAGAGCAGGGTGCGCAGCCCATAGTGCTCGAGCACCGAGGTGCGCGAGACCTTCGACAGGAAGCCGGGACGCAGCACGCGCCGGATCGCACGCCCGGTGCGGTCCGGACCCAGGCTGAACAGAAAGGTGGCGCCGGCGCCGCGCCGTCGCAGCACCTCGAGCAGGGCCGGCACGCCTTCGCGGGTGCCGCGAAATGTGTCGACGTCGATCTTCAGCGCAAGCAGCGGCATCGCCGCCGATCAGTCGAGCAGGGCCCGCGCCTGCGCGACCTGGCCGCGGTAGGCATCGAAGATGCGGGCCAGCGCATCATCCATGGCCACCTTGGGCGCCCAGTCGAGGTCGGCCATCGTGTTGTCGATCTTGGGCACCCGGTTCTGCACGTCCTGGTAACCCTTGCCGTAGTAGTCGCCCGAGGACGTCTCGATCAGTTCGACCTTGCCGGCGTTATCGCGGTACTCGGGGTAGTGCTGCGCCAGCGCCAGCATCATCGTGGCGAGTTCGCGCACCGAATAATTGTTGGCCGGATTGCCGATGTTGTAGATGCGTCCGGTGGCCCGGCCCTGCGGATTCTCGATGATGCGCATCAGCGCATCGATGCCGTCGTCGACATAGGTGAAGGCGCGCTTCTGCGAACCGCCATCGACCAGGCGGATCGGTTCGCCGCGCACGATATGGCCCAGGAACTGCGTGATCACCCGCGAGCTGCCTTCCTTGGCGGTGTGGATCGAGTCCAGTCCCGGACCGATCCAGTTGAAGGGGCGGAACAGGGTGTAGTCCAGGCCTTCGCCGGTGCCGTAGGCGTGGATGATCCGGTCCATCAGCTGCTTGGAGCAGGCGTAGATCCAGCGCGGCTTGTTGATCGGGCCATAGACCAGCGGCGAGGACTCGGGATCGAACTCGTCGTCGGCGCACATGCCGTAGACCTCGCTGGTCGACGGAAACAGCAGGCGCTTGCGGTGCTTCACGCAGGCCCGCACGATCGGCAGGTTGGCCTCGAAGTCGAGTTCGAACACCCGCAGCGGTTCGCGCACGTAGGTGGCGGGCGTGGCGATGGCCACCAGCGGCAGGATCACGTCGCACTTGCGGATGTGGTACTCGATCCATTCGCGATTGATCGTGATGTCGCCTTCGAAGAACTTGAAGCGCGGGTTGTCCATCAGGTCTTCGACGCGCTCGCTGGCCATGTCCATGCCGTACACCGACCAGTCGGTGCTGGCCAGGATGCGCTGGGACAGGTGGTGACCGATGAAACCGTTCACACCGAGGATGAGGATTTTCTTCATGAGGCGGTCTTCCGCGAATCGAATGACAGATGGGCGCCGAAGCGCTCTTGGAACAGGCGGGCGTCCAGCGGCTGGCCGTCCAGGTCGGCGGCCAGCACGCGCAGCACAGTGCCGTCGCCGGCTCGTGCGAACAGATCGCCTTGCGTGCTGAACAGGCCGCACCCGAAGCCGTCGGGAACGTCGACCCGGGTCCGGGGCGGCACGCGCAGCGTGCGCAGCAGGCGCAGGCGGTGGCCGCCGTGGTCGCAGAACGCACCCGGGTAGGGCGGGGCCACGGCGCGCACCAGGTTGTGGATCTGCCCGGCGCTGTGCGACCAGTCGATGCGCCCGTCTTCGGGGCCGCGTCCACCGAAATAGCTGGCCTGGGACTGGTCCTGCTCGCGCATCGGCGCGGTGCCGGCCAGCAGAGCCGGCAGGCAGCCGTGCAGCGCGATCTCGGCGGCCACCACCACCTTGCCGAAGACTTCGCCGGCGGTGTCGTCGGGCAGGATCGGCACGGCCTGCTGCGCGACGATGGCGCCGCGATCGGGCTTGGCCTGCATCACATGCAAGGTCGCGCCGGTCTGGGTCTCGCCGTGCAGCACCGCCCAGTTCACCGGCACCCGGCCGCGGTAGCGCGGCAGCAGCGAGCCATGCAGGTTGTAGGCGCCGCCAGCGGCCAGCTCGAGCAGACGCGGCGCCAGCATCTGCCGGAAATAGAACGAGAAGAGAAGGCGCGGCCGGCAGGCGGCGACCGCGGCGAACGTGGCCTCGTCATTGGCGTCTGCCGGGGTGATCACCGGCAGGCCGTATGCAGCCGCCGTGCTGGCGACGCTGTCGAACCAGATCTGCTCGGACGGGTTGTCGGCGTGCGTCACCACCAGGCCCACATCGACGCCCTGGGCCAGCAGCACCTTCAGGCAGCGCACACCGACATCGTGATAAGCGAAGACGACGGCCCGGGTCATGAGCTGGCGCGCGGTTCCGACGGATCCAGGCCCGGCAGCGAGCCCTGTGCGTCGGGGTTGCCGGCCAGGGTCGGTTCTCCGAAGCGCAGCGGCGAACCTCCCGGGCGCGCCGGCGCGCGGGGCGGGCGCTGGCTTGGCATGGACCCGGCCGCGTTCAGGCCACCGCCGGGAGGTCCGTTGAGCGCAGGGGGCCGCTCGCGGACCTCCTGGTAGATGCGCCCGATGTACTCGCCCAGCAGCCCGATGCCGAACAGCGCAATGCCGACCAGGAAGAACAGCAGCGCGAACAGGGTGAACAGACCGCCTTCCTCCGGGCCCAGGATCAGGCGGCGGGCGGCCAGCAGCACGAACAGCGCGGCCGACAGCAGTGCGACGGCCATGCCCAGCATCGAGAACAGCTGCAGCGGCAAGACCGAGAAGCCGGTCATCAGGTCGAAGTTCAGGCGCACCAGGCTGTACAGCGAATACTTCGATTCGCCGGCAAAACGCTCTTCGTGGCCGACCACCACCTCGGTGGGATTGATGGCGAAGGTATAGGCCAGTGCCGGGATGAAGGTGTTCATTTCGCGGCACTGGTTGATCGCGTCGACGATGCGCCGGCTGTACGCACGCATCATGCAGCCCTGGTCGGTCATCTTGATGCGCGAGATGCGTTCGCGCACGCGGTTCATCGCGCGCGACGCCCAGCGCCGCCAGGCGACGTCCTTGCGCATGCGCCGGATCGAGCCCACGTAGTCGTGGCCTTCGTCCATGGCCGCCAGCAGCAGCCCGATGTCTTCGGGCGGATTCTGCAGGTCGGCGTCCAGGGTGACCAGCCGCTCGCCGCGGGCCTTCGAGAAGCCCGCCAGCAGCGCCCGATGCTGGCCGAAGTTGCCGTCGAGAATGATCACCCGGGTGACGTCGGGGCGGCGCGCGAACTGTTCGGACAGCAGCGCCGCCGAGCGGTCGCGGCTGCCGTCGTCGACCAGCACGACCTCGTAGGGCACTTCGAGCCGGTCGAGCGCGGGGTAGAGGCGCTCGAACAGGCCCTGCAGTCCGGGCTCTTCGTTGTAGACCGGAATCACCACCGAGACCATGGGCACGCTGGCGTCCATCACGCGGTCCGGTTCCGCAGGGCAGGTTCGATGACTTCGGACAGGGCCTGGCAGACCCGATCGACGTCGGCATCGCGCATCGCCGGGAACAGCGGCAGCGTGACCGTGGACGCGCCGATCGCCTCGGCATTCGGAAAGTCGCCGTCCTTCCAGCCCATCCGGCGGTACAGCGTGAACCGATGCATGGCCGGGTAGTGCACGCCGATGCCGATGCCGCGTGTCTTCATCGCTTCGATGAATTCGCCGCGCGCGAGCGACAGTCGCGACAGCGGGAGCAGGGGCTGGAACATGTGCCAGTTGCTGCGGCCCGGTCCCCCCGGGTCGTCGGGCAGCGGCAGTTCCAGGCCGAGCGCCGGATCGATGCGATCGAAGTAGCGTGCGGCCAGTTCGGCGCGGCGCCGGTTGAAGGCGTCCAGATGGGGCAGCTGGCCCAGGCCGATCGCGGCGGCGACGTCGGTGAGGTTGTGCTTGTAGCCGACGATGTCGACGTCCATCTCGCCGTCGGCCAGCCGGGTGACACCCTGCAGGCGCAGCTTCTCGAACAGCCGGGCGTCGGCCTCGGTGTTCAGCACCAGGCAGCCGCCCTCGGCGGTGGTGAAATTCTTGTTGGCGTGAAAACTCAGGGCGACCAGGTCGCCGGTGCTGCCGATCTCGCGATCGGCCCAGCGCGAGCCCATCGCCTGCGCGGCGTCTTCGATCACCCGCAGCGAGTGCCGCCGGGCGATCTCGTAGAGGCGGTCGCGATCGACCGGCAGGCCGGCCAGATCGACCGGCATGATCGCGCGGGTCTTGGCGCCGATCGCGCGCTCGACATGATCGAGGTCGATGTTGCGGGTGCGCCGATCGACGTCGACGAACACCGGCTGCGCGCCGACGGTGAGGACGACGTTGGCGGTGGCCACCCATGACAGCGGTGTGGTGATGACCTCATCGCCGGGCCCCACGCCGGCCACCCGCAGCGCGTATTCGAGCGCGCCGGTGGCCGATGCGGCCAGGCGCACCGGGCGTCCGCCGTAGCGCTCGGACAATCGGGCTTCGAGTTCGCGGCACTTCGGGCCGGTGGTGATCCAGCCCGAGCGCAGCACCTCGGCGACGCCGGCAATGGTGGCTTCGTCGATGCTGGGGCGGGTGAAGGGGAGAAAGTCCATCTGCGCAGTGTACGGGCCAGGCGGCGGCTCGCCCGACAGTCCGGGCGTGCGTACGGAGTGCGCATTCTACCTGCCCGCCGCAGGGCCGACGGCCCCGGGGCGGGCTTGTCCGCTCAGAGGATCGCGGCGTGCACCAGCGTGCTCACCACGTCCAGGCGCTCCGAATGCCAGGGGTCCGGCAGGCGGTTGTTGGTGATGTAGGCGAACGACACGCCGGAGTCCGGGTCACCCCAGCAGTAGGACGTGCCCACGCCACCGTGGCCGAAGGCATTGGGCGAGGCGATCGCGCCCAGGCCGCGAACCGTGGGCGTGGTGCCGCGCAGGTGCGGGCCGAGGCCGCGGTGCATCGGCATGCCCATGTAGTCGTCGACCCGGTCGCCCGTGTGATTGCGGATGGCGTAGGCCAGCATGCGCGGCGACAGCACCCGCACGCCGTTCAGTTCGCCGCCGCCCAGCATCATCTGGTAGAGCGCCGCCATGCCGCGTGCCGTTCCGTAGCCGCCGCCGCCCGGCGCGCCGGCGCGACGCCAGGTGTTGCTGTTGCTCTCGGCCAGAGGGCGCATGCCCTTGCCATCGGGCGTGGGCTCGTACATGTCCGAGACGCGTGCGTCTTCGCTTTCGGGCAGGCCGACGAAGATGTCCGAAGCCAGGCCCAGCGGAGCGAGGATCGCATCGCGAACATAGGTGCGGAAATCCTGGCCGGTGAGCTGTTCGATCAGCACGCCCAGCGCCCAGTGAGCCGACAGGCCGTGGTAGTGGATGCGCGACCCGGGTGTCCATTCGAGGGTGAACTCGCAGACGGACTGGCGCATGCGGGCGTGATCGGCCCACGCCTCGCGGGACAGCTGGGCGTTCGGGAAGCCGCCCTGGTGGGTGATGATCTGCAGGATCGTGATGTCGCGCTTGCCCAGGCAGCCGAATTCGGGCACGTGATCGCTCAGGCGGTCGGTGAAGCGGAATGCCCCCTGTTCGGCGAGCTTCCACAGTGCCGTGGCCAGCACCACCTTGGTGTTCGAGTACAGCAGCCACAAGGTGTCGGGGCCGGCGGCCATCGGCTTGTCGCCGGTGCGGGCCTGGCCGAACGAGCGCTCCAGCAGCAGCTTGCCGTGCCGCGCGAGCGCGATCTGCGCCCCCGGGTAGCGGCCGTCGGCGATGTGCTTGCCGATCAGTGCGCCGAGGCGTTCGAGCTGCTCGGTGCGGATGCCATGGCTGGCGAGATCGGCCGGTTGCAGGGGAAAGGGTTTCATCGTGGCAACTCTCGGGGTTGGGCGTCCGACAGCATACAAGCTGCAGGCGTGCCGGGCCGCTCGCCCACCCGCGGATCGGTACCTCGGGGGTCTTGCGGATAATTGGTAACAACCGTTACTATTCGCTGTCTTTTCCGCCAAACCGGAGTCCCGCCATGAAGATCCAGCGCATGCACCATGTGGCCTACCGCTGCCGCGACGCCCGCGAAACCGTCGAGTGGTACGGCAAGCACCTGAACATGGACTTCGTGCTCGCCATCGCCGAGGACCACGTGCCCTCGACCCACGAGCCCGACCCGTACATGCACCTCTTCCTGGACGCAGGCGGGGGCAACATCCTGGCCTTCTTCGAGCTGCCCAACTCGCCGGCCATGGGACGCGACACCAACACGCCCGCCTGGGTGCAGCACATCGCGTTCAAGGTCGAGAGCGAGCAGGTCCTGATCGAAACCAAGGCGCGCCTCGAGGCGGCCGGCATCGAGGTGATCGGCGTCACCGATCATGTGATCTTCAAATCGATCTACTTCTTCGATCCCAACGGCCATCGCCTCGAACTGGCGGCCGACACCGCCACGCCCGAGATGTCCCGGCAGCTCGACGAGGTGAAATGGGCGATGCTCGACGAATGGAGCCGCACCAAGCGTGCGCCCAAGCATGCGGCCTGGCTGCATCAGAAGGAACTCGCCAACGTGTGAACGAGACGGCGGCGCGCGCTGCGACGGCCCGCGCTGGCACACTGGGCGCAGCGCGCGGCGGCGCGAGCGCGGCCGACAGTCGATCGACACGAACGCAGCCCACGGCGACCCGGGAGACACGATGCACCAGACCTTCACCTATCCCGAATACCCCTACCGCCCCTCGCCCGAGCTGGCGCAGGGGCTTGCCCGGCGCCATCCGGTGGTCGTGATCGGCGCCGGCCCGGTCGGACTGACGGCCGCGCTCGATTGTGCGGTGCGCGGCCTGCCGGTCGTCGTGCTGGACGACAACAACACGGTGAGCATCGGATCGCGGGCCGTCTGCTATGCGAAGCGCCCGCTCGAAATCTGGGACCGCCTGGGCTGCGGCCAATGGCTGGCCGACAAGGGCGTGAACTGGAAGATCGGCAAGGTGTTCTTCCGCGACGAGCTGACCTACCAGTTCGACCTGCTGCCGCAGCCCGGCCACAAGATGCCGGCGATGATCAATCTGCAGCAGTATTACCTCGAGCACCATCTGGTCGAGCACTGCGGTGCACGTCCGGACGTGGATCTGCGATGGAAGCACAAGGTGGTCGGCCTGGTGCAGCACGGCGACCACGTGGTCCTCGCCATCGAAACACCCGACGGTCGCTTCGAGATGCAGGCCGACTGGGTGATCGCCTGCGACGGCGCCAACAGCGCGGTGCGAAAGATGGTGGGCGCCGACTTCAGCGGGCAGGTGTTCCAGGACCGCTTCCTGATCGCCGATGTGGTGATGAAGGCCGGCTTTCCGCCCGAGCGCTGGTTCTGGTTCGACCCGCCCTTCCATCCCGGCCAGTCGGTGCTGCTGCACAAGCAGTGCGACGACGTGTGGCGCATCGACTTCCAGCTCGGCCGCGACGCCGATCCCGAATGGGAGAAGCAGCCCGAGCAGGTGATCCCGCGCCTGCGCGCGATGCTCGGGGAAAAAACCGAATTCGAGCTCGAGTGGGTGTCGGTCTACCAGTTCGCGTGCCGGCGCATCGATCAGTTCCGCCATGGCCGGGTCATTTTCGCCGGCGACTCGGCGCACCAGGTGTCGCCGTTCGGCGCGCGCGGCGCAAACACCGGCGTGCAGGACGCCGACAACCTGATCTGGAAGCTCAAGCTGGTGCTGGATGGGGCCGCGCCCGAGGCGCTGATCGACAGTTATGCCGACGAGCGCACTTTCGCCGCCGATGACAACCTGCTGAATTCCACCCGTGCCACCGATTTCATCACGCCCAAGAGCCCGGCGAGCCTGCTGTATCGCAATGCGGTGCTCGAACTGGCGCAGGAGCATCCGTTCGCGCGAGTGCTGATCAACAGCGGCCGCCTGTCCACGCCGACGCCTTACCTGCACTCGCCGCTGAACACGCCCGACGAGGACGAATTCCGCGGTGCCATGCACCCGGGCACGCCCTGCGCGGACGCGCCTATCCGGCGCGGCGACGGTGCGCAGGGCTGGTTCCTGAACACGCTGGGCGATGGTTTCGTGGTGCTGTGCTTCGGTGATCCGCCGGCCGGCGCCCCGATCGCGCACGGCGCGGTGGGCGCGCGGCTGATGAGTGTCGGCGACCACCCCGGCGCCGACCTGCGCGACCCCGAAGGACTGCTGGAACAGCGCTTCGACGCCCGCCGCGGCACTGTCTACCTGATCCGCCCCGATCAGCATGTGGCCGCCCGCTGGCGCGCCTTCGACACCGGCAAGGTGCAGGCTGCGCTGGCGCGCTGCCTGGCCGCCTGAGGAATGACGACCATGGCCCTGATCCAGACTCCCAACATTCCCGATCCGGACGGTTTCTACCAGGAACTGATCGACAGCCAGCGCGATCTGGACGAGGCGCAGGCTGCGATGATGAATGCCAAGCTGGTGCTGCTGCTGGCCAACCATGTCGGCGAGCGCGAGGTGCTGCGCGAGGCGATGGCCGCGGCGCGGCCGAAGGCGCGACGCTGAACGGCGCAGCGCCTGGCTTGCCTGGGCCCGAGAGCCTGCTAGCCCGCCGGCTTCACCGTGTTCACCGGCGCGCCGCGCTGGAAAGCCGCGAGGTTGTCGGCCGCGATCTGCATCAGGCGCTTGCGCGCCTCGATCGCATACCAGGCGATGTGCGGTGTGACGATGCAGTTGGGCGCGCCGATCAGCGGATTGCCGGCGGGGGGCGGTTCGCTGTCGAGCACATCCAGTGACGCGCCGCCGATCAGGCCCTCGTGCAGCGCCGCCGCCAGCGCATCCTGGTCGATCAGCGGACCGCGGCTGGTGTTGATGATCAATGCGGTGCGCTTCATGCGCAGCAGCCGTTCGCGGTTGACCAGATGGCGGTTGTCCGCCGTGAGCGGACAGTGCAGCGAGATCACGTCGCCCTGCGCGAAGGCGTCCTCCAACGAGACCGGGGCGATGTCCAGAGCGCCGAGCGCGTCGCGCGACGGGAAGTACGGATCGTGCGCGACCAGGCGCATGCCCATCGAGGCGGCGATCCGCCCGAATGCCAGGCCGATGCGGCCCAGTCCGATCAGGGCCAGCGTGCGGCCGTTCAGTTCGAACATCGGCCTGCGGGCGAAGCACCAGTCGGGATTGCGGGTCCACTCGCCCTCGCGCACCGCGCGCTCGTGCACCGTCAGTCCGCGGGCAAACTCCAGCATCATCGCGGCGGCATGCTGCGCCACCGAATCGGTGCCATAGGTGGGGATGTTGGTGACGGTGATGCCCTGCTCGCGGGCAGCCTGCAGATCGACCACGTTGTAGCCCGTCGCCAGCACGCCGATGTAGCGCAGCGCCGGCAGGCGGGCCAGGGTCGCGCGCGACATCGGCGTTTTGTTCAGCAGCACGCAGCTCGCGCCGCCCGCTCGTGCGACGACGTCCGCCTCGGCGGTTCTCTCGTGCAGTTCGAGCGAGCCCAGGCCGGTGAATGGGGACCAGTCGAGGTCGCCCGGATTCAGGGCGTGGCCATCGAGGACGATGATGCGATCGGTCATGGGGTGGCCTCGCGGGTTCGGGGTGATTCAGCGTCGAGGCGCGCGATGCGCGCGCAGCACGACGGGTCGCGGCGATGGTAACAAAGTGGCCGGCGCGATGGGCCCGCGCCGAATGCGCCGCTTGCGAAACCCGCGGCACGGCCGCGCATTGTGGCGGCGCCTGTGGGCCGGTAGAGTCGGCCGGACCCCCTGAAGGAGCCCCGCTCATGGCCACCGGCAAGCCGAACAAACCCCTGGGCAGCGTCGTGCCCCCTGTCGAAGACTGGCTGGCCCGACAGGCCGCCGAAGACATCCTCGAGCCCGAACTCCCGATCGTCGATCCGCATCACCACCTCTGGGACCGGGCCAAGCATCGATACCTGCTCGACGAACTGCTGGCCGACACCGGCAGCGGCCACAAGGTGACGGCCACCGTGTTCGTCGACTGCATGGCCTTCTATCGTGAAGACGGACCCGAGGCGATGAAGCCGGTCGGCGAGACCGAATTCGCCAACGGTGTGGCCGCGATGGCCGCCAGCGGTGTGTACGGCGACACACGCGCCTGCGCGGCCATTGTCAGCCATGCCGACCTGACCCGTGGCGCGGCCGCGCGCGAGGTGCTCGAAGCCCAGCTGCGCGCCGGCAACGGACGATTCCGGGGCATCCGCCACGCCGGGGGCTGGAACGCCAGCGCCGACATCCCCAACAGCCACACCAATCCGCCCGAAGGGCTGTACGCGGACGCACGCTTTCGCGAGGGGTTCGCTCAGCTGGCGCCGCTGGGGCTGTCGTTCGAAGCCTGGCAGTACCATCCCCAGCTGCCCGAGGTGACCGATCTGGCGCAGGCTTTCCCGCAGACCTCGATCATCCTCAATCACGTCGGCGGGCCGCTGGGGATGGGCCCGTACGCCGGGCAGACCGAGCAGACCTTCGCCGACTGGAAGCGCGGCATGCTGGCACTCGCTCGCTGCCCCAATGTCACCGTGAAGCTGGGGGGTCTGGGCATGCGCATCGGGGTGTTCGATTTCCACACGCGCGACACGCCGCCCAGTTCGCAGCAGATTGCCGCGGGCTGGAAGCCCTGGGTCGACACCTGCATCGAGGCCTTCGGCGCCGAACGATGCATGTTCGAAAGCAATTTCCCGGTCGACAAGATCACGTCGGGCTATGCGGTGCTCTGGAACGCGTTCAAGCGGATGGCGGCGGGGGCGTCCGCAAACGAGAAGGCAGCGCTGTTCAGTGGCACGGCGAGCCGGGTCTACCGGATCTGAACCCGGCGGGTCTGCCCGGCGCCCGGGCCGGCGTCGGGCGCTGACCCGGTTCACTCGTAGCGCAGGGCGTCGATCGGCAGCAGCCTGGAGGCCTTGCGCGCCGGATAGAACCCGAAGAAGATCCCCACCGCGCCGGCGAAGCCCACCGCCAGCACGATGCTGTTGGCCGACATCTCGGTGCGCCAGCCGGCGAATTCGCCGATGGCGTAAGACGACCCGGCGCCGATCACCACGCCCACCAGTCCGCCGATCAGCGACAGCGTCACCGCTTCGATCAGGAACTGCGTCAGGATGTCGCGGCTGCGCGCGCCCACCGCCATGCGCAGGCCGATCTCGCGGGTGCGTTCGGTGACCGACACCAGCATGATGTTCATGATGCCGATGCCGCCCACCAGCAGCGAGACCGAGGCCACCGCCGCCAGCAGCATCGACAGGATCCGGCTGGAGGCCTCCTGGGCCTGCAGCATCTCGGTCAGGTTGCGCAGCGTGAAGTCGTCGTCGGCGCCGGCCTGCAGGCGGTGGCGCTGGCGCAGCAGCTCGCGGATGCGGTCCTCGGCGGCCTTCATGTCGGCGCCGGTGTGGACCTTGATCGTGATGTTGTTGACCCGGCGCAGGCGGCCCTGGGTCTGGCCGATCAGGCGGTTGCGCGCGGTCGACAGCGGCACGAACAGCACGTCGTCCTGGTCCTGGCCCAGCGCGCTCTGGCCCTTCTTCTCGAGCACGCCGACCACCGTCATCGGCACCTTGCGCACGCGGATCTGCTGGTCGACGATCGCTTCGGGCGGGGTCGATTCGCCGAACAGCTGCCTGGCGGCCGACTGCCCGATGATGGCCACCTTGGCCGAGCCGGTCAGCTCGGGCGGCTCGAAATGCCGTCCTGCGGCCAGCTTCCATTCGCGGGCCTCGAAGAAGTCGGGGGTGACCCCCTGGATCTGGGTCGACCAGTTGGTATTGCCCAGGACGAGCTGACCCGAGGTGTTCGAGCGGGGCGCGGCGAAGGCGACCTGCTCGACCTCGATCGCGATCGCGCGCGCATCGTCCTCGGTCAGTGTCTGGGCCGCACCGAACCCCAGCCGCAGGCCGCCGGAGGTGGATGAGCCGGGCAGCACGATCATCACATTGGAACCCAGGCTGCGAATCTGCTCTTCGACCCGAGCCTGCGCGCCCCCGCCCACGGCGATCATCGTGATCACCGCCCCCACGCCGATGATGATGCCCAGCATGGTCAGGATCGAGCGCAGCTTGTTCACGCGCAGCGCGTTCAGGGCCACTCGCAGCGTCGACAGCCAGCTCATCGGCGCGCTCCCTGGGGGAAGGACATCAGGCGGCCTGCACAGCCGGCAGCGCGGCCAGGGCCGCGGCGGCGTCGCGCGCCGGGTTGGGCTGATCCGACAGCACGCGGCCGTCGCGAAACATCACGATGCGGCTGGCGAACTCGGCGATGTCGTGCTCGTGGGTGACCAGGACCACGGTGATGCCTTCGTGGTTGAGCTGCTGCAGCAGGGCCATCACCTCCAGGCTGGTGCGCGAGTCCAGCGCCCCGGTCGGCTCGTCGGCCAGGATCAGGACCGGATCGTTGACCAGTGCGCGCGCGATGGCCACCCGCTGCTGCTGGCCCCCCGACAGCTGGCGGGGATGGTGGTCCATGCGTTCGCCCAGCCCCACCTGCTGCAGGCGCCGGGCGGCGCGGCGGTGCCGCTCGGCGCGCGGCAGCGTGGTGTAGAGCAGCGGCAGTTCGGCGTTTTGCAGCGCCGACGTGCGCGGCAGCAGGTTGAACTGCTGGAAGACGAAGCCGATGCGCCGGTTGCGGATCGCGGCGAGCTGGTCGCCATCCATCGACTCGACCGATTCGCCCGCCAGCACGTAGTGACCACCGCTGGGCCGATCCAGGCATCCGACCACGTTCATGAAGGTGGATTTGCCGGAGCCGCTCGGTCCCATCACCGCCACCATTTCGCCAGGCAGGATGTCCAGCGACACGCCGGCCAGCGCACGCACCACCGTGTCGCCCATCCGGTATTCCTTGACGAGGTCGGTCACGCGGATGATCGGGTCGGTCATGGGACGAGCGCTCAGAAGGGCAGCCGCGGGCCCGCCGGTGCCGCCGACTTCTGGGCCGGGGCGCCCGCCGCCTGCACGCCGACGATGATCGTGTCGCCCTCCTTCAGGCCTTCGCCCGAGACCTCGGTGAACGCGCCGTCGGTCAGACCGGTGCGCACGGCCACGGCCCGCGGCCCGCTGCCGGCGTCGAGCACGAACAGGCGCCCCCGGCTGGACTGGCGGCCCGCGATCTCGGCAATGATCTCGGCATACTTCTTCTTCTGATCCGGGTTCAGGATGTCGGCGATCCGCTCGCGCAGTTCGGTGCGGTTGCGCTCGGCCAGCTTGGCGCGATCGGCCTCGGGCGCCTCGCGCAGGGCCGCGAACTTCTCACGCATCGCGCCGAAGATCGCATCGAGCTGGGCGCGCTGATCGTCGGTCAGCGCGAGGTCCCGCTCGAGCCGGTCACGGAACTGGCGCAAGGGCCCGCCGGGCCCGCCGGCGCCCGCCTGGGGTGCTGCCCCTGCCGACGGTGCCGTGCCCGACGGCGCTGCCGTCCCCGCCCCAGGTGCTGTCCCCGCCGGGGACGACGAAGGGGCCGCGGACGCCGTCTTGCCTGCCGCCTCGGGCCCACTGCCGGCCGACGCCGCAGCGGCAGCCGCTGGGCCGACGCGGGACGCTGGCGCGGCAGCCTGCGGGCTGCCCTGGCCGGAACCCGCTGTCGCGCCAGGACCGGCTGCTTTCGGGGCCGCGCCACCGCCCGCTGTTCCGCCGCCCGCTGATGCGCCGCCTGCCGATCCGCCAGCGGCGGATTTGCCTGGACCCGCGCCGCCTTGGCGCGCCGCGATCTCGGCCAGGATTTCCTGATAGCGTTTCTTCTGCTCGGCGGTGAGGATCTGACCGATCCGTTCGCGCAGCTCCGTGCGGGTCTTGTCGATCAGCGCCGGGCGTTCGTCGTCGCTGGCCTGGCGAGCGGCCATGAATTTTTCGCGCATCGCACCAAAGATGCCGTCCAGCTTGGCCTTCTGGTCGTCGGACAGCGACAGTTCACGTTCGAGGACTTCGCGGAACTGCGCGAGTGCGCCGCCGGCGCCTTGCGCCTGCGCCGCGGGCAGCCAGCCCAGCAGCCAGGAGGTCGGCCAGGAGGTCGGCCAGGAGGTGGCCAGGGCCGACGCCGGCCAGGCCGAGCGCTGAACAGGCCGGGCGCCGTGCCCGCGGCCCCCTTGACGGCCGGCGTGCCGCCGGCACCGCCCGACCCCGGCGTGCCGGGAGCGGGTTCCTGCCAGTCGGGCGGCCTGAAGCGCAGGGCCGCATTGGGCACCCGCAGCACCGAATCGCGCGCATCGGTGACCAGGCGGACATTGGCGGTCATGCCCGGGATCAGTGCCAGGTCGGGATTGGCGGTGGCGACCACCACGGTGTAGGTCACGACGTTTTGCACCGTCAGTGCCGCTTTGCGCACCTGCTTGACCTCCCCGCTGAAGCTGCGGCCAGGGTAGGAGTCGACCGTGAAAGTGGCCCGCTGACCGAGCCGGATCTTGCCGATCTCGGCTTCATCGATGGAGGTGTCGACCTGCATGTCGCGCAGGTTGCGGGCGATCACGAAGAGTTCGGGCGCCTGGAGACTGGCGGCAACCGTCTGGCCGGCATCGATCGAGCGCTTGATCACGATGCCGTCGACCGGGGCGCGAATCGCGGTGCGTTCGAGATCGGCGCGCGCCTGCAGCAGCTGCGCCTCGCGCTGCGCGACCACCGCCTGGGCGCTGCGGGCCTGGGCCTGGGCCACTTCGACCTGGGCCTGGCCGCTCTTGATTTCTTCGGTGGCGGCGTCCGATACCGCGCGCGCGCGCTCGAGCTCGGCGCCGGAGATGAAATTGCGCTCGACCAGGAGCTGCTTGCGCTCGAGATCGCGCCGCGCTTCGGCCAGGTTCACCCGGATGCGCGAAACCGCCGCGCTGGCGGCGCTGATGTTGGCCTGTGCGGTGAGCACCTGGGCGCGCGCCGCATCGAGGTCTGCCAGAGACTGACGTACCCGGTATTCGAAGGTCTCGGGGTCGATGCGGGCAATCAGCTGGCCGCGCTTCACCTCGGAGTTGAAGTCGGCCAACACCTCCTTCACCTGGCCGGAAACCTGGGAGCCGACCGGCACCGACACTTCGGCATTCAAGGTGCCCGTGGCCGAAACCGAGGCGGTGATCCCGCCGCGCGACACCTTGGCCGTACGCCACTGGGGGCCGTCGCCCTGGCGGCTCTGGCGATACCAGGTGAAGCCGCCGGCCGCCACAGCGGCCAGCACCAGCAGCGCGATCAGCCAGCGCCAGGTGCGGCGCGGCGGGGTAGTCATGGCCTGCGCCAAGGTCTGCTCCAGGAGGGGTCGATGAGGGGCGG
Source organism: Burkholderiaceae bacterium (assembly GCA_016710525.1). GTDB lineage: Bacteria > Pseudomonadota > Gammaproteobacteria > Burkholderiales > Burkholderiaceae_E > Quisquiliibacterium. The sequence continues at coordinate 188,156 of JADJVQ010000001.1, forward strand.
CCGGCCCATGCCGGCGCGATGGGCGGTTCGCTAGCGGCTGTCAGGCTGCGGATCGGTCGCGAGATACGATCCCGGTCTTGCCGCCATGCTTTTCGAGCAGCCGCACATCGGTGATGGTCATGCCGCGATCGACCGCCTTGCACATGTCGTAGATGGTCAGCAGGCCGACCTGCACGGCAGTGAGGGCTTCCATTTCGACGCCGGTCTGGCCCGTGCATTCGACCCGCGCGGTGCAGCCCACCGAGCTGTCGGCCGGGTCGATCTCGAATTCGACGGTGACGCGGGTGAGCGCGATCGGATGGCAAAGCGGGATCAGTTCGGCGGTGCGCTTGGCGCCCTGGATGGCGGCGATCCGTGCCACGCCCAGCACATCGCCCTTGCGGGCCGTACCCGAGCGGATCAGCTCGAGCGTGGCGGGCAGCATGCGGATGCGTCCACCCGCCAGCGCGATGCGCCGGGTGATGGACTTGTCGCCAACGTCGACCATGTGCGCCTGGCCGGTGGCGTCGAAATGCGTGAGCGTGCGGGTCATAGTGTCTTTCCGATCGGACTATCATAGCAACGCCCCCGCTGCTGCCCAGCGCTTGAACGTTTCTTTACATCGTGCCCTTGCCTGTCGATTGTCGTGTTTCCAGGGATTGATCCGCGCCGCTGTCTGTCGGCGCTGCTCGCGCTCGCCCTTGCCGTTGCCTCGCCGGTGGCGGGCGGGCAGGGCGCCCAGCCCCCGAGCACGGCGGCTGACAACCTGCCGCGCCTGGGCGACGCCGGCGGTGAGGAGCTGTCGCCGGCGGCCGAACGGCGCCTGGGCGAGACGATCATGCGCGACCTGCGCCGCGACCCGGATGTGTCCGACGATGTCGAGGTCAGCGAGTACCTGAACCGGCTGGGCGCCCTGCTGGGCGGAACACCCGGGGCCAACGGCTTTCTCCTCGAATTTTTCCTGGTGCTCGATTCGAGCCTGAATGCCTTCGCGCTGCCGGGGGGGTACATCGGCGTGCACAGCGGCCTGATCGTCGCCGCCCAGAGCGAATCCGAACTGGCGTCGGTGCTGTCCCACGAGATCGGCCACGTCACGCAGCGGCACATCGCGCGCATGCTGGCCGCGCAACGCCAGACCTCGATGATGACGCTGGCGGCCGCGGTGCTCGGCGCGCTCGCCGCGCGCTCGAACCCGCAGGCGATGGCCGGCATCGTGACCATGGCCGGGGGTGCGCAGATGCAGCAGATGCTGGCGTTTTCGCGCGATGCCGAACGCGAGGCCGACCGGGTGGGCATGGAGACGCTGCGCAACGCCGGCTTCGAGCCGGCCGGCATGGTGTCGTTCTTCACCCGCCTGCAGCAGTCCTCGCGCATCTACGAAAGTGCGGCACCCGGCTACATGCGCAGCCACCCGCTGACCGCCGAACGGATCGCCGACATGCAGTCGCGGGCGCAGGAAGTCCGCTACCGCCAGCGGCCCGACGGCATCGACTTCCGGCTGATGCGCGCCAAGCTGCGCGCCCTGGCCACCCCCACGGTCGATGGGCTCAGTGGCATCCGGGCGCAATTCGAGCGCCAGCTGCGCGATCGCTCGACCCACGACGAACTGGCCGCCTGGTACGGGCTGGCGGTCGTGGCGCTGGCCCAGCGCGATTTCACCGGCGCCGATCGAGCGGTTCAGGAGACGCGCAGGCGATTGCCTGCCGGGCATGCCGCGATCGAACGGCTGGCGGCCGATATCCGGCTGCGCAGCGGCGACGCGGCTGGTGCGCTCGCTCTGGCCGAAGCAGGGGCGGGCCGCTTCGTCGGCGCGCGCGCGCTGATCCACCTGCAGGCCGAGGCGCTGCTGGCCCTGGGCGAGCCGGCCCGCGCCGAGCGGTTCCTGCAGGACCAGATCGCGCTTTACCGTGCCGACCCCAAACTGTGGCAGCTGCTGGCCAAGGCGCACAACGGCTTGAACCAGACCGCGCTGGCGCATCGCGCGACCGCCGAAGAGTACGCGCTGGGCGGGCGCTGGCTGGCCGCGATCGAGCAGCTTCGCCTGGCCCAGAAACTGGCCACGCTGGACTTCTACACGGGCTCGCTGGTCGATGCCCGAATGAAGGAGTTCCAGGGCGAGTACCAGCGCGAACAGCAAGAAAAAACCCGCTGATCAGGCCCTTGGCCGGCGGCAAAAGCCCAGCAGTCTGGCGGGGTCGCCGGTGACGCCGATCGGGAGCCAGGTTCCGCCCAGCTGCACCCGGGTCGGCGGGGCGTCCTCGGTGGCGCTGTCTTCCTCGAAGTTGAGCTGCGCGAGGTCGAGGTCGTGCACCACACCCGGTCCCAGCGAGGTCTGCAGGAACAGGTTGCCCGCCTCGTCGAGCCATGCGCCGGCGCCGGGATCGACCAGAAAGCCGGTGTGGGTGCTCAGACGGGTGCCGCTTCCTTCTCCCAGAACCCGCAGGATCAGCGGCGCCAGGTCGAGGTCGACAAACACGCGCTGCGGCCCGTTCTGCCAGTGCCAGCGGCCCTGCTCGTCACCCAGGTAGTTGCGGCCCAGGAAGTCGAGGATGGGCGGGCTGGTGATCTCGCTGCCCTGGCCGTGCAGGGTCTCGTCGAAGCCGGGCCGCCCGCGGTCGATCAGCAGCCAGTGGCCGCGCCGGTCAAGGCGCAGCCAGCCGAACACCGCCGGAACCGAGGGCCAGCGTCGCATGGCCTGTTCAACAAGATCATCGATGGGCATCGAAATAGTCCAGCAGATAGTCGGCCAGCCAGCGCGAACGGCCCCGCGACCCGGCCGAATGAAAGCCGACGTGGCCGCCCTGCTCCGGGTAGTGCAGTTCGACCCGGGGCGACACCTCGGCCGGCGTGGCCAGCGCGCGCGGTGGCACGAAGGGATCGTTCAGGGCATTGAGCACCCGGGTCGGAACGTGGATGTCGGCCAGGAAGCGCCGGCTCGAGGATCGGGTCCAGTAGTCGTAGCAGCTGGCGAATCCATGCATCGGCGCGGTGACCGCATCGTCGAAATCGAAAAAATCGCGCGCGCCGATCATCCGGTCGCGATCGAACAGGCCCGGGTATTGCGCGAGTTTGGCAAGGCTCTTGCGCTTGAGCGTCTTCAGGAAATTGCGGGTGTACAGCAGGCTGAAGCCGCGCGCGAGCGCTTCTGCGCCCGCCTGCAGGTCCTGCGGTGCGCACACGGCAACGGCAGCCCTGACGAAGGCGGCGTCGTGATTGCGCTCGCCCAGCCACTTCAGCAGGGCATTGCCGCCCAGCGACACCCCGGCGGCGAACAGCGGGGCCGAGCCGGCGTGCGCCTCGGCCGCAAAGCGGCGCAGGATCCAGTCGATCTCGTCCGAGTCCCCGGAGTGATAGGCCCGCGGCGCCGCGTTCAGCTCGCTGCCGCAGCCGCGAAAATGCGGCACCGCGCCGCGCCAGCCGCGCTCGGCCACCGCCGCCATCAGCGAGCGGGCGTAGGGGCTGTCGGAATTGCCCTCCAGGCCATGGAACAGGACCACCAGAGGAGCGTGCACGCCGGCCGGCGAGTCGACCCGGTCGACCTCGATGAAATCGGCGTCCGGCGTGGTCCAGCGTTCGCGCCGGAAAGCGACCTGCGCGCGCGGCGCGATCACAGCCGGCCAGAGGGTTTGCAGATGGCCCCCGCGCAGCCAGGCCGGCGGCCGGTGTGCGGCAGGACCGGCGGGTTTCATCGCGTGGGGGTCCGGCATTGCCCTGCCGACCTCAATGCAGGACCGCCGACCCCGCGCTGCCTTCGGCGGCGGCACCTCCTTCGCTGACCGGCGACGCATGGTGCAGCACGATCCGCCAGCCGTTGGCGGTCTTCACATAGACATTGGTCGCCGTGCAGTCGATCAGCTGCGATCCGCCGCCGGGCCCGGCCACCGCAACCTGCTCGATCAGGTTGTGAACCGCGATGACCGCACCCTGATGGACGCGCACATCACGCAAGCGCACGCCCACCCCGCCGCGCGCGAAGATATGCTCGAAAGCGCTTCGAATGGCGTCGATGCCGACCAGGCGCGGCCCGTTGGGATGCACGCAGGCCACATCGTCGTCGTCGGCCCACAGGGCCATCATGCCCTGCGCGTCACCGCGCTGCATGGCATCGTAGAAGGCTTCCTCGGCCGCTTCGGCGGTGGCAAAAACTATCGCTCGTCTCATGTCCCGAATCCTCGTCTGTCATGAGTTTAGGGGATGTCCGCGCGATTGGATCAGGCCGGTTTGGCGCCCGCGTGTTCGAAACACGCCATGGCGCCGGATCAGCCGACAGATCGGGTCGACAGGTCAGGTCGACAGGTCAGGCCGGTTTGTCACCGCTTCGCGGACGCGCTGCCGATCGAGCAGCCCGGCGCTCGTGCGGGGCAATTGTTCGACGAACACGACGTGCTTGGGCTTCTTGAAGCGGGCGATCCGCGCGCCGACGAACTCGATCAGTTCGGCCGGCGCGCGGCGCCAGGCGGGGCGGCAGACGCACACCGCCTTGATCGCCTCGCCCCACTGCGCGTCGGCCACCCCGATGACAACCACCTCGGCGATGGCCGGGTGCTCGAGAATGACTTTTTCGACCTCGGCCGGATAGACATTCTCGCCGCCCGGCTTGATCAGTTCCTTGGCCGGCGAACGGCCGGCGTACCAGAGGTACCCGTCGGCATCGAAGCGACCCATGTCGCCCGTGTGGTGCCAGCCGCCGCGGGCGGCCTGCCGGGAATCTTCCTCGAGCTGCCAGTAGCCCTGGAACACCATCGGGCCGCGGACGACGATTTCGCCAGTGCCGCCGACCGGCAGCGGCTGGTCGGCGTCGTCGACGACACCGACCTCGCACAGCAGGGTGGGGCGACCGCCGAACCCGGACGCTCGCGCGCGGGAGCCAGAGTCGCCATGCCGGAGACTTCGGTCTGGCCGTAGCCAGCCCAGAAGTCGGCCTGCGGACAATGAGCATGAAAGCGCGCCAGGGTGTCGGGCGTGTCCAGGCCGCTGACGGCACGCAGGCTGGCGAGATCGGCGCCGCGGGTCGCTGCCTGGTCGAGGATCTGGCCCAGCATCGGCGCGAATTCGGCGAACACCGTCACGCGGTGCGCCTGGATCTGCTCGACCGCGGCCGACGGGTCGAAGCGCGCCGACAGCACCGTGGCGCCGCCGGCCTGCAGCACGGCCATGAAGAGGCCCAGTCCGGACACGTGAAACATCGGCAGCATGCCCAGGTTCACATCGTCCGGACCCAGCCGCCAGTGGGCGATCAGCTGCATGCCTGCCGCCATCAGACCGTTGTGCGAGAGCAGGGCGCCGCGCGGCAATCCGCCGACCGCGGCGGTGTGCATGATGACCGTGCCGGCGTCGGCGGATACATCGGCCGCGCGGGCGTCGGATCCCGAGCGCAGCAACTCGTCGTAGGTCATGAAGCCGGATTCGGTCGTGTCGAAGCCGATGCAGGTCTTCAGGGACGGGCAGCGCGCGCGCAGTGCCGCGCAGGCCGCCTGATAGGCGGGGTCGGCCAGCAGCAGCACCGGCGCGGTGTCGGTGATCACGTGGGCCAGTTCGTCGGCGCTCAGGCGCCAGTTCACCGGCACGACGATCGCGCCCAGCCGTGCGGCGGCGCCATAGAGGTCGAGGAACTCGGGTCGGTTCTGGGCGATCACCGCGACGCGTTCGCCCGGCGCGAGGCCGGCCGCGCGCAGCCCGGCGGCCAGCCGCTGGACCCGCGCCAGATACTGGGCGTGGGTGACGGTCTGGTCCTCGAATACGAAAGCGGTGCGCCCGGCGTACAGGCGCGCATTGCGCTCGATGACCGTATTCAGCGTGAAATCTCGGATTGCCATGTCGGTTCCTTCAACTCGTCGTCTGATGTTTGGATCGCCGTGCGCGGATCGTACCTGCAACCCGGGATCTCCCTTGACGGCGGCACGGTCGCGCGCCTAAATTGACCCTGGAGTCAATGGTACGACGGATAAGTTAGCTGAGTCAGCAGGCAACGGGAGAGGCAGATGGGCACCGGGTTCCAGTCGGGCGAAGCGGCGGTCGATGCGGATGGCGCATTCCTGACCGATGAGCAGGTCATGGTGCGCGACGCGGCGCGCCGGGTGGCGCGCGAAGTCATCGACAAGACCGCGGCGCTGCGCGACCGCACGAAGGCCTGGCCGCACCAGGAACTCGCCACGCTGGCCGGGCTCGGCTTCATGGGCATGCTGCTGCCGCAGGACTACGGCGGCTCGGGCATGAGTTTCATGTCCTATTGCCTGGCGCTCGAGGAGATCTGCGCCGCCGACTGCGGCCTGGGCACGATCGTCCATGTTCACAACATGTCGCACTACCCGATCGCGCGCTTCGGCACCGCGGCCCAGAAAGAACAGTTCCTGCCGCCGGCCGCGCGCGGCGAGAAGATCGGCGCCTGGCTGCTGACCGAACCGCATGCCGGCTCCGATACCGCCGCCATCAAAACCTCCGCCCGTCGCGAAGGCGATGCCTTCATCCTCAACGGCACCAAGCAGTTCATCTCCAATGGCAGCGAGGCAGGCACGGCGATGGTCGTGGCGGTCACCGACCCGGCCGCCGGCAAGCGCGGTGTGACCGCCTTCATCCTCGATACCGCCACGCCCGGGTACAAGGTGCTGCGGGTCGAGAACAAGCTCGGCCAGCACACGGCGCACACCGCCCAGATCCAGCTCGACAACGTCCGGGTGCCGGTGGCCAATGTGCTGGGAACGGTCGGTGGCGGCTATGCGCTGACCATGTCGGGCCTGGCCGATGGCCGGATCGCGATCGCGGCTCAGGCGGTGGGTGTCGCGCAGGCCGCGCTCGAAGCGGCAGTGCGCTATGCGCGCGAGCGGGAGGCCTACGGTGCGCCGATCATGAATCTGCAGTCGGTCAGCTTCAGCCTGGCAGACATGGCAACCCGGATCGAAGCGGCCCGCCAGTTGTACCGCCATGCTGCGCGCATGCTGCTGGCCGGTCTGCCCTGCAACAAGGAAGCCTCGATGGCCAAGCTGTATGCCACCGAAATGGCCGAGCGGGTGTGTTCGGACGCGCTGCAGGTGTTCGGCGGGTACGGTTACCTGCAGGATTTCCCGGTCGAACGGTATTGCCGCGACGTGCGAGTCTGCAAGATCTACGAAGGGACCAGCGACATCCAGAAGCTGATCATCTCGCGCAGCCTGTGACGAGCCCCGGGGGCGCGAGCCCGGTTGACGGCCTGCGGTGTTGACCGTATAAGACGCAGCTTCGTTTTAGGGCGGCGTGGACAAGACCTTGGACAAGATCAGGAGAAAGACGATCGCGATCGCTTCGGGGTCGGGCGGCCGTGCGGCCGATGCGCCACAACTGGCGGATTCGAAGCGCGGCGCCAGGCTCCTGCCGCCAAGCTTCCGCGCGAAGGTCCGGCTGCAGGGCGGCTGCAAGGCCGAAGCGTCGCCCGGGGGCCGCAGAGCGCCCTGGCGAACCGGCGGCCGGCCGGCAAGCCGCCCCGCCGGAGCCGCCCGCGCGGCGGGCTGCGGCCTGGAGCAATGTGGTGGTCAGCCGCGACGAGCAGTTCCGCCTGAAGCGCAACGCGCTGCTGCGCGAGGCGGCGCGCGCCTTCAGCGGCAGGGGCTATCACAACACCTCGCTCGACGACGTGGCCGCCGTGCTCGGTGTGACCAAGGCGGCGCTGTATCACTATGTGCGCAGCAAACAGGAGATTCTCTTCGAGTGCCACATGCTGTCGCTCGACCTGGGCGACGAGGCGCTCGACTATGCGCGCCGCCACGGCCATACCGGTCTGGAGCAGACCACGCTGCTGGCACGCCGGTACATCGAACTGATCACCGGCGAGATGGGGCGCTTCGCGGTGCTCTCCGAGTACGACGCGCTCGATCATGAAAGCCGCTCGGTGGTCGGGCGCCGGCGCGATCAGTTCGAGCTCGCCCTGCGCGAGATGGTCGCCCGCGGCGGCACGGACGGCAGCATTCGCGGCGTCGATCCCAAGCTGGCGGTCTTCTACTTCATGGGCGCCGTCAACTGGATGACCCGGTGGTTTCGCCCCGATGGCGAACTCAGTGGCGCGGACATCGCCGCGGGCTTCTCGGATCTGCTCGGCGAGTCGCTGCGTTCGCGGGGCTGACTGCCCTATCCGCGCGTCTGGAATTCCAGGGCTTGACAGGTTTTCTACTGCACGGTTAATAATGCGACCACAAGATCAATTCGCGTCACGCGGGACGTTCTAGGAAGCCGGTCAGACCGGTGCCTCCTGCCGATTCGCAAAACAGCGGGGAGACAAGCCGGTGGAGCAAGCACTGCAGGCCGAGGGGCGCGCATGAGCGCCGTTCGCGATGCCGATTCACCCGCCGCTGGCGGCATGTCCGCCGGGCAAAAGGCCACCGACACGATCGTGCTGGCCGCCCGCGATGTCCGGATGTCCTTTGGCGGTGTCGTGGCACTGAACGATGTTTCGGTCGAAGTGCGCGACGACCAGCTGCTCGCGGTGATCGGCCCCAACGGCGCCGGCAAGACTTCGCTGATGAATTGCCTGAGCGGCTTCTACCGGCCGCAGCGCGGGCGCATCGAACTGCATGGCAACGACATCACCGGGCGCCCGGTTCACGAAATCGCGCGGGCCGGCGTGGCCCGCACCTTCCAGGGCACCCACATCTTCTCGGGCATGACCGTCATCGAGAACATCATGGTCGGGCGGCATATCCACATGCGCTCGTCGGTGCTGCAGTCGTTCGCGTACTTTCCCTGGACCCAGCGCGAGGAAGTGCGTCACCGCGAGTTCGTCGAGGAGATCATCGAGTTCCTCGAGATCGAAACCATCCGCCACCAGCTGGTCGGCAGCCTGGGCTATGGCCTGCGCAAACGGGTCGACCTGGCGCGCGCGCTGGCCCAGGAGCCGCGCATCCTGCTGATGGATGAGCCGATGGCCGGCATGAACGCCGAAGAGAAGGAAGACCTGGCGCGATTCATCCTCGACGTGCGCGAGGCCCGCCACCTGCCGGTGGTGCTGGTCGAGCACGACATGGGCGTGGTGATGGATCTGGCCGACCGGGTGGTGGTGCTCGATTTCGGGCGCAAGATTTCGGACGGCACGCCGGCGCAGGTGCAGAGCGACCCGGCGGTGCTGCAAGCCTACCTGGGCGGAGGCGAACGCTGATGCTCGCGATGAAGACCCTGCCCCAGCACCTGGTGGAACGGGCCCGCACCGATCCCGGCCGCGTCGCCCAGCGTCACAAGTACCGCGGCATCTGGCGCGAGTTCTCCTTCGACGACGTGCTGACCAATGTGCGCGAGTTCGCGCTGGGCCTGCATGCGATGGGCCTGCGCCGCGGCGAGACTCTCGCGGTGATCGGCGAGAACGAACCCGAGCACTTCTGGAGCGAATTCGCCGCCCAGGCGCTGGGCGCGAAGGTGGTGTCGCTGTATCCGGACCTCACCGTCGACGAGGTCCAGTACCTGGTCAACGACAGCGAGTCGGTCTATCTGGTGGCCCAGGACCAGGAGCAGGTCGACAAGGCCTTCGTGGTGATGGCCGGTGCTCCCGGTTTGCGCGCCGTGATCTACTGGGACGACACCGGCATGTGGTCGTACCGCCAACAGGCGCTCAAGCCGTTCACCGAGGTCCAGGCGCTCGGGCGCGCGCTGCATGCCGAGCAGCCCGGTCTGTTCGAGGAACTGGTCGGCGCCGGAAATGCCGATGACATCGCCGTGCTGTCGTACACGTCCGGCACGACCGGGCGGCCCAAGGGCGTGATCATCACGCACCGCTACCTGATCGACAACGTTCACCGCGTGATCGAGGCGACCGGCGCAAAGCCGGGAATGGAATACCTGTCGTACATCGCGCCTGCCTGGGTGACCGAGCAGCTGTTCGCGTTCAGCATGGGCGTGCTCGTGCCGCTGGTGGTCAACTTTCCCGAAGGCCCCGAGCAGGTACTGGAAAACATCCGCGAACTCGCGGTCGAGGTGATGGTGTTCGCGCCCCGGCAGTGGGAGAGCCTGGCGGCCACCCTGCAGGCGCGGATGTTCGATGCCGACCCGTGGCGGCGGCGCATTTACGACTGGGGCATCGAGATCGGCCGCCAGGTGCACGTGGCCCGGCTGGACGGCAAGCCCGTGTCGGCCAGCGCGCGGGCGCTGCTGCCGCTGGCCGAAGCGCTGGTGCTGCGCCCGCTGCGCGACCAGCTCGGACTGACCCGCATCAAGATTGCCGTATGCGGCGGCTCGACGATGGCGCCCGACGTGTTCCGGCTGTTCCATGCCATTGGTGTGCCCCTGCGCAACATCTATGGCGCCACCGAGATCGGCCTGCTGACGCTGCATCAGGGCGAACGCTTCGATCTCGAGACGGTCGGCCACTGGCTCACCGCCCATCCCGAGGGCGGTGCGCCGCTGGAATGGAAGGTGTCCGAAGAGGGCGAGCTGCTGGTTCGCGGCGGCTCGTTCTTCCAGGGCTACTGGCGCCGCGACGACAAGACGCAGGAGCGGCTGCGCGAGGGCTGGTACCTCAGTGGCGACGCGGTGTCGGTCACCACTTCGGGCGAGCTCGTGTTCCTGGAGCGCACCAGCGACATGCGCCAGCTGAGCACCGGCGAACGCTTCCCGCCGCAGTTCATCGAGACCCGGCTGCGCTTCAGTCCGTTCATCAAGGACATCATGACCCTGGGCGACGAGCGCCGCGAATACATCGGCGCTCTGATCAACATCGATCAGGGGGTCGTGTCGCGCTGGGCCGAAGACCGCAACATCGGGTTCTCCACGTTCACCGACCTGTCGCAAAAGCCCGAGATCGCCGAGCTGATCCGAACCGAGATCGAGCGAGTGAACCGATTCCTGCCGGAGAACGCGCGGGTGCGGCGGTTCGCCAACTTTCCCAAGGAACTCGACCCCGACGAAGGCGAGCTCACCCGCACCCGCAAGCTGCGCCGCGAGTTTCTCGAGGAGCGCTACGGCGCCCTGATCGAAGGCTTGTACGCGGGCGTGCCGCAGGTGCACCTCGAAATTCCGGTCACCTATCAGGATGGCCGCAAAGGCATGCTCGCGGCCACGGTCGCGCTGCATGAGGTTGCTGCGCCGGTGACGGTGCGGCGCGACCCCATCACCGAGCGGGCCTGAACCATGATCGACTTCGTCAACTACCTGATCAGCGGCGCGCTGATCGGCCTGCTGTATTCGCTGATCGCGATGGGCTTCGTCGTCATCTACCGCGCCTCGAAGGTGTTCAACTTCGCGCAGGGCGAACTGGTGGTGTTCGGCGGGTTCGTGGTCTGGTGGCTGGTCGTGCACCTGGGGCTGCCGCTGTTCGTCGGGCTGCCGCTGGCCTTCGTGTGCGCCGCGGCATTCGGACTGCTGATCGAGCGGGTGTTCTTCTCGCGGCTGGTCGGCGAGTCGGTGTTCGCGATGGTGATGGTGACCATCGGGCTGCTGATCCTGATCCGCGGTGTCGTGCTGGTGCTGTTCGGCCCGCAGGTGCGTCCGTTTCCGATCATCTTCCCTTTGGAGCCGATCATCATCGGCGAGATCTTCATCCCGCGCTCGCTGCTGTACGGCGGAATGCTGACGGTCGCCACCGGGCTGGGGCTGTCCTGGTTCTTCAACAAGACGCGGCCCGGGCTGAAGATGACGGCAGTCGCCGAAGACCACCAGGTCGCGCTGTCGCTGGGCATCTCGGTGCGCTCGTCGATCGCGTTCGCCTGGATCCTGGGCACGGTGCTCTCGACCCTGGGCGCGGTGATCTACCTGAGCGGCAAGTCGCTGAACTTCCTGGCCTCCGACATCGGTCTGACGGCGCTGCCCGTCGCGCTGCTCGCGGGCCTCGAGTCGATCGCCGGACTGCTCATTGCCGGGATCATCGTCGGGGTGGTGCAGAGCCTGGCCGTGGCTTACCTCGACCCGCTGGTCGGCGGCGCGGTCGGATCGATCCTTCCCTTCGTGATCATGCTGGGGATCCTGTTCATACGGCCGACCGGCATGTTCGGCTGGAAGACCATCGAGAGGGTTTGACGACATGGATCCGGCCGGCGTATTCGCCACCACCTATCAGCGCGATCAGGCGCTGATCCGCACCCGGGCGCAGGCCATCAGCCTGCTGGTGCTCCTCGCGCTGCTGCTGCTGCTGCCGCAACTGGTCGGCTCGCGGCTGATGGCCATGGTCAGCGTGATGATGATCAGTGCCGTCGTCGTCGTCGGGCTGCAGATCAACACGGGTTACGCGGGCCAGGTGAACCTGGGCCAGGCCGCGTTCATGGGCGTGGGTGCCTACACCAGCGGCGCGGTGGCACTGAAGTTCGGCCTGCCGTTCTGGCTGTCGATCCCGCTGGGCGGGGTCGCGGCAGCCGCGTTCGGGTTCGTCTTCGGTCTGTCGGCGGTGCGCATCAAGGGCTTCTACCTGGCGCTGACCACGATCGCCGCGCAGTTCCTGTTCCACTTCCTGATCCTGAATCTGCCCTCCAGCTGGCTGGGTGGTTCCAATGGCCTGAGCATCGAGCCGGCGACGTTCTTCGGGCATCGGATGGCCGATGACGTCTCGATCTACTACCTGTGCCTGGCGGTGACGGCCATCATGGTCTTCGGTGCCTACGGCATCACGCGCAGCCGCCACGGCCGTGCTTTCGTCGCGGTGCGCGACGACGACGTCGCCTCCGGCATGATGGGCATCGACGTGGTGCGCACCAAGGCCACCGCGTTCCTGGTCGGCGCTTTCTATGCCGGCATCGGCGGCGGCTTGTGGACCTACTACGTCCGCTTCGTGGCCGTCGACCAGTTCACGCTGCTGCACTCGATCTGGTTCATCGCGATGATCATCGTCGGCGGCATGGGCTCGGTCACCGGCGCGCTGATCGGCGTGGTCGTGATCAAGCTGGCCCAGGAGGGCATCACGACGCTGGGGCCCACCGTCGTCGAGAAGCTGCCCTTTCTCAGTGGCGATATCGTGTTCGCGGCGATGAACGTGTTCCTGGGCGGCATCATCGCCGCCTTCCTGATCTTCGAACCGCGCGGCCTGATGCATCGCTGGAACATCGTCAAGCGGTCCTACCGGCTCTGGCCGTTCCCCTATTGAACGCGGCCGCAAGCCGACCAACGCCCCGGCCCCGCGCCGGCACTGCATCGACAAGGAGAGAGACGACATGAGCAATTCCAAACGACGCCTGCTGGGCTGGATGGCTGCGGGCATTGCGGCCGGTCAGCTGGCGATGCCGACGACGGCGGTCGCGCAGACCACGTACAACGTCGCCTCGCTGGCGGACTTCACCGGCCCCTACGCCGACGTCATGAAGAACCTGGTCGGCGGCCGCTGGGCGGTCGTGGCCTGGTGGAACGAGGAGGTCGGCAAGGGCCTCGGGGTGAAGATCAACATGAAGGATTTCGACCACCGGTACGACGCCGCGCAGGTGGCCAGCCTGTGGCCGGGCATCAAATCCGAGTTGAAGCCGATCGCGGTGCTGGGAGTCGGCGGACCCGACGTGGCCGCGCTGCAGCAGCGCCTGCCCGACGACAAGATCCCGATGCTGATGTCCACCGCCGGCTACGGCTTCGCCTGGCGCCAGGACCCGTGGATCTTCAATCCGCGGCCCACCTATGCCCACGAGGCGGCGGCCTTCTACAACTGGTACCGCACGAAGAAGGGCATCACGGGCCCGCTGAAGGTGGCGATCATCTCGTCGGAGGCCTCGCCCGCGTATGTCGACATCCACAAGGGCGCCAACCTGTACGCCAGCGAGAACAAGGACAAGGTCGAGATCGTCGAAACCGTGTTCACCGAGGTGCAGCCCAGCGACCTCAGCACGCAGGTTTCACGGGTGGTGCGCAAGGGCGCCCATATCCTGCACATCCAGACCAACACCGCTGCGGTGGTGGCCGCCAAGCGTGCGTTGCAGTCGATCGGCCGCAAGGACATCCCGATCATGCTGAGCTCGCACAACGGTTTGCCGGCCTCGGGCACGGCCATCGGCGGGCTGGCACAGATGGAGGGCGACTTCGAGGTCTATGGCATGGCCATTCCGGGCGCCGATGTCACCGAGGCGCGCAAGTTCTTCGACATGCTGACGGCCAAGTACAAGCTCACCGCCAAGTGGGACGTGACCACGCTGATGGGCATGAACCAGGCGCTGGTCGCGGTGCGCGCGATCGAAGGGGCGGTCAAGGACGTGGGCGCGGCCAAGCTGACCGGCGTGGCGGTGCGTGACTCGATGCTGAAGAACCCCATCTCCGGCAAACAGACCTTCGGCGTTCTGCCCGACCTGGTCTACACCCGCGAGGCGCCGTTTCCCCTGAAGGGGCTGACGGTGAACATCGGCACGGTGACCGGTGGCAAGTACGTGACCGCCGCTGAAAACGTCGCGGTGCCGGTCCTCAACAAGTGGTGAAGCCGCACTGACCGGCCGCCGGTCCGGGCCCTTGTCGGCCCGCCGACGGCCCGGGTCGGCGCCCACCCATCCTGGAGTCGAATGTGCTCGTCCTGAACAACGTCGAAGCGATCTACAGCGACGTGATCCTCGCGGTCAAGGGTATCTCGATGAAGGTGCCTGCCGGCCAGTGTGTGACCCTGCTGGGCGGCAACGGCGCGGGCAAGAGCACGACCCTGAAGTCGATCTCCAACCTGATCCGAACCGAAGACGGCAGGGTCACCGCGGGATCGATCGAGCTGAACGGCAAGCGCATCGACGGTGCCGACGCGGCCGACATCGTGCGGGGCGGCCTGGTGCACATCATGGAGGGGCGCCGGGTGCTGCGCCATCTCACCGTCGAGCAGAACCTGATCGTGGGCGGGCACCTCGAGCCCTCGGGGCCGGCCCTGCGCCGCCGCCTCGAGAGCGTCTACGAACGGATCGGCCGCCTGGCGGCGCTGCGCGGGCGCACGGCCGGCTACCTGTCGGGCGGTGAACAGCAGATGCTGGTGATCGGGCGCGCCATCATGTCCGACCCCAAGCTGGTCATGATCGACGAGCCGTCGCTGGGCCTGGCGCCGCTGATCATCGAAGAGGTGTTCGCACTGCTCGAGTCGCTCAAGCGGGGCGGCATGACGCTGCTGATCGTCGAGCAGAACACGCGGGTGGCGCTGGACATCGCCGACTATGGCTATGTGATGGAGAACGGGCGCATCGTGCTCGAGGGCGCGGCGGCAGATCTGAAGGCCAACGAGGACGTGCGCGAGTTCTATCTGGGGCTGAATCTCGAAGGCGAGCGCAAGAGCTATCGCGAGGTGAAGCACTATCGGCGGCGCAAGCGGTGGTTGGGGTGAGCGGTGCTGAATGCGGTGCGGGACGCGTGCAGGGGGTGAGGCCCGCCGCCGCGGACGACGACGCCCGGCTGCGCCGGGTGCCCTGCGGTACTCGCGTCCCAAGGTGGCTCGCGAACACGTCGCTTCGCTCCTCGGACAGCGCGAGCCAGCCGCGCTGCGCGCGGCAACCTTGGGTCGCTGCGTTCCTCGGCGCCGTCGACCGCGGCGGCGGACCTCACCCCCTGCACGCGTCTGGGCAGGACGCTGCAGGCCACGAAGGCGTTTGAATTGCAGGGACACGCGCTGCGCGCGTCCATGTCTGTGCGGACGCGGTCCAACTGCTGAGGCGATCGGATTTTTGCCGCACCTTTGGCAACTCTCGGCGCGGTCGCGCCTGACGAGCGGTTGATTCCGCCTCGTGTCAATGAACCAGGACGTGCCATGCATTCGCGGGTCCGAGCCTTAGTCGCGATGACACTGCTCACGCTGGCGATTGCCGGCGCTGAGGCCGCCGACCCGTCCGGTGATTGGCGCGCGGTGCTGCGTGCCCATCTGGCCGATCCGCGTTTCGCGCTGGATGGACGGCCTGAGTATGTGGTCACCGATGCCGTTGTGGTCGAGCCCGCGCTCGACTATGCGCTGGCTCGAGTGGCCGGCATCCAACCGATCGATGCTGCGCGGTTGGAGCGTGCCAAAGCGCTGGCGCTGACGGAATTCAAGAACCGGCTGGCCAGTCCGGTCGGCTTGCGCGCGCTGGAGGCCCGGATCCGTGAACGCTTCGCGCATCCGGTGATCACGCGCGTTCGCGCCCCGGGCAGTGCGGCGGGTGAGGCTCTCACGCTCGACCTGGGCTGGATGCCGGGCGAACTGGCCCCCCGCTTCGCCGGGGTCGAGATGCGCGGCCAGGGCGAGAACTTCGCGGACGGCCGACCCTCCACCGTGTTCATGGCCCGCACACTGGCTGCCGCATTGCGCGAGTATTGGCAGGCGCAGCAGCTGACACTGCGTTTCCTGGCGCCGCGATTCGGCAAGCGCAGCGAGTACGTTCTGACCTATCGGCGAGGGGGCTTTCCTGACTCGCGCCACGGCTGGGTCCAGCTGTCGACTCGCAATGCCGTCGGGCTGGTCGGGCCCTATGAAGTGCCGGCCCATGGCGAGGATTTCGGCCCCTACCTGGCCGAGCGCTTCAGCTTCTACGAGAACTGCGCGGAGCTGCTCTACAGACCCCGCAGCTCCTTGCATGGGGAAGCCCTGCGTCAGTTGCGCGGCAAGTGCGTGGACCCCGTCGAATCTGTCTCGGCCCGTCGCTCATGAAGCGCTGGCTTGCGATCGCGATCGTGACGGGTGTCGTGGCAGCGATCAGTTTTCCGCTGGCGAAGTGGTTCGCGCAGACGGTCCGAATCGAGTGCGTGCGCCCGTCGCCCGAGCAGTTTCATTGTGTCGTTCAGCTGACCGCGCACAACACGACGCGCACCCATGCATTCGATCAGCGCTCGTTCCGGGGGGCCGAAGTGGTGGAGCAGGTCTCGGTTGATCGCGAAGGCATGGTCGAGCAGACGTTTCGGCTTCGCCTGAAGGTCGAGGAGGGGCGGGCCAGAGGGCATATCGACAGTGCCCCGGGCTGGCGCTACGAGCATCAGGCACGTGCCGAACGCATCAACCATTTTGCGGCGACGCCCGGCGAACGATCGCTCGACATCCGCTTCGACAACGGCAGCGATCTGCTCTGGATGGCCGCGATCAATACGGTGATTGCTGCCGTGCTGACCTGGGTCGTCACCCGAAAGTCGTGATCAGCGGGCGGATGCCGGTGCGCCGGTCCATCCGCCCGGACTGGTCTTCGAGCCGACCCTCAGTTCAGCTGGATCTTGGCGTAGTCCGCGACCTTCTTCCATTTCGCCACGTCGGATTCCACGCGGGCGCGCATCTCGTCGGGACTGGTGGGGCGTGCCACGCTGCCGGTGGTGGCGAATTGGTTTTGCAGGGCGGGCTGCGCCAGCACGTCGCGGATGGCCTTGTTGAACCGGTCGCGCTGCCCGTCGGGCAGTCCGACCGGCGCCGTCAGCGCCGCCCAGGTCACGACCTCGTAGCCCGGCACCGATTCGGCGATCGCGGGCACCGTTTCCCACCCCGGCCAGCGTGCCGGCGAGGTCACGCACAGCGGGCGCACGCGCCCCTCGCGCATCAGGCCTTGCGCGGTTGCCGCGGTGCCGACCGACATATCCAGTCCGCCGCCCACCAGATCCGTGTAAGCGCCCGAGTCCTTGTAGGCGACATGGGTCATCTTCACTCCGGTCATCGAGCTCAGCAGTTCGACCGACATGTGCAGGGTATTGGCCACGCCGGTCGTCGCGTAGTTGAGCTGGCCCGGCCTCTCGCGGGCCGCGGCGAGCAGGTCGGCCAATGTCTTGAAGGGTGAGTTGGCGCCGACCCAGAACATGAACGGGTACTGGGTCAGCATGCTGATGTAGGTGAAATCCTTCAGCAGATCGAAGCGGATCGTGCGGTCGACCGCGGTGATGACGGTAAGCCCGCCGGTCATGATGTACAGCGACTGTCCGTCCGGCGCGATCCGGCCGATCTGCGAGGCGGCCAGCCTTTCGCCGGCGCCCGGACGGGCTTCCACGATGATGTTTGCCCCGAGCTTCTCGCTCAAACCCGGGGCGATCTGGCGCGCCAGGACATCCGGGCTTTGCCCGGCCGCATAACCATGGATCAGTCTGATCGAGCCGCCGCCGCCGGCCTGCTGCGCCCTGGCGGCGCTCGCCAAGGACAACGCGGCGGGTGCCGCCGCCAGTGCTGCCAGTCCCTTCAGTGCCAAACGACGATCGCTGCTGCTGTGCATGTCCGTGTCTCCGGTTGATGAGGGTGTCCGCGTGTTCCCGCGGCGATGCCTCGAGCTCAGTGCTTGCTTCCGATCTGGGAGAACCCTGCCTGCCACTGCGCCATCGGCATGAAGCTCGGGTCGCGCCGGCAGTGCGCCTCGGTCTCGCGAAGGATCTCTTCGTCGCTCTTGGCGAGGTCGAGCGGCTCGCCGTGAGGCTGGGACATGCCATGGCGTGCCGATCTAAATCTCGACCGTGTTCGCCTCGGGATCCCCTGAAGTAGACCGACAAGGCATTGCCGTGGTTCAAGGGCCGCAGGTCGGTCGCGCCGAGCTCCAGCGCCTTCTTCGACAGATCGCGCAGCGACTGGATCGAGGGGCACCTTGCAGGCGATCTGCATGACCGTGCTGGCGCTGCCGGGGGCACGCCCGGTCGCGAACACCAGCTGGTGGTGCTGGTCGGGCGCGCCACTGGTGAAGACCAGCGTGCCCTTGAAGCTGCGGCCCTCGCCGCGGTCGGTGACGGTCAGGCCGAACACGCCTTCATAGAAGCCCAGCATCCGGGGCAGGTCGATGACATAGATGCCGAAGTGGGCCGGTAAGGGCCGGGTGACGTTCATGTCGTTCTCCGCTAGGGTTCAACACACAAGCCAGGGATCGTCCAGGCGACGGAAATCGGGCGCGCCCTTGGGGTGAGTCGCCCGCAGGAAAGCGTGCCGCACGACAGCGCGCAGAGGTCTCAGCGTGCCAGGGCACGCATCACCGCCGTGGCGGCCAATGCGCTCACCAGCGCCGCCCGATAGACGGCGCCGGCGTGCATGTCGGACGCCATGTCGCCGGAAGGCAGTTCGATGCGTTCGGCTGCGGCGGGGGAGAAGTCGGACGTCAGCGCCTGCTCGAGCGGGGCGCAGCGAAAGGCGCAGGCCTTGGCGCCGGTCACTCCGACCCGCACGCCGTCGGCATGCCGGGCGACGAACACGCCGACCATCGCCAGCCGCGATGCCGGCTGCTTGAACTTCTCGTAGGCGGCCTGCACCGGCCGGCGAAAGCGCACGGAGACGACCAGTTCGCCCGGCTCGAGCGCTGTTTCATAGAGGCCGGTGAAAAAAGCGTCGGCCGCAACCTCGCGGCGATCGGTGCGCACGGTCGCGCCCAGTGCCAGCAAGGCCGCGGGGTAGCAGGCGGCCGGATCGGCATTGGCCACCGAGCCGCCCAGGGTGCCGCGATTGCGCACCATCGGATCGCCGATGCCTTCAGCCAGTTCGGCCAGCGCGGGCAGGGCCGCGTGCAGCTCGGCCGAATGGGCGACCTGGGCGTGCGTGGTCATGGCGCCGATCGTCACCCCGTCGGCCGTGACCTGGATTCCGCGCATGTCCGGCAGCGCTGCCAGATCCACCAGGCCCCCTGCGCTCGACAGCCGCAGCTTCATCGACTGGATCAGGCTTTGCCCGCCGGCCAGGTAACGGGACCTCGCCACGCCCCAATGCCAGCGCATCGGCCAGTGTGGCCGGCTGGTGAAAATCAAAGCTGTACATGTCTGTGCTCCCTGCGTTGCGATGTCGCTTGCCGTGCGGCCATGTCAGACACCGGCTGCCGCCTGCACCGAGCGCACGATGTTTTCGTAGCCGGTGCAGCGGCAGATGTTGCCTTCCAGTCCGGCGCGGATCTGCGGCTCGCTGGGCTTGGGGGTGCGCTTGAGCAGTTCGATGGTTGCCATCACCATGCCCGGGGTGCAATAGCCGCACTGCAGGCCGTGGCAGTCGCGAAAGGCCTGCTGCACCGGATGCAGTGCTTCGCCGGTGGCCAGGCCCTCGATGGTGGTCACCTGTCCGCCGTTGGCCTGGATCGCCAGCATCGAACAGGATTTGACCGCATGGCCATCGAGTTGCACCGTGCAGCATCCGCACTGGGCGGTGTCGCAGCCCACGTGCGTGCCGGTGAGCTTCAGATGCTCGCGGATCAGTTCGACCAGCAGCGTGCGCGAATCGACTGTGCGCGACACCGGCTTTCCGTTCACCTGCAGGGATACCGTCACATTGCTCATGGCCGTCCTTTGGCGGCGCTGCGCGCCTGTCGGGTTGAATCCATCAGTTCGGGCGGCAGCCGATCGTCGGTGCCCAGGGCGACCCGCCGCTCGTCGGGTCGGTCGGCTGATGGCCGACCTCCGCCGACGGCGCTGGTGCGGCCACCACGCGATTCGCCAGTCGGCCCAGGCCGCTGACCTCGACCTCGACCAGGTCGCCGGGCTGCATCGGCCGCGAATTGGCTGGTGTGCCGGTCAGGATCACATCGCCAGGCATCAGCGTGATGTGGCGGGCCAGGTCGGCGATCAGGTAGTCGATGCCGAAGATCATCTCGGCGGCTTTGCCCTGCTGCACGGCCACGCCATTCAGGTAGGTCGTGATGGTCGACTGGCGCACGTCCACGCCGCTGACCAGCCCGGGGCCGATCGGGCAGAAGCCGTCCGGACCCTTGACCCGCAGCATCGAACCGGCGTCGGTATCGCGCATGTCCTGCAACCCGACATCGTTGGCAACCGCAAAGCCGGCCAGGTGTTCCCAGACGTCCTGCGGACGCACGTTGCGTGTCGGGCGTCCGATGACGGCGCCAATCTCGCCCTCGTAGTTCAGGTACTGATAACCCTCGGGCCGCACGAGCTGGCCGCCATGCGCATTCAGGGCCGTTACCGGCTTCTGGAAATAAGTCGGGGTCTTGGGTACGCCGGGTTTCCCGGTGAACTCCCACACCCGGCTGCGGTAGTTGGTGTGCACACACAGGATCTTGGTCGGATTGCACGGCGGCAGATAACGCACCGCCTGCTCCTCGACCTCGCGTCCGTCGGCAAGGCGCAGGCCGCCGGCGACTGGCTCTGCCCAGTAGGCGCTGCCCTCGAGCATGATGCGGCGGATCTCGCGCCGCGGACCTTCAAGCACATGCATTGTCATCTCCCGTTCATGCCGTTTTCGTTTTCGCCGCCCGCAGCGCCGTCCACACTTTCTCGCTGGTGGCCGGCATCTCGATGGCCGCGGCGCCCGCCGAGGCGAGCGCGTCATTGATCGCATTGATCACCGCCGGTATCGCGCCGACGGTGCCGGCCTCGCCGGCGCCCTTGGCACCGAGCGGGTTCAGCTTGGTCGGCACCGCGTTGTTCTGGACCTTGATCGACGGCATGTCGTCGGCCCGCGGCATCGCGTAATCCATGAAGCTGCCCGACAGCAGCTGGCCCGACTCGCGGTCGTAGACCACCTGCTCCATCAGCGCCTGGCCGAGGCCCTGTGCCACGCCGCCATGGATCTGGCCCTTGACTCCGATCGGGTTGATCATCGTGCCGACGTCATCTGGCGACCACCAGCCGACCACCTGTACTCGCCCGGTTCCCGGCACGATCTCGACTTCGCAGACATGCGAGCCGTTGGGCCAGGTGTCCGAGGGCGGTGCGAAGGTGGCGGTCTCGTAGAAACCGGGCTCGAATCCCGGCGGCAGCCGGGCGGGCACGAACGCGGCCCTGGCCACCTCCTTGAGGGTCAGGGACCGGTCGGTGCCGGCGACGGTAAACTTCCCGGCCTCGAACTCGATGTCGTCAGCCGATGCCTCGAGCAGATGCCCGGCGATCTTCTTGCCCTTCTCGATGATGCGTCCGGCCGCATTCCAGACCGCGGTCCCGCCCACCACGGTCGAGCGCGAGCCATTGGTGCCCATGCCGAAGGCCACGCGATCGGTGTCGCCCTCGATGAACTGCAGTTCCGAGGGGTCGATGCCCAGCCGCTCGTGGGCGATCTGCTTGTAGAGGGTCTCGTGGCCCTGGCCCTGCGCCTTGGTGCCGACCAGCACCATCGCGCTGCCACTGGGGTTGAAGCGGATTTCAGCGAATTCCGGCTGCGCCGGCGAGGCCGCCCGCTCGATCGCGTTGGCGATGCCGATGCCGCGCAGCCGGCCACGAGCCAATGCTTCGGCACGGCGCGCCGCGAATCCGGCGTAGTCGATGCCCTGCAGCGCCATGTCCAGTCCGCGGGCGAATTCGCCGCAGTCGTACGTGGCGCCGAAGGGATTGCGATAGGGCATGGCCGTCGAGGCGATCAGGTTGCGCCGGCGGATCTCGACCCGGTCGAATCCGAGCTCGCGCGAGGCATCGTCGAGCAGCCGCTCGATCACGTAGATGGACTCGGGCCGCCCCGCGCCGCGGTAGGGCGCGGTGCCGTTGGTGTTGGCCATCACGCAGGTCACGTGCACATGGGCAGCCGATATCGCGTAGACGCCCGACAGCGTGTGCACATTGGAAAAGGTCGACAGCAGGTTGCGGTCGGACGACACATAGGCGCCGACGTTGGCCAGCGTGCGCACCCGCAGCCCCAGGATGCGCCCGTCGGCGTCGAGGGCCAGCTCGGCATCGCTGACATTGTCGCGGGCGTGTTCGTCGGCCAGAACGGCTTCGCTGCGTTCGCAGGTCCATTTCACCGGTCGCCCCAGCTTGCGCGCCGCCCAGGGAATCAGTCGGTGTTCCGGGTACTGCCAGCCCTTGGTGCCAAAGCCGCCACCCACGTCATTGGCGATCACCCGGATCCGATGCTCCGGAATCTTGAAGATGTTCTCGGCCAGCGCGTTGCGCACCCGATGCGGGTACTGCACGTCGGCCCAGATCGTGTAGCGCTCGTCGCCTTCATCGTATTGGGCCAGCACGCCGCGCGGCTGCATGTAGTGCGCATAGACGCGGCTGATCACATAGCGGCGGCGGACCACATGTGCCGCCTTGGCGAAGGCCTCGTCGGTGGCCTTGGCATTGCCGGCCTCGAACACGTTCGAGATGTTGTCGGGGCATTCGTCCCAGACCGCGGGCGCCCCCGGCGCGACGGTCTGTGCCGTGTCGGTCACCGAGGCCAGCGCGTCGTAGTCGATCTCGAGGCGCTCGGCGGCATCCTTGGCCTGCCACACCGTTTCGGCGATCACCAGCGCCACCGGGTCGCCGACATAGCGGACCCGGCCGCGGGTCAGTCCGGTGTGGGCACGCGCGAACAGGGGCGAGCCGTCAGGCCGCTTGCGCGGCAGGTTGATCTTCATCGTGCCCAGTCCGTCGCGAGCCACGTCGTCGCCGGTGTAGACAGCCAGCACGCCCGGCGACTGCAATGCCGGCTCCAGATTGATCGAGCGGATATGGGCATTGGCGTGCGGCGAGCGAACCAGCACCGCGTAGGCCTGCCCGGGCAGATTGATGTCGTCGACAAAGCAGCCGCGGCCGCGCAGCAATCGCGGATCCTCGAAGCGTGAGACCGATTGGCCGATACCGAATTTGGTCATGGGATGCTC
The DNA here is from genome assembly GCA_016710525.1 of Burkholderiaceae bacterium. Lineage (GTDB taxonomy): Bacteria > Pseudomonadota > Gammaproteobacteria > Burkholderiales > Burkholderiaceae_E > Quisquiliibacterium. Next base: position 211,444 of record JADJVQ010000001.1, read on the forward strand.
GGGATGAAATGGGGATCGAAAGGAATGATTGACGGGTCGATCATACATACGCAAGGCAAGCAGGCCGCTGTCCGGGCGGACCTGCGAGCGCGCCGGGCAACACTAGCCGAGCGGACCCATGAAGGTCTGGTCGACGAATGTGTCCGACAGCGGCGCCAGGGTTTCGGGCCATGGTTCGGCGATCGGACGCCTCTGGGCAGCGCTGCGGGGAGTGCCGGTCCAGCCAACCTGCTCCATGTAATAGAACAGCTGCACGCAGTGGCCGTCGGGGTCGGTGAAATGCGCGCAATAGTCGATGCCCGGGCTGAGCTCGGCCGGCAGGCTGATGCGACGGGCGCCTTTTTCGGTCAGCCACGCGACCGCCGCACGCAGCTGCCGATAGCTGCCCACCTGCAATCCCATCGACACGCAACTGGTGTGCTCCGACAGTCCGAGCGCTGCCCGCGCCGCCTTCGGATAAAGCTTCAGGCTGTGATGCTCGTTGCCGTGGCGCATGAACACGCAGCGATGGCCTTGCCAAGCGACGACCTCGGTGGTGACGAAGCCCATCACATCACGGTAGAACGCCTCCGAGGCGCTCACATCGTTCACGAACAAGCCGGCGGGCCCGATCTTGGTGACTTTGAAGGGCCGCGGCAGCAGCACGCCCTCGACGTCGTGCGTCGCTTCGGTCATCAGGTCGCGGATCGCATACCCCGAATGCGTGTCGACGCCGCGCGCCAGCGCCTGGGCCCGCTCGGTCAGATCCGAGATCTGCGGCAGCGGCGGCTGCTCCATGAAGCGGCGGTCGTACATGGCCAGCGGTTTGGAGTTGCCCAGCAGGCCCACCTGTTCCATGCCGTAGTAGAGCTCGACCGTGTGGCCATCCGGGTCGCGCACATAGACATGCCAGTTGCTGCCCGGCATGTCGCGCCCGATGCGTCGGATCTCGGCCGCGCCTTCGCCGAAGTAGCCGGCGGCCTTCACCACCTCTTCGAGGCTGCCCACCTGCCAGGTGATCTGGGACAGCGTGATGTCCTTGGAGCCCGCATCGTCGCCGAACATAGCGCCGAGCGAGCGGTGGGCGAGCAGGAACGAATGATGATCGGTGTTGTGGGTCATGAAGAACAGCCGATCGTCCTCCATGGCCGGGGCCGTGCCCGACATCAGCTTGCCCAGACTGGTTTCGTCGGTCAGCTGGAAGCCCAGCAGGCCGCCGTAAAAGGCCAGGCCCTCGTCGAGCCGGTTCAGGTTGAAGCCGAAGTGGCCCAGGCGCCGGATGCGGAACGGCCTCGGGTACTGCACGCCGCCGACGTCGTATGTCTTGCTCATCTCGCTGCTCCTTTGGAGAATTCCTGTCCGATCATGCCGCCCGCCTTCTGCTGGACCCGGGGCGCTCTACAGGCCCAGGTAGGCCTGCTGGATGTGGGCCTGGCCGAGCAGATCGGAGGGCACACCCGCCGCGACGATCCGGCCGTGTTCGAGGACATAGGCCCACTGAGCCGCCTCGAGCGACTTTTGCACATTCTGTTCCACCAGCAGCACCGCGACACCTTCGGCCCGGATGTCTTCGATGATGTCGAACATCTCGTCGACGATGGCAGGCGCCAGACCAAGCGAAGGCTCGTCGAAGAGCATCAGCCGGGGCCTCGCCATCAGAGCCCGCCCGATGGCCACCATCTGCTGCTGCCCGCCCGACAACTGGCCGGCCGGCTGCAGGCGCTTTTCCTTGAGCACCGGAAACCGGGCGTACACGCTGTCCAGCGAGGCCTCGCGATGCAGGCGGGCCGCCGACCGGTAGCAGCCGATGTCGAGGTTTTCTTCGACTGTCATGCCCACGAACAGCCGCCGTCCCTCGGGGATCAGCGCGATGCCGCGCTCGCAGAACTGGTGGGCGGGCACGCCAGACAGGCTGGTGCCGTCCATCAGCACATCACCCGACTTCCACGGCAGCAGGCCGGCGATGGCATTGATCAGCGTGCTCTTGCCGGCGCCATTGGGGCCGATGACGGTGGCGATGCTGCCCTTCTCGACCTGCAGCGACACGCCCCAGACGGCCGTCGCGTCGCCATAGCCGACCTCGAGGTTGCGCACCTCAAGCAACATGGCGATGCCCGAAATAGATCGCGACGACCCGCGGGTCGCGCATCACGTCCTGCGGATCGCCGACAGTCAGCACCGCGCCCTCGTTCATCACCGCCACCCGGTCCGAGAGCTGCACCACGGCCCGCATCAGGTGCTCGACGAACACGATCGTCGTGCCCTGGTCGCGGATGCGCCTGACCAGCCGGATCGCCGTGTCGACCTCCGCCGGGTTCAGGCCCGACATCACCTCGTCCAGCAGCAGCACACGTGGACGCGCGGCCAGTGCGCGCGCCAGTTCGAGCACCTTGCGTTCGCGCAGGTTCAGCTCGGCCGGGACGTTGCCGGCGCGTGCGCTCAGGCCGCAGAAGGACAGCCAGTAGCGGGCCTCTTCCTCGAAGCGGGCGCTGCCGGCCGTGTCCGTGCCGCCGAACTGCGCGCACAGCGCCACGTTGCGCAGGACCGTCATGTGCGCGAAGGGCCGGGGGATCTGGTAAGTGCGGGCGATCCCCGTGCGGGCGATCCGGTACGGCGGCAGGCCGCTCAGGGCCTGCCCCTCGAGCAGGATCGTGCCGCTGCTCAGCGGGAACTGCCCCGTGATCATGTTGATCAGCGTCGTCTTGCCGCAGCCGTTGGGGCCTATCAGTCCGAGGATTTCGCCGCGGCGGATATCGAGCGTGGCGCCGCGCAATGCGTGCACGCCGCCGAAGCGCTTGTGGACGTCGCGAATCGAGAGCACGACCGGCGCGGTGGCAAGCGTCGAGGCGACGGGCTGTGGCGCCGCGTCGTGGACAGCGGGCTCCAGCGCTGGCGTCGCGGAATCCGATGCCTGCGACTGCGACTGCGACTGCGACGGCGGTGACGGTGACGGTGACGGTGACGGTGACGGGTGACGGTGCTTCGGGAACATCCTGTCCGGCCGCCGCCAGTTCCCGCCGCCGCCGCCGTTCGGCCAGCGACGCCATCACGCCCTCGGGCAGCCAGAGCACGGCCGCCACCAGAATCAGCGCGACAGCGGCCCGGCCCAGCGTCGTCTGGCCCGAACTTGCCAGGCCGAACAGCAGCACGGTGATGACGGTGGCCCCGATGGCCGGTCCAAACCAGTGGCGTGCGCCGCCCAGCACGCACATCAGGATCACGCTGAGCGGCACGCCGATGTTGAAGGTCTCGCCCACCGTCAGGAAGCCGACGTAGATGGCATGGATGCCGCCGACCGCGCCGGCGATGCCCGACGACAATGCAATCGCCGCGAGCTTGTACCGGAAGGTGGGCACGCCCTTGGCCTGCGCGACGTCCTCGTCGTCGTGGATGGCGTACAGGCCGGTGCCCAGCCGCGAATGCGACACGTACCAGGCGGTGGCCAGCGTGCCCATACACATGATCAGGCCCAGCAGGTAGATGGACCCGCTCTGCGATTCGATCAGCTGTGGCGGCGGCACGGCCGACAGGAACACGCCGGCGCCGCCGTCGATCGGCGTGTTGAGGATGATGGTCGCGACGATGAAGGTGACGGCCAGCGTCATCAGCGCGAACAGTTCGCCGCGCAGCCGCGGCAGGCGGAACACCAGCAGCCCGATGCCGGTGCCCAGCAGCGCCGCGACCAGCGCCGCCACCGGGATGGTGGCCAGGAACGGCCAGCCGAACTTGGCCGCCAGGGTGGCGCTGGTGTACATGCCCGCGCCGACATAGGCGGCATGCCCTAATTCGGTTGCCACAGCAGCACCACGATCAGGATGGAGAAGGACACCATGGGCGCCCACGCCGGACTGAAGACCGCCATCGCCAGTCCTTCCGCCGCGCCGATGGCCATGCTGGCGATCAGCAGCCCGATCGGATTGCCCAGCCGCCCGATGATGACCACCGCGAAGATCACCCCCAGCCAGCTCCAGATCTGGTACGGCGCCAGCGTGGAGATCAGCGCGACGAAGATGCCCGCCACCGCCGCGAAGGCCGAGCACAGCCCGGACAGGGCGAACGACAAGCGTTGCTGATGGACGCCGAAGGCCGCCGCCATCGAGGGGTCCTCGGCGCAGGCACGCAGCGCCTTGCCGACGTAGCTGCGGGTCAGCCACAGCCAGGTCAGCCCTGCCAGGATGGCCGCCGTGACGAAGGCGATCAGTTCGAGCACCGGCACGAACAGCGGACCGACGGGGATCGACGCGCTGGCCAGCGGTGTTTCATAGCGGCGAAAGTCGGCTGTCCACAGCCACTGGATCAGCGTTTCGATGAGGACTGCGATGCTGAAGGTGACCAGCAGCGAACCGAACTCGCCGACGGCGAATTTTTTGAAGATCCAGTGCAGTCCGACGCCGAAGGCGAACGCGCCGGGCACGACCAGCACCAGCGCCAGGCCCACCGGCAGGTGGTGGACGGTGCCCAGCTGATAGGCCACATAGGCGGACAGGACGGCCAGGGCGAAATGCGACAGGTCGACCAGTCGCAGCAGCCCCCACGACAGGCTCAGGCCGAGTCCGAGCAGGCTGTACAGGCCACCGGCCAGCAGGCCCGATACCAGGGCCTGACCGAGCAATGTCCAGCTGGGCATGCGTGGGTGTCCGTCCAGGGGAGCAGGGGGCCGCGGATCAGTCGGTCAGGATGGGGCCGCCGGCAACCTCTTTCGGCCAGACCACCACCCAGCGCCCGCCCTGGTTCTGCTTGACCAGCATGCGCGCCGGTCCGTGGTTGTTGGGCCCGTTGAAGCTCAGCGGACCGAACAGCGTGTCGACGGTGCTCTTCTTCAGCCACTCGGCCAGCAGCTTGTCGTCCAGGCTGCGGGTGGCCTCGATGGCCTTGGACAGCAGGTAGAACACGTTGTAGGTGCCAGCCGCCTGGCTGTCGAGGTTCGTGTAGGGCAAGCCGGCCTTGACGGCCCGTGCCCGATAGGCCGGCGACAGCTTCGCCACGCCGACCCGGGTGGAGAACGGGGGGTGGTCCTCGAAGAAGGACTGGGCCAGCGCGTTGCGCATGTCGGGCGAGGCCAGCAGCGGCCCGGGCGCCGGGTACAGGTAGTAGTGCAGCTTGGGAGAGTGGTTGAGCTTCTTCAGTGCTTCGAGCAGCTGGTTGCCTTCCAGGCCAAGCGCGCCCACCCACAGGAAATCGGCGCCCGCGTCCTTGATGCGCGCCGCGATGGATGCGAAGTCCCGCGTGCCGAACTCGTACTCGAGGTACAGGGGAACCGCCAGCCCGCGTTTCTTGGCGACATCGCGCATACCCTCGGCGATGAACTGCGCCGACGGAAACTTGCTGGTGATCACCGCGATCGACTTGGGCGGCTTGGGCAGGCTCGCCACGCTGTCGAGGATCACGCCGGGATAGTCCTGGCCGGGGTTGGGACCGAAGGGCGACGCGGGAATCTGGCGCTCGTAGGTGGCCAGTTTCGGGATGCCCATGCTGCTTTGGATGATCAGCTTGCCGTAGCGCTGCGCAACGCCCATCGCGGCGAGGATGGAGTTCGTGCCATACGGACCGATGATCAGAGCGACCTTGTCGACTGTGATCAGCTTTTCGTACAGGCTGCGTGTGACGTCGGGCTTGGACTGGTCGTCGAGCAGCAGCCATTCGACCGGGCGCCCGAGCAGGCCATTGCCTTCGTTCAGGCTGTCGACGAAAACTTCGCCGGCGATCTTGTGCAGCAGCGCCGTCTGGGCCAGAGGCCCGGTGAGCGACAGGGTGCTGCCGATGCGGATCGGCTTGCCAGCCGGGGCGGCCAGTGCCGGGACGCCGACGGCGCCGAGCACGGCGCTGCCGGCCATGGCGCCCATCAGGTTGCGCCGACGAAACGACTTCGAATGCGTGCTCATGTCTGTCTCCTCAAGGGTTGGGTCGGTGCCCGGCGAAGATCGTGGCCGGATGACCGGCCGCCGCCTCTTCTGTTGTGGAGGAAGTATTCCCAATGGCAGCGGGCTTGTACAGCACATTTTCAAAAATAGGAGAATTTTCGAAAACAGACTGCTTGTTCACTAATGGGTGAATTTTCGATCGGCGCTATACTCGCCGGATGGCCAAGATCGGCGACGCCAAGACTCTCGCGAACGACATCCACCGCAAGATCCGCGCAGACATCCTGTGCGGCCGGCTTGCCGTCGGCCAGCGCCTGAAGCTGGCCGAGATGGCCGGCGAGTACGGCGTCTCGCCCAACATCGTTCGCGAGGCACTCACCGTGCTGGCCGGCGAAAAGCTGGTGCGCACGCAACCGCAGCAGGGCTTCGCGGTCATTTCGCTCACCGCCGAGGAACTGCGCGATCTCACCAACGTGCGCATTGCCATCGAGGGCATGGCGCTGACGCAGTCGATCCAGAACGGCGGGCTCGACTGGGAGGCCGGCCTGCTGGCCGCGCATCACCGGCTGGCCAATACGCCGGTCAAGCTCGATGCCGATGGCGAGCAGCTGAACGAAGCCTATGTCGAGGCCCATTCGGCGTTCCACGCGGCGCTGGTGCAGGCCTGCGGCAGCCCCTTGCTGCTCGAGATCCGCCAGTCGCTGCACGACGCATCGGAGCTGTATCGGCGCATGGCCTACCTGAAGCGCAAGGGCGTCAAGGACACCGGGCGCGAACACAAGAAGCTGGTGCAGGCAGCCCTGTCGCGCGATGTCGGCCGCGCCACCACGATGCTGGCGCTCCACTTCGAATCGACCACCCGCATCTGCATGGAAGCCGGCCTGACCGAATTGCGCGCGCCGTCCCGCGCGGCCTGATCCGGCTGGCCGGCATCACCCGTTTTCGCCACCCGCGTTCGTCACCTCACCAGGAATCCCCATGGACCTCGGAATCAAGGGCCGCAAGGCCATCGTCTGCGCCTCCACCCAGGGGCTGGGCCGCGCCTGCGCGACCTCGCTGGCCCTCGAGGGCTGCATCGTCACCATCAATGGCCGCGACGCCGAGCGCGCCGCGCGGGTGGCGGCCGAAATCGCCCGCGAAACAGGCGCCCAGGTGCACGGGGTGGGCGCGGACATCACCACCGAGGCCGGCCGCGCCGCCTTGCTGGCGGCCTGCTCGGAGCCCGACATCCTGGTCAACAACAACGCCGGGCCGCCGCCCGGCAAGCTGGCCGACTGGCACCATGATCAGTGGATCAGCGCACTGGAATCCAACATGCTGGCGCCCGTGCTGCTGATCCGCGCGGTCATGCCCGGCATGCGCGCCCGCAAGTTCGGTCGGATCATCAACGTGACCTCGGCGATGGTGAAGTCGCCACGGCCCCAGATGGCGCTGTCGACCGGTGCGCGGGCGGGCCTGACGGCGTTTGCCAAGTCGCTGTCGCTGGAGGTGGCGGTGGACAACGTCACCATCAACAATCTGCTGCCCGAGCGAATCGACACCGATCGGCAACGGTTCATGGCCGAGCGGATCATGGCCGAGCAGGGGGTCACGATGGCACAGGCGCGCGCCCAGATCGCCGACTCGATCGCGGCCAAGCGCTTCGGCACGCCCAAGGAATTCGGCGATGCCTGCGCCTACCTGTGCAGCGAGCAGGCCGGATTCATTTCTGGGCAGAACCTGCAGATCGACGGGGGCTCGTATCACGGGCTGATCTGAGCGCCCGGGAACGGTGTGCCGGGCGGGGGCTGTCTCAGCAGCCCTTGAACTGCGGCTTTCGCTTCTCTTCGAACGCAGCCAGCCCCTCGCGCATGTCGTGGCTGTGCGAATGCACTTCGCTGGCCAGCAGTTCCAGCCGCAGTGCGGTTTCGCTGGGCTGCTGCAGGCCGTCATCGACCAGCGCCTTCATCCGGCGCAGCACCAGCGAGCTCTTGGGCACCAGTTTGGCGACCAGGCGCTGCGCGGCGGGCATCAGGTCGGCGTCGTCGACCACCTCGTTGACCAGGCCTGCCGCGACGAGCTGTTCGGCGGGCACGAACTCGCCGGTGTACAGCAGGTATTTGGCGCGGGTCGGGCCAATCTTGCGCGGCAGGCGCACCGAGCTGCCTCCGCCGGGCAGCAGGCCGAAGTTTGCGTGCGCATCGCCGATCTTCGCCGAGCGCGCGGCGATCACCAGGTCGCAGCACAGCACCAGTTCAAGGCCGCCGGCCAGCGCCAGGCCATTGATGGCGGCAATCACCGGCTTGGGGAAGGTCTCCAGCCGGTTCATCAGGCGCAGCACCGTCTGCAGAAAGGCCGCGGTGGCCGACTCGTCGCCCTGGGTCTGCTCGCGCACGTACTTCAGGTCGGCGCCGGCGCAAAACGCGCGGCCGGTGCCGGTCAGCACCACGGCGCGCACCTGCGGATCGGCCAGCGCCTGGTCCAGTGCGGCCTCGATCCCCAGCACGATGGCGGGGGTGATCGAGTTCATCGCGGCCGGGCGGTTCAAGGTGATCCACATCGCGCCGTCTCTTGCCGCGCAGAGCACTGCCGTGTCACTCATCGGGAAATCTCCTGTCGCGCCTGCTGCGGCGCGTGCCGAGTGCTGATTTGACTCTGAAGTTACTTGCCTGTTCCGTCGGTTGGACAATAGACTAAAACCCAGGATTCGCAAGGGCTCGCGGCATCGTCGTCCGCCGCCTGGCGCACATCTGAAACTCCCACGAAAGAGACGCGATGACCGTATCCGCTAGCCGCGCCGCAGTCGACCCCACCGTCAGTGAAATCCTCGAGCGCTCGCTCGACGCCTCGGTGCTCACGCTGCGCCTGAACCGGCCGCGCGCCGGCAATTCCCTGTCGCTGCCGATGATCGCCGCGCTGCAGTCGGCGCTGGACGACGCCGCGCTGGACGAAGCCGTGCACGTGATCGTGCTCGAGGCTGCCGGCGGCAAGGTGTTCTGCGCCGGCCACGACCTGGGCGAGGTGCGAGAGCGCAACAGCCCGGCATTCGCCAAGGAAATGGCCTCGCGCTGCAGCCGGATGATGCAGACCATCGTCAACCACCCGCGGCCGGTGATCGCCAAGGTGCGCGGCGTGGCCACCGCTGCCGGCGCGCAGCTGGTCGCCAGCTGCGACCTGGCCTTTGCGGCCGACGATGCGCGCTTCGCGACGCCCGGGGTGAACATCGGCCTGTGGTGCATCACGCCGATGGTGGCGCTGTCGCGGGCGGTGTCGCGCAAGCATGCGATGCAGATGCTGCTGACCGGCAGGCTGTTCGATGCCCAGCACGCGTTTCGGATCGGCCTGGTCAACGAGGTCGTGGCCGAGGCGCAGCTGGATCAGGCGGTGCGCGAAACCGCGCTCGAAATCGCCAGCAAGTCCACCTTCACGGTCGCGCTGGGCAAGCAGTCCTTCTATCGCCAGGCCGACATGGGTCTGTCGGACGCCTACGAATACGCGTCCGAACTGGTCGTGCGCAACCTGATGGCCGAAGACGCCGTCGAAGGCATCTCGGCCTTCGTCGAGAAGCGCAAGCCGGTATGGAAGGGGCGCTGAATCCGGCGGCACCAGGGGCGCCGGGCCAGATGCCGGGCCAGATGCCGGGCCACACGCCGGGCCACACGCCGGGCCAGATGCCGGGCCAGATGCCGGGCCAGCCGCAGGCACAGCCGCCCGGCCCGCTGGCCGGCGTTCGCATCGTCAGCCTGGCCGAGCAGTATCCGGGCCCCTATGCGACGCTGCTGATGGCCGATCTGGGGGCCGAGGTGGTCCTGGTCGAACGGCCCGCCGGCGGCGATCCGGCGCGCCAGTTCCCGCCCTTCCACGCGGCGCTGAACCGCAACAAGCGGTCCGTCACGCTCGATCTGAAGACCGACGAAGGCCGCGAGCGGCTGCGCGCTTTGATCGCCCAGGCCGACGTGCTGCTCGAAGGCTTTCGGCCCGGCACGATGACGCGCCTGGGCTTCGGGTACGAGCAGGTTCAGGCGATCAATCCGCGGCTGGTCTACGTGTCGATCTCGGGCTTTGGGCAGACCGGGCCCTACAAGGACCGTCCCGCGCACGACATCTCTTATCAGGCGATCGCCGGCCTGATGTTCCAGCGCGCCCGGAACGGCAATGCCGCCCAGCCCGACGATCTCGCGATCGGCGATCTGTCCTCGGGCATGTTTGCTGCGCTGGGCACCGTCTCGGCGCTGTACGAGCGCGCCCGCACGGGCCTGGGGCGCCACATCGATGTGTCGATGACCGATGGCCTGGTGTCCTGGATGTCAGTGATGCTGGGCCCGGTGATGAACGGCCAGCCGCTGGCTGACATCGGCGCCGAGCCGGCCTACGGCATCTTCCGCTGCGCCGATGGCCGTCTGCTGACGCTGTCGATCGCCCACGAGGACTGGTTCTGGAGCCCGCTGTGCGAATTGCTCGGCATGCCCGATGCGGCGGCGCTGGGCCGCGATCAGCGGGTGGCGCGGGCGCCCGAGCTGCAAGCCCGGGTGGCCGGGGCACTGGCTGCGCAGCCGCGCGACCGCTGGGCCGCGCCTCTGGATGCGGCGGGCATTCCCTGGGGGCCGGTCAACGATCTGGACGAGGTCGCCCGCGATCCGCATTTCCAGGCCCGCGGACTGTTTCGCGATGTGCCGCAGGCCGGTGGCGGTTCGCTCAGGCATGTCGCGCAGCCGCTGGTGTTCTCGGGCACGCACCCGGGGCCGGTGCGTGGTGTGCCGGCACTGGGCGAGGGCAATGCCGATTGCTTCGGCATACCCGGCGGGCCGGCCGGCGCCAGCACCGATTTGCGATGAATGAGGGGAACTCGATGAGCAATGTCTATATCGTCGGTGTCGGCATGACGCCATTCGGCAAGATGCCCGATGTCAGCATCAAGGCCATGACCCGCCAGGCCACCGAGGCCGCGCTGGCCGATGCCGGCATCGGCGGGCAGTCGCTGCAGGCGGCTTACTTCGCCAACGCCTCGCAGGGCCACATGGAAGGCCAGCAGATGATCCGGGGGCAGGTGGCGCTGCGCGACATGGGCATCGGCGGCATCCCGGTCGTCAATGTCGAGAACGCCTGCGCCAGCGGCAGCAGCGCGGTCAACCTGGCGGTGAACTTCCTGAAAGCCGGCGAAGGCGATGTCGCCCTGGCCGTGGGCGCCGAGAAGATGTTCTCCCGCGACCGCGATCTGATGTTCTCGGTGTTCGACAGCGCCTGGGACGTGTCGCAGGCCGAACGCATCCGCGACCGGCTGCTCGCCCTGGGCGAGGGCCTGGAGATCCCGCCGGGCACCACGTCGAGCAAGCCCTACAGCGTGTTCATGGACGTGTACGCCGCGTTCTCGCGATTCCACATGAAGCGCTTCGGCACCACCCAGCGCCAGATTGCCGCGGTGGCCGCCAAGAACCATCGCCATTCGCAGCACAATCCGCTGTCGCAATACCGCGACGTGTACTCCATCGACGAGGTGCTGGCCGCGCCGCCGATCACCTATCCGCTGACGCTGCCGATGTGCTCGCCGATTTCCGACGGCGCTGCCGCCGCGGTGCTGTGCACCGAGGAGGGCATGCGCCGGCTGGGCATCGAGCGCAGCCGGGCGATCCGCGTGCTGGCCTGCGTCGTGCAGACGGGCAGCGACCGCGACCCCTCGCAGCTCGAGCGGCATTGCACCGCACTGGCCGCGAAGCGAGCCTACGAAAAGGCGGGTGTCGGCCCGGCCGATGTGTCGGTGGCCGAAGTGCACGACGCGACCGCGATGGGCGAGATCATCCAGGTCGAGAACCTGGGCTTTTGCGCGTTCGGCGAGGGGGGGGCGATGGCCGAGCGCGGCGACACCACCGTGGGCGGGCGCATCCCTGTGAATCCCTCGGGCGGCCTCGAGTCCAAGGGCCATCCGGTCGGGGCGACCGGCATCGCGCAGCTCCACGAACTGGTCGGCCAGCTGCGCGGCGAAGCCGGCGCGCGCCAGGTGGCCGGCGCGAAGATCGCACTGGCTGAAAACGGCGGCGGCCTGCAAGGCATCGAAGAGGCGGTCGCGTGCATCACCATCCTGGGCCGCTGATGTCGCGGCGCGCGCAACCCATCGGAGAGCGGGCATGAACGTCGAGGGCAAAGTAGCGGTCGTCACCGGGGCGGCCTCGGGTCTGGGGCTGGCCAGCGCCAAGGCGCTGGCGCAGGCGGGCGCGTCGATCGTGGCCGTCGACCTGGACGCATCGCGGTTCGCGCGGCTGCAGGAGGTGGTTCCCGAGGCGCGCCTGCTGGTGCAGGCCGCCAGCGTCGCCGACGAAGCCGCGGTGGCGCAGGCGCTGGATGCGGCCGTGGCGCGCTTCGGCGCGATCCACATCGTGGTCAATTGTGCCGGCGTGGCCGATGCGGCCAAGACGGTGTCCAAGGGGCAGCCTTTCCCGATGGCGACCTGGGACAAGGTGATCGCGGTCAACCTGACGGGCACCTTCAATGTGATCCGGCTGGCGGCTGCCCGGATGACCGGCAACGAGCCCAACGCCGACGGCGAGCGCGGCGTGATCGTCAACACCTCGTCGGGTGCGGCCTGGCAGGGGCAGATCGGGCAGGCCGCCTATGCGGCCAGCAAGGCCGGCGTGATGGGGCTGACGCTGCCGGTGGCGCGCGACCTGGCGCCGTACGGCATCCGCGTGGTCAGCATCGCGCCCGGGCTGTTCGACACCGCGATGGTCGCCGGCATGCCCGAGAACGTCTCGCGCTCGATCATCGAGCGCATGGTGCTGTTTCCCAGCCGCATGGGGCGGGCCGACGAATTCGCCGCGCTGGTGCGCACGATCGTCGAGAACAGCTACTTCAACGCCACCACGATCAGCCTGGATGCCGGCGCCCGGATGAGCGCGCGCTGAACGGCGCCGGGGCCCGCGGCGGTCCGCCGGGCCACCGGGCCCGGGGTGGCCCTCGCTACTTGAACACCACCGTGCGGTGGCCGTTGATCAGCACCCGGTGCTCGAGGTGCCAGCGCACGGCGCGGGCCAGCACCACGGATTCGACGTCGCGGCCGATGGCCGCGAGCGTCTCGTGCTGCATGGCGTGATCGACCCGTTCGACGTCCTGCTCGATGATCGGGCCCTCGTCCAGGTCGGCGGTGACGTAGTGGGCGGTGGCGCCGATCAGCTTGACGCCCCGGTCGTGGGCCTGCAGGTAGGGCTTGGCGCCCTTGAAGCTGGGCAGGAAGCTGTGGTGGATGTTGATGGCGCGGCCCTTCAGCCTGCCGCACATCGCCGGAGACAGGATCTGCATATAGCGGGCCAGCACCACCAGGTCGATGCGCTCGCGCTCGACCATTTCGATCACGCGCTCTTCCTGCTGCAGCTTGGTCGCCGCGGTGACCGGCAGGTAGAAGAACGGGATCCGGTAGCTGTGCGCCAGGGGTTGGAAATCGGCGTGATTGGAGACGATGGCCGGGATATCCATCGCCAGCTGTCCCGACGACCAGCGGAACAGCAGGTCGTTCAGGCAGTGTCCGAACTTGGACACCAGCAGCAGCACGCGGGGGCGGACCCGAAGGTCATGGATGTGCGCTTCCATCGAGAAGCGTTCGGCGATCGGTTCGAAGTCCCTGGCGATGGTGTCCCGGTCGAGTGCGGCCGTGGACGAGAAATGCACCCGCATGAAGAACAGGCCGGTCGATTCGTCGCCGAACTGCGCCGAATCGATGATGTTGCAGTCGCGCTCGAACAGGAATCCGGTGACGTGGAAGACGATGCCAGTGGTGTCGGGGCAGGAGAGGGTGAGGACGAATTCGGGTTGCGTGCTCATCGGGAGGGGCGTTCGGTTTCCAGTCGCATCGCCTTCTTGAGCGAGTCGAAAACGCTGACGGGAGCCAGCTTGTTGAGGCAGTGGGTGTGGCCCAGCGGGCAGGTTCGCTCGAAGCAGGGGCTGCACTCCAGGTGCAGCCATTCGATGCGGGCGCGCGGCGAACGGGGGGGCGTGTGGCGCGGATCGCTCGAACCGAAAACCGCGACCAGCGGGCGCCGATAGGCGGCGGCCACATGCATCATGCCGGAGTCGTTGGAGACCACACCCTGGGCGCTGGCGATGAGCGCCAGTGCGTCGGCCAGCGGGGTTTCCCCGCACAGATTGCGCAGGTCCTGGCCGGAGAGCGCGGCGATTTCGGTGGCCAGTGCGCGCTCCTTGGCCGATCCGATGAGGGCGATCGTGGCCTCGGGCCATTCCATGGCGGCCAGGCTGGCCAGCGCGGCGAAATGTCGGGTCGGCCAGCGCTTGGCCGGGCCGTATTCGGCGCCCGGACACAGCAGGATCAGCGGCTCGTTGGCATGCAGCCCCTGTCGCTCGCGCGCCGCCCGTTCGCGCGAGGCATCGCGGGCGAGCAGCGGATCGGGCGCCTGGTCGGCTTCACGTCCGGGCTCGAAGGCGAGATCGGCATAGAACTCGACCATCGGACGCTCGCGCGGGCCGCTCACCCGGCGCCGGTTGATCAGCCAGTAACGGGCTTCGCCATGATGGCCGATGCGTTCGGGGATGCCGGCCAAGAAGGGGACCAGGGCAGACTTGGCCGAGTTGGGCAGCACGTAGCAGCGGTCGTAGTGACTCGGGCGCAGCCGGCGCGCCAGCTGCCAGCGTTCGCGCCATTGCAGCTTGCCGTGCTGGTTGGGGGCCTCGATCACCTCATCGACCTCGGCCATCGCGGCAAACACCGGCCCCACGTGCGGCGGCGCCAGGACGTCGATGCGGCCCTCGGGCGCCTGCCGACGGATGAGCGCCATCAGCGGCTGCGCCATGACGGCATCGCCGATCCAGTTCGGGGCTATTACCAGCGTTCGCACCGTTTCACCCAGCTTTGCGCGCTCGTTGCGGGTCAGTGATGGCCCTTGATCACCTCGCCCGCGCGCAGGCGGTACACCGTGCCGCAGTAAGGGCACTTGCCGCCGCCTTCGTGGGTGGCGTCGATGAACACGCGCGGATGGTGATTCCACAGGGGCATCTGCGGATTGGGGCAATAGGCCGGCAGGTCCTTGGCGGACAGTTCGACGACAGCCAGCGGCTTGCCGGTCTTGGGGGCGGAGATTTCGCTCATGAATGGGTTCCTTGCTGGGCCGCGACAGGCGAGCGTGAGCCGGTGACGGTACCTGCCGCGAACTCCTCCTCGCCACGATACATCGCGTCACACGCAAGGCGCATCGCGATGACGTCGATGTCGAGGTCATTGGCCATCGGCGGGGACATGGGGGGAGCGCTCCTGGATGTTCGGATGCCAAACCGGGATTTTATCGGAACGGCCGCGGTTTCCCCACCTCCCGGGTTCCGAAGCCCCCCTTGGTACACTGAATAATGCTCAATTCCCTGAAATCTCAGGTGGGTTTGCTGGCCGCCATGCAGGCGCTGGTGCTCACCAACAACGTCACCCTGGTCGCGATCACCGGCCTGGCCGGCTTCCAGCTTGCCGACAACAAGCTGATGGCCACCCTCCCGGTCACCGGTTATGTGCTGGGCGGTGCGATCTGGGCCATGCCGGCGGCGGCATTCATGAAGCGATTCGGGCGGCGGGCCGGCTACACCGTGGGCTCGGTTGCGGGCATGGCCGGCGCACTGGCGGCCTGGTGGGCGATGACCCAGGCCAGCCTGGTGATGCTGTGCCTGGCCACCTTCGTGACCGGCCTTTACAGCGCATTTGCCGCCAGCCTGCGGTTCGCGGCGGCCGATGTGGCCGACACCTACAAACCGGGCTTCAAAGCGCGCGCGATCTCGCTGGTGCTCACCGGGGGCATCGTGGGCGGAGTGCTCGGACCCGAAATCTCGAAGTGGTCGCGCACCTGGCTGCCGACCCAGTTCGCCGGCTCCTACCTGACCCTGGTGGGCTTTGCGCTGCTGTCGATGGCGCTGGCGCAACTGCTGCGCCTGCCTACCCCGGCTCAGGCGGCTCATGCCGCCGCGAGCGGCGAACCGGCCCGGCCCTTGCGCGAGATCCTGCGCCAGCCGCTGTGCTGGGCGGCGATCCTCATCTCCGCGCTGGGCTACGGCATCATGAACCTGCTGATGGTGGCCACACCGCTGGCGATGGAGGTCTGCCGGCATCCTTACGCGTTGGCGGCCCTGGTGCTCGAGTGGCACGTGATCGGCATGTTCCTGCCGGGCCTTTTTACCGGCGGGCTGATCACGCGTTTCGGGGTGCTGCCGATCGTCGTCACCGGTTGCCTGCTGATGCTGACCTGCGTGGGCATCGCGCTGACGGGGGTCGACCTGATGCAGTTCCTGCTGGCACTGACGCTGCTGGGCGTGGGCTGGAACTTCATGTACACGGGCGCGACCACGATGCTGACCAGCGCCTATCGGCCCTCCGAAAAGAACAAGGTGCAGGGTTTCATGGACCTGTGCGTGTTCACCACCATGGTCACGACCTCGGCCTCGTCGGGCGCGATGCTGATGGTCAACGGGTGGTCGGTGCTCAACCTGCTGTCGCTGCCCATCGTGCTGGTGGCATTGGGTTCCGCCCTGTGGCTGTCCACCCGCACCGGCTGGGGCCTGGGCCGGGTCGTACCGAAGGCGGCCTGACGGCCGCCGGTCGCGCCTTCTCCGCCGGCCGATTCGCATGGCTGCTGGTGCACGCCTGCTGGCCCGACCGGCGCGCCGGGCCCGCTTCTGGCAGGGCGTGGCCGCGCTGGCGCCGGGCGCACCGGGCATCACCGCCTGGGGGGTGGTGACCGGCATCGCGATGGTCAAGGGCGGACTCACCACCGTGCAGGCGCTGGGTATCACCCTGATCACGATGTCGGGGACCACCCAACTCGTGGCGGTGCCGATGCTGGCGGCCGGGGTTTCGCTGCCTCTGATCGCGCTCACCGCGGTGCTCACCGGGCTGCGCTTTCCGGTCTATTCGGCCGCGCTCGCCAATGATCTGCGCCACCTGCCCGCACGCTGGCGCTGGCTGGCCGGATTCCTGATGACCGACCCCGGCAGCGCCATCTACCTGAACCGGCGCGCCCGCGAGCGTCCCTTTGCCAATCGGATCGCGTTCTATTCGGGCGTCAACTACCTGCTCTGGCCGTTCTGGCTGGCCGGTTCGTTTGCCGGCATCTTCCTGGCGAACTATCTGCCGGCGTCTCCCAAGCTGGCCTACCTGGGCATTCTGGCCGTGCTGGCACTGGCCGCGCCGCTGATTCGCGGGGCACCGGCCACCAGTGCCGCGCTGGCGGCCTCGCTGCTGGCGCTGATCGGGCGCGACTGGCCCTGGAAGCTCGGGCTGATCAGCGCGGTCGTGGCCGGGGTGGCGGCGGCGCTGGCGACCGAGCGCTGGCAGGCCCGGCGCCTGGCGCGCCAGCAGGCCGACACCGCGGCGCGCCCAGGGACCGGGGGCGGTGCGAATCCATGAAAAGTTCAGAGCCGGCGATCTGGGCTGCGATCGTGATGCTCGGGGTGCTCGTCGCGCTGCTGCGGGCGTTGTATCTGTATGCGCCTCGCCAGTGGCAGCCCCGCGGTGCGTTCGCCCATGCCCTGCGTTTTGCGCCGCTGGCCGCGCTGGTGTCGATCGTGGTGCCGGAGGTGCTCGCGCCCTGGATCGAAGCGCCGGGCGCAGTGCTCGACGGGCTGCTCGACGCCCGGGTGCTGTCCGCGCTGGCGCTGCTGCTGGCGGCGCGGCTTTCCGGAAACCTGCTGGTGGCGATGGCCGTGGGCGCAGCGGTGCTGCTGCTGCGTTGAGCCGGGCGGGCGCGGCGGCCCCGGCGGGGCTTCGATTGACTTCCGAACCGGGCTTGGGCAGTGTCGGGACGCGTCCCGCACACCGTGTGCGTCGTCGCCACTGGCAGGAGTTCCGGCATGCTGTTCATGGTCATCGAGCAATTCAAGGACAACGACATGGTGCCCATTGACCGGCAGGTCCGCGACGGCTCCCGCCTGCTGCCCGATGGTCTGAAGTACCTCGACAACACCTCGGCCGCACCCAGGGGGCGCGGCGACTGACCGGGCGCGATTTCGATCGCCGATCACATGTCCACTCTCGACACCGAGGCCGCCGGGTTCTTCGATTCCTTCGTGGCTGCCTTCCTGAGCTTCGAAGGGACCCGGATTGCGGCACTCTACCGGGTGCCCAGCGTGGCGCTTCAGGCCGATGGCTCGCTGGGCTGCCTGACGTCGCAGGCCGACGTCGCGCGCTACTTCCAGGCGGTGGTCGACGGCTACCGCGCGCAGGGCTGCCGGGCCTGCCGCTACCGGGATCTGGGAGGTGACGGCGATCGGCACGCGCAGTGCGCTGGCCACCGTCACCTGGGATCTGCTGGACGGCGAGGGCAAGGCGCTGAAGTCCTGGCGCGAGTCGTACAACCTGCATCGAACCGATGCCGGGCCCTGGCGCATCTTCGCGTCGGCCGATCATGCCGACTGAAGGCCATCGGCCGATCGGCCAGGCGTTACAGTAGCGAGTCGGCACGGCGCGAGCCGTTGCGCTCATCAGGTCCCGCATTGCTCGCACTGAAACTCTCGCTCGTTCCGCTCTTCCTGATGCTGGTCACACTGGCCGGCCGGCGCTATGGCCCAGGCGTGGCCGGCTGGCTGGCCGGACTGCCCGTGGTGGCTGGACCGATCCTGTATTTCATCGCCCTGGAAAATGGGCCAGCCTTTGCGTCGGCCGCGGCGGCCAGTTCGACGTCGGCGGTTCTCGCCTCGGTTTCGTTCAGCGTGGCCTACGCCCATGTGGCGCAGCGGCGCGATTGGCCTGTTGCGCTGTTCCTTGCGGTGGTGGTCTGGGTTTGCGCGGCGGTGCTGCTCCATCGCCTGCCCGCCGATCCGCTGGTCTGCCTGGGCATCGCGCTGGCCTCATTGCTCGCCGCGCCGCGCCTGTTCCCGGCGCCGGTGCCGCTGGCCGCCGCCATCCGGGCGGGGTCTGGCGAACTCGCGCTGCGGATGGCGGCCGGGGCGCTGATGACCCTGTTCGTCACGTACCTCGCGAGCCCGCTGGGCAGCCGCTGGAGCGGGCTGCTGGCCGTCTTCCCGACGCTGGGCAGCGTGCTGGCGGTGTTTTCGCAGCGCACTCAGGGCGCCGCCTATGCGGCCACTCTGCTGCGGGCGATGGCGACCGGCCTGTACTCGTTTGCCGCGTTCGGGATCACCCTGTCGCTGGCGCTCGGGTCTTTCGGTGTACCGGCGTCGTTCGCGATGGCGGTCGCCAGCTGCGTGATCGTGCAACTGGCCACGAGGCGCCGCCTGGGCGGTGTCAGGCCAGCGCCCGCTGCGGTGCCGCGCTGATCCGCACCGGCGTCGATGGCGACGATGGGCTCCAACCCCGCGAATGAAGCCACCGCGCCGGCGCCGCGCGTGTCGATCCGGCCCGCTCTGGCCGGCGAGGCCGACCTCCTCACGGAGATGGCCATTCGGGCCAAGGGGCACTGGGGCTATGCGACGGCGGATCTGCTGCGCTGGCGTGCCGAACTGATCGTCGCCCCCGGCGCGATCGAGGCCTGCCCGACCTGGGTCGCGCAGGTCGGCGACTCACCTGTCGGGTTCTATCTGCTCCTGTCGGGGGTGCCGCACTGGACGCTCGATCATCTGTGGGTGCTGCCTGATGCCATGGGCCAGGGTGTCGGGCGGGCACTGTTGCGCCACGCTGTACGGCTGGCGGCCGATCAGGGCGCGCTCGCCCTGGCGATCGATGCCGATCCGAATGCCGAGCCTTTCTACCTGGCCTGCGGCGCCCGGCGGGTGGGCGAGGTCGCGGCGCCTGTCGATGGACGTCCCGAACGCGTCCGGCCCCAGTTGCTGATCATGATTTCAGAGTGAACCGAACCGGTCGTCTGCGGATCGGCCAGGACGGACAGACATCCGCGGCAATGCCTTGTCCGCTGGCCGCCGGCCGCTGGCCGATCTGGACTACGATCAGGCCCTGGGCTGCCGGGCCGCGGGATTGCGGCGTGCAGCCGATCACCCAAGGACTCTTCGACTCCATGAACCGCATTCGTTTCACTCGATGCCTGGCGCTGCTCGCCGCGCTGGCCACCGGCCTCGCGCCGGCCTTCGCACAGGCCCAGGCCTATCCGGCCAAGACCGTGAAGATCATCGTGCCGTTCCCGCCCGGGGGCGCCATCGATGCGCTCGCGCGGCTGCTGTCGCAGAAAATGAGCGAGTCCTGGGGGCAGCCGGTGGTGGTCGAGAACCGTCCGGGCGCCGGCGGCATCATCGGCACCGATGCGGGCGCCAAAGGCGCGCCCGATGGCTACACGCTGACGATGGGTGCGGTCAGCACCCATGCGATCAATGCCGGGCTGTACAAGAAGCTGCCCTACGATCCGGTCAAGGATTTCGCCGCGGTGGCGCCAGTGGCCATCGTGCCCAACCTGCTGGTGGTCAACCCGTCGCTGGGCGTCTCCACCGTGGCCGAACTGATCGCGCTGGCCCGCTCCAAGCCGGGCCAGCTCAGCTATGCCTCGGCGGGGGCCGGCACCACCCTGCACATCTCGTGCGAGCTGTTCAAGAGCATGACCAAAGTCGACATCCTGCATGTGCCCTACAAGGGCAGCGGGCCGGCGGTGGCCGATGTGATCGGCGGCCAGGTGCCGATCATGTGCGACAGCATCACCTCGTCGCAGCCGCACATCCGGTCCGGCAAGCTGAAGGTGCTGGCGATCACCAGCGCGGCGCGCTCCTCGACGATGCCGCAGGTGCCCACGCTGGCCGAATCCGGTGTGCCCGGCTACGAGATGCACCCCTGGTTCGGACTGTTCGCGCCGGCCGGCACGCCCGCCGCGGTGGTCGGCAAGCTGAATGCCGAAGTGGCCCGCATCCTGGCGCTGCCCGATGTCCGGGAGCGCCTGTTCGCCATCGGCGCCGAGCCGATGAGCGCGAACCCGGAGCAGTTCTCGGCGATGGTCCGTGCCGATGTCGACAAGTGGGGCAAGCTGGTCAGAGCGGCCGGAATCAGCGCCGACTGAGCGGCCTGCGCGCGCGTTCGCCGGGCCGCCCGATCAACCCGAATGAAGGTCTGCCCATGACGGCTCACATTGGAATCGTCGCCTGTTCCGCCGAAGGCGCGGCGCTGTGCTACCGCACGGTCTGCCTCGAAGGCGCGGCCCTGCTCGGCCCGCATGCGCACCCCGAGGTGTCGATGCACACCCACCCGCTGGCCGACTACATGGACTGCATCTGTCGAGGCGACTGGCAGGGCGTGGCCGGGCTGATGCTGTCGTCGGCGAACAAGCTCGCAGCCATCGGCGCCGACTTTCTGATCTGCCCGGACAACACGATCCACCAGGCCATGCCATGGGTCGCGCCGCGTTCGCCGCTGCCCTGGCTGCACATCGCCGAAGCGGTCGCTGCGAAGGCCGCCGAGCGCGGGTTGCGGCGCCTCGCAGTGACCGGCACCCGCTGGCTCGTCGACAGCGAGGTCTATCCGGACAAGCTCGCGGCACACGGTCTGACGGCGGTGCGGCCCGGCGAGGCCGAACGCGACGAGATCAACCGGATCATCATGGACGAGCTGGTCTGCGGGGTGTTCGAGCCACAATCGGTCGCGGCGTTCCAGCGGGTCATCGCGCGCATGCAGCGCGAGGACGGTTGCGATGCGGTGGTGCTGGGCTGCACCGAGATCCCGCTGATCATCGACGATTCGAATTCGGCGCTGCCGACCCTCGATTCGACGCGCCTGCTGGCGCGCGCCGCCCTCGCACGGGCGGTCGCGCCTCGCTAAGGGCCGATCCGGTTTCGTCCGGACCGGCCGTGAAGCCCGCGTGCTGCGCAGTCCCGGCTGTCAGGCGTCCAGACGGATGCCTGCGGCATTGACCACCGTTGCCCAGCGGGCCCGCTCGGCATTGAAGAATCGATCGAATTCCGGGACCGTCATGGTGACGACCTCGGCCCCCTGGCCGACCAGTTTGGCGCGGATGTCGGTGCTGCGGATGATGCGGGACAATTCCGCGTTCAGCCGTGGTGGCGGCGTGCTCGCGGGCCACATCCCGCCAGGGCGGCCGAAGTCTGCCCCTTTCGGCGATCTCGGCGTGCGCCACAGCGCGCCTTGCAGCGGAGCTTGCCGCTTTGCACAGGGGCAGGTGGCCACAGCCGTTCACACCCGGCCGCGACCTGTCGGCAAGGCCTGCGAGCCGCCCTTGTAGGGGCCGGGGGCGCCCGCGCCGGCGCGGTCGCCACCACGCCCGCCACGGCTGGCCTGCGCCGGTTCAGCCCAGCACCTGTTTCCAGAGTGTGCGGACCGCCTGGCGTTCTTCGGTGAATCGGGTCGGTTCGACCCGGGCATAGGAAGCATCGTTCAGGCGCAGCTGGTGCTGCACCTGGCGCAGCTGACGATACGCCGAGGCCACCTGCCCGGCGAGTTCGTCGTCGATCAGGCCGGCCCTGCCGGCACGGCCCAGCAGCGCGATGTTGCCGGCATTGTCGAGCAGTTCGGGGTGGCGGGGCGCATGCGCCAGCACGAGGTACTGGACGATGAATTCGATGTCGACCATGCCGCCTTCGTCGTGCTTCAGGTCGAACAGCGGGCTGCGATTGGGGTGGCCCTCGTGCATCTTGGCGCGCATCTTCACGACCTCGTCGCGCAGAGCGCCCGGATCGCGTTCACGCGACAGCAGGGCGCGGCGCTCGGACTCGAAGGCCTCGCCGATCGCACTGTCGCCAGCGGCGAAACGCGCACGCGTCAGGGCCTGATGCTCCCAGACCCAGGCGGATTCGCGCTGGTATTTTCGGAATCCCTCCAGGCTGGAGACCAGCAGGCCGGCGTTGCCGTTGGGCCGCAGGCGCAGGTCGATCTCGAACAGCTGGCCAGCCGAGGTGCGGGTCGACAGCCAGTTGGCCAGCCGCTGCGAGAGCATCGCGTAGGCCTCGGGCGCGCGCTCGTCGTCGTCGTCGTACAGGAAGACCAGGTCCAGGTCCGAGGCGTAGCCCAGCTCCTTGCCGCCCAGCTTGCCGTAGGCGATGGCGGCAAATCGCGGCGTGTCGCGATGGCGATGGCGCACGGTCGGCCAGACGCTGTCGATGCCGATCGCCAGCACCCGGTCGGCGAGCTCGGACAGCAGGTCGGCCAGGCGCTCGGTGGTGTGCAGTCCTTCGAGGTCCTGCACCAGCAGGCGAAAGACCTGCGCGTGGTGCGCCTCGCGAACGATGTCCATCTGGCGTTCGACGTCGGGCTGGCCGTCGATCAGCGCCTGCGCCAGCGCGCCCCGCACGGTGCGCTCCCAGGCCCCGTAGTCGACCGTCTCCAGCACCTGGCCGTCGAGCAGTTCGTCGAGCACGATGGGATGGCGGGTCAGGTAGTCGGCGGCCCAGCGCGACAGGCCCAGCAGGCGCATCACCCGGGCCTGCGCCTGCGGATACTGCGACAGCAGCGCCAGGTAGGCCGGCCGGCCGATCACGGTTTCGATGAGGTCGATCAGCCGCCCGAACGCGGCTTCCCCGCAGTGCTCGGCCTGGGCTCGCGCCAGCAGGCGTTCGAGCGCGGTGCGGGTTTCCTCGCGGGCGGAACGGTAACGCCCGCCGGCGCGCAGCTGTTCGATGCGATGGGTGATGGCCGGCGGGACCGGCGCTTCGTCGGCGGCGCCATCGGCCCCCGGGCGGGCCGGCGTCTCGCTGCCGTTGTGCAGCAGCCCGTCGAAGACCCGCTGCACCGCAGTGCGGGCCTGCTCCAGCTCGGTTTCGAACAGGTCGGCCGGCAGCCCCAGCATGCCGGCGATCTGGGCCCGCCCGGCCGGATCGGAGGGCAGGCGATGGGTCTGGGCGTCTTCCCGATACTGCAGCGCGTGTTCGGTCCGGCGCAGCAGCTCGTACGCCCTGGTCAAGGCCTGGGCATCGTCGGCCGGCAGCACGCCGCGTTCGGCCAGGCCGGCCAGCGTCGCCAGCGTGCGCCGATCGCGCAGGCCGGTGTCGCGCCCGCCTCGCACCACCTGGAAGAGCTGCGCGACGAACTCGATCTCGCGGATGCCGCCGCGTCCCAGCTTGACGTCGATGCTGCCCGCGTCGCGCGCATCGCGGCGGGTGACCTCGGTGCGGATCAGCGCATGCAGGTCGCGCAGCGAGCCGAAGGCGCGAAAGTCGAGGTAGCGCCGATAAACGAAGGGCGTGACGATCGACGCGAGCGACTGTTCGTCGCGCGCGCGCCGCGGTCCCTGCCAGCCCGGAGTCGGCGATCACCACGCCCTTGAGCCAGGCGAAGCGTTCCCATTCGCGGCCCTGCGCGTAGAAGTATTCCTCCAGCATCGCCAGCGAGGCGACCAGCGGGCCGGAATCGCCATTGGGCCGCAGCCGGGTGTCGACCCGAAAGACGAAACCGTCGGCGGTATTGTCCGACAGCAGTTGCACCGCTCGCCGGGCCACACGGTGCATGAATTCGCTCGCCGCCATGGGTGCCCGGCCGATCGCGCGTGCCGTCTCGAGGGATGGAGGTCCGCACTCGCCTTCGTCGCGGTACACGAAGACCAGGTCCAGGTCGGACGACACATTGAGTTCGTCGGCGCCCCCCTTGCCCATGGCCACCGCCAGCAGGTCCTGGGGCTGGCCCAGCGCGTCGAGGGGCGCGCCATACTGTTCGGCGATCTCGCGCCCGGCCTGGGCAAGCGCGGCCTGCGTGACCACGGCGGCGAAGGCCGACATCGCCGTGCACACCTCCTGCAGACTGGCCGCGCCCTGGATGTCACGCTCCATCAGGGCCAGGATCAGCAGCTGACGGGCCCGGCGCAGCGTCCGGCCGATCAGGTTGCCCAGAACCGATGAATCGACGGCGCCCTGTGCCTGCCGGGCGGCCTGCGCGATGCCCGCCTCGACCAGTTGCGTCACCCGCTCGCGGGTGAGCGGTGCGTCGATGAGCCGATGCAGTTGCTCGAGCGCGTCGGCTTCGGGCCGGGAGTGGCAGCGCGGCCACCGATCGGCGAAAGAACCCGGAATATTGCTCGGCGAGGAAGGTCATGATGTCAGGCGCCTCTCGGGCGCGCCGGCTCGGTGGAAACGGGTATCCTACTGGAGGCTGCCTGGCGGGTTCCGGGCCCGACCCCGACCGGTCGGCCATTCAGAGTGCCGCGCCAACCCATATCGCCCTAGCCGCCTTCCCTCCCGCCCCATTTCCCGCCGTTCCACAGTGCAACCGGCCTTCGCGCCCAACAAGAGCTCCTCACGCCGGCCTTCTCCCTGGCTGGTGCGCTGGGTCCTGTGGATGCTGGTGCTGGCCGCGTTCGGACTGGCGATCGGGTACCTGGCCTTGCGCCACCTGGTCTGGCCGAGACT
This sequence comes from Burkholderiaceae bacterium, assembly GCA_016710525.1. GTDB lineage: Bacteria > Pseudomonadota > Gammaproteobacteria > Burkholderiales > Burkholderiaceae_E > Quisquiliibacterium. Next base: position 236,478 of record JADJVQ010000001.1, read on the forward strand.
GGACGAATGGCGCCCCCGGATCGTCGCCGAACTGAGCACCCGGCTGGGCCATCCGGTGGAGATCGCGCGCATCGAGACCGGCTTCGAGGGACTGCTGCCGCGTCTCACGCTCGAAGGGTTCACCGTGATGGACGACGACGGCGACTACGCGCTGGTCGTGCCGCGCGCCACGCTGGTGCTGTCGCCGCGCACGCTGGTGTCGTCCGAGCCTCGGTTCGCCGTCGTGCAGCTCGAGTCGCCCCGGGTGCGCATCGAGCGGCGTGTGCAGGGCTGGCTGCGGCTGGCCGGCGTCGACTTCGATCTGAATGCGCCGGACGACGGGCAGGGCCTGAACCGCCTGCTCAGCCAGCGCCGAATCCTGGTCCGTTCGGGCCGCATCGAGTGGCGCGACCGCATCGAGGACACCCGCGAGGTGCTCGAGTCGGTGGACCTGAGTGTGGGCAGTGTCGGGCGGCGGCATCGCGGTTCGCTCACGGCCGGTCCGCTGCCGGGCGCCTGGCAGCGGCTGCATCTGGCCACCGAGTTCTATCGGCCGCCGCGATCGAGTGCCAGCGAGCCCGGCAGCTGGACGGGCGAGGCTTATGCCGGCGTCGACCAGGCCAGCGTCGCCCTGTTGCGGCGCCTGCCGCTGGACAAGCCGGACAGCCTGCCGATGCTCCATCCGCTGGCACTCGAATCGATGCGATCCGATCTGAAGGGCTGGTTGCGCTTCGATCAGGGCCGTGCCATGGACGGCCAGCTGAAGCTGGCCGCCGCCGGTGTGCGGTGGCGGGTGGCGCCGGGGCCGCGTGGCCTGCTCGTGTTGCCCGAGGTCGCGCTCGATGCGCGGATCAGGCGCAGCGGCGAGCAGTTCGACGTCCTGCTGCACTCGGCGCAGCTGCGCGAGGCGGGTGGACTCGATCTCGCCAGCGACGGCCCGCTGCGCCTGAGTTTCGACCCGGCGTGGCGCCCGTTGGCTGTCCAGGGCGCGGTGCGCGGATTCGAAACCGGTCCGCTGATCGCGCTGATGCAGCGCCTGCCCCTGGCGCCCGAGACGCTGCAGGCCTTGCGCGACTGGCAGGTCGGCGGGCGAATCGCCGGCTTGAGCGGCCGTTGGGCGCGCCAATCCGCCGCGGCGCCCAACGACGGCGCGGACGATGACTACGAGGCCGTCGCCAGCTTCGAGCGCCTGTCGGTTCGTCATCTGGCGCGCAGTTCGCCGCAGCCGCCGTTCGATGGCAATGGCCGCCCCGTCATCGGCATGCCCTGGTTCCAGAACCTCGGCGGCGAGGTCCGCATGGGCAGGCAGGGCGGCGAATTGCGGGTCAAGGCCCGCCAGTCGGTGATCGGACTGCCGGGCATCTTCGCCGAGCCCGCGGTCGCCTTCGACGACCTCGAAGGCGTGGTCCGGTTTGCGCTGGCACCCGGCCCGCAGCGCAGCCAGGTGACGGCCGAGTTCGAATCGATCCGTTTCGGCAACCCCGATGCCTCCGGCGTCGTGTCGGGCCACTATCGATCGGGCGGCAAGGGTCCGGGCCTGATCGGCCTCGAAGGCCGCCTGGAGCGCGGTGAAGGCACCCGGGTCTGGCGCTACCTGCCGATGGTCATTTCGCAGCCGGTGCGCGACTGGGTTCAGCATGCGGTCGTCTCGGGCCGGCTCGACGATGTGAAGTTCTCGCTCCGTGGCGACCTGGCCGACTTCCCGTTTGCGCGGGCGGGTGACGGAGAGTTCGTGGTCGATTCGCATCTGAGCGATGCCACGCTGATCTATGCCCCTGGCTGGCCGCGGATCGAGCGCGGCGAGGGCCGGCTGCGCCTGGAGCGCAATGGCCTGCAGGTCGCCATGCGCTCGGGGCAGGTGTTCGACGTGGCGCTGAGCGCCACCACCGCGACGATCCGCGATTATGGCGAGGCGGTGGTGCGTGTCGAGGGCAGCGGCGAAGGATCCGCCCAGGAGATGATCCGGTTCGTCAATGAGAGTCCGGTGGCCACCCGGATCGACGACTTCGTGCGTGACACGGTGGTCCAGGGCAACGCCAGGCTGCATCTGCGGCTGGAGCTGCCACTGCGCGAGCTGGAGCGCTCCAAGGTGGCCGGGTCGGTGGGATTCCTGGGCAATGCGCTGACCCTGGACAGTACGCTGCCCCCGTTCACCGACCTCACCGGCACGCTCGAGTTCAGCGAGCAAGGACTGGCGCTGCGCGCCATGGCGGCCACCTTTCTGGGCGGACCGCTGAAAGTCGAGGGCGAGACCTCGGGACCGGGCCGGTTTACGCTGCGCGCACAGGGCCGCATCGACGCGGCGGGCATGCGCGGGGTGGTCGACAATCCGCTGACCCGCCGGCTGACCGGCGAAACCGGTTACAAGGCCGGCATCGACGTGTCACGGCGCGCGGCGTCGATCACGCTCGAATCCGATCTGACCGGCCTGGCGGCCTCGCTGCCGGCACCTTTCACCAAAACCGCCGACGCGAGCTGGCCCCTCAAGGTGCAGACCACCGCGCAACTGCCGGCGGACCCGAATGCCCGTTCGATGCGCGACACCATCCGGGTCGAGCTGCGCGATTCGGTCCGCCTGGCCCTGGAAAGGGAGCGCGACCCGCGCAGCGAGCGGCTGCTGATCAAGCGGGGCGCCTTTGCGATCGACGCCGAGCCGGTGCTGCCCGAGCAGGGCCTGTCGCTGCTGCTGAACACCGCCGCCATCGATCTCGATGCGTGGATGCCGCTGCTGATGGGCGGCGAAATGCGCGACGCGCAGCAGCGCGCCGCGACCGAGTTCGCGCCCGGATTCTCGCTGCTGCCCTCGACAGTCTCGGTGGTGTCTCCGCAGGTCACCGTGGGCGGGAAGCGGCTGCACGACGTGGTTTTTGGCGCGACCCGCGTCGAGGGCTTCTGGCGGGCCAACATCGGCGCGCGAGAGGTCAACGGCTTCTTCAACTGGCGCGAGCCGGCGCCAGGGCAGCGGATCGGCACGCTGACCGCCCGGTTCGCCCGGCTCGAGATACCCAAGGCGCGCACCAGCGAATTCGAATCGCTGCTGGACACCTCGCCCGACGAACTGCCGGCGCTGGACATCGCCGCCGAAGAGCTCGTGCTGGGCGAGCGCCGGCTGGGTGCGATGTCGCTGAAGGCGACCAATGGAGGCACCGCCGCATTGCCCGTCTGGCGCCTGGACGAACTGAAGGTGAACAACCCGGCCGCCGCGCTGAGCGCCCGCGGCACCTGGGCCCCGGCCCGGGCCGGCTCGCCGCGCTCCACCACCCTCGATTTCGAGCTGGAGGTGGCCGACGCCGGGGCCCTGCTCGGCGTCTATGGCCTGCACCAGGCGCTCAAGGGCGGCAGCGGCGAAGTGGCCGGCAGCCTGCGCTGGCAGGGTTCGCCGCTGGCGATCGACTACCCGAGCCTGACCGGCAGCATGCACTTGCAGGTCGGCAAGGGCCAGTTCCTGAAGACCGAGCCGGGTTTGGCCAAGCTGATCGGCGTGCTCAGTCTGCAGTCGCTGCCCCGGCGCCTGTCGCTCGACTTCCGCGACGTGTTCGCCGAGGGCTTCGCGTTCGATGACATCAGCGCCGATGTCCAGGTGCAGGCCGGCATCGCGCGCACCGACAATTTCCAGATGCGCGGCGCGCAGGCGCAGGTCGACATCCGGGGTGTCGCCAGCCTGGCCAGCGAAACGCAGTCGCTGGAGGTGACCGTTCGCCCCGAGTTCAATGCCGGGCTGGCTTCGCTGGCTTACGCGGCGCTGGCCAACCCGGTGATCGGACTGGGCACCTTCGTCGCGCAGTTCGTGCTCCGGCGGCCCTTGCAGCAGCTGCTGTCCTACGAATACGCGGTCAGCGGATCGTGGGCCGACCCGCTGGTGTCCGAGCGGCGCCGGCAGATCGTCGCGCCCACGCGTATCGTTGAATAGTTCGTCCCCCGTCACGGAGAGTCTTCATGAGCAGTCCCGCCCCCGCCAAAGTCCCGCCATCCGTCGCCAGCGCCTCCCTGGCGGTCGCCGGCGTGCAGATGGTCTCGGGCATCGACCCTGCCGCCAACTGCGAGGCCGCCGCAGTCGCGATCGCGCAGGCCGCCGCGGGCGGTGCCCGCGTGGTCGTGCTGCCGGAGTATTTCTGCCTGCTGGGCCAGCGCGACACCGACAAGGTCGGTCTGCGCGAGCCCGAGGGCGACGGCCCGCTTCAGTCATTCCTCTCGGAGCAGGCCCGCCAACACGGCATCTGGCTGATCGGGGGCACGGTGCCGCTGGTCTCGTCGCGGCCTTCGCGGGTGCGCAACACCTGCCTGGTCTTCGGGCCTGACGGCAGGCGAAGCGCCCGCTACGACAAGATCCACCTGTTCGGATTCAACCGCGGCGAAGAACGGTTCGACGAGTCGGCGACCATCGAGGCCGGGCGCACGCCGGTGGTGATCGACATCGACGGCTGGCGCATCGGGGTGTCGGTCTGCTACGACCTGCGCTTCCCGGAGTTGTATCGGGCCCTGTCGCCGTGCGACCTGATCATCGTGCCCTCGGCCTTCACCTACACCACCGGTGAAGCCCACTGGGAGATCCTGCTGCGCGCCAGGGCCATCGAGAATCAGTGCTATGTTCTGGCGCCTGCCCAGGGAGGGCGCCACCAGAACGGGCGGCGGACCTGGGGCCACACGATGCTGATCGATCCGTGGGGCGAGGTGCTGCAGGTGCTGCCCGAGGGCGCCGGCGTGGTCGCGGGCACTTTGCAGCGCCAGCGCATCGCCGATGTCAGGCGCAGCCTGCCGGCACTGACCCATCGGATCATGTAAGGAGTTTTCATGAAGCTTGTCGACGAAGGCATTGATCGCCTGGCCATCGCGCGCCAGCGCCTGCTCGAACCCAGCGGACTGGACGAGCGCGACCTCACCCGCGCGCTGGCCGAAGTGTTCGAGCACAAGGTCGACTACGCCGACCTGTACTTCCAGTACACGCGCAGCGAGGGCTGGAGCCTCGAAGAGGGCATCGTCAAATCGGGCAGCTTCTCGATCGAGCAGGGTGTCGGTGTGCGAGCAGTGGCCGGTGAAAAGACCGCCTTCGCCTACTCCGACGAGATCAATGCGGGGGCGCTGCTGTCGGCGGCGCGCGCCACGCGCAGCATTGCGCGCAGTGGGGCGGGCCGCGTCAAGGTCGCCTCGGCCATGTCGCCCGGCACGGGTCGGGACCTGTTCTTCGCGGGCGATCCCATCGCCGGACTGGACTCCACCGCCAAGGTCGCGCTGCTCGAACGCATCGAGCGCATGGCCCGGGCGCGTGATCCGCGGGTGGTTCAGGTCATGGCCGGCCTGGCAGCCGAATACGACGTGGTGCTGGTCGCGCGTTCCGACGGCCTGATGGCTGCCGATGTGCGCCCGCTGGTGCGGGTATCGCTCACGGTCATCGCCGAGAGCCACGGCCGGCGCGAACAGGGTCACAGCGGCGGAGGCGGACGCCTCGAACTGGGCTATTTCGACGACGCGATGCTCGAGCAGTACGCCCGCGAGGCGGTCGATGCCGCGCTGCTGAACCTCGAAGCCCGGCCGGCGCCCGGCGGCGCCATGACCGTGGTCTGCGGGCCCGGCTGGCCCGGCGTGCTGCTGCACGAGGCGATCGGCCACGGCCTGGAGGGCGACTTCAATCGCAAGGGATCGTCGGCATTCGCCGGCAAGCTCGGGCAGCGGGTGGCGGCGCCTGGCGTCACGGTGGTCGACGACGGCACCATCGCCAACCGTCGCGGGTCGCTGAACATCGACGACGAAGGCAATGCCACCCAGCGCAATGTGCTGATCGAAGACGGCATTCTGCGCGGGTATCTGCAGGACACCCTGAACGCGCGCCTGATGAAGGTGCCGGTCACCGGCAATGGCCGGCGCGAATCGTTCGCGCATCTGCCGATGCCGCGCATGACCAACACCTTCATGCTGGGGGCGATCGGGATCCGGCCGAGATCGTGGCCTCGATCGAGCGTGGGCTGTATGCGGTGAACTTCGGCGGCGGGCAGGTCGACATCACCAACGGCAAGTTCGTGTTCTCCGCGGCCGAGGCGTACTGGGTCGAGAAGGGCAAGATTCAGTATCCGGTCAAGGGCGCGACCCTGATCGGCAACGGCCCCGACGCACTCACCCGCGTCACGATGATCGGCAACGACATGAAGCTCGATTCCGGAGTGGGCGTCTGCGGCAAGGACGGCCAGAGCGTGCCGGTCGGGGTCGGACAGCCGACGCTTCGTATCGAAGGCCTGACAGTCGGGGGCACCGCCTGAGTCGTCGCGGGCCAGGGCCCGGTGGGCCCCGGTCGCGGCGGCGCCGTGCCGGGCGCTAGCGCGGCACCACCGTGAAGTCGTCGGTGCTCCGAAAGCTCATGCCGCGGTACTCGAAGCGGGCGTCGATGCGGTAGACACCGGGCTGCGCCTGGCCCGGCACGCCGATGAAGGCATCGACCGCCCAGCGTCCGGGCCTGAGCGTGAACCGCTCGCTGTCTTCGAACAGTTCGCGCCCGCGATAGCTGACCTTGCGGGTCAGGGTGCCGGTGACGCCGGCACCGATTCCGCAGGCCGAATACACCAGCCGATGGTTGATCTCGCGCCCTGCCGTGGGGCGCGAGGGCAGCACCTCGTGGGCATCGAGCCTGACCTGCGGCCCGGACCGCGCGGTGCAGCCCATCTCGCGGGCCACCACGGTGGCGTCGCCGCGCTGCTGTTCGCCGCGGGTGCGATTCTTGAACTGGAGGTCCTGGAGCGCGTCTTCGAGCTTGCGCACCGGCGGCGTGTCGCAACCGGCCAGCGCAACGGCCAGGGCCAGCGCCATGCCGCCCAGGGCGGCTCGTCTTGTAGGAAGGGGCATCATCGTTTGATGTACCAGCCGCCGCTGGGGCGCTCGGGTTCGGGATTGCGCTGGACGGGGCGGGGGTGTGGTGGGGTCTCGGGAGCCGGGGTGGTCCGCTCGATCACGACGTTGGGCTTGGGTTCGGGCGGCATGACGACATCGCGGCTGTCGCGCGGCGGTTCGGCAGGCTTGTCGGCGGCGCGCGGCGGCGGGTTGGAGTCGCCCGCGGGGGGCAACGCTGTCCCGGAACTGACGGGGCTGCGTGCCGGCGTGTCGATGCTGGGGCCGCCGGTATTGGCACCGGCCTGCACCGGCAGGACGGCCGCCGGGGTGTCGGAGGCGGGCGCCGGCGGCTTGGGCTTGCTGAGCAGCCCGGCCACCACGAAGGCGATGGCGATCAGTCCGGCCGCACCGGCCATGGCCAGGCCGGGATTGGCTTTGCCCCAGTCGACCCATGCCACCCATCCGCCTTGCGAGGGGGGCTGGAACTGATCGCGGATCTTGCCGAGCAGCGGCGCCATCGGTTCCAGCGCCCGTGACCACCAGGGTTTGGGCGTCGGCAGGGCCAGCGACCTGGTCGCTCCGGCATGCGGCTCGTCGAGCCCGGAGGCCAGGCACAGCGCGGCCAGGAACTCGCGCGCATTCGAGAACCGCTCGTCGGGCGTCTTGGCCAGCGCCCGCAGGATGACCGCCTCGAAGGGCTTGGGCAGGTCGGCGCACAGTGCGGTCGGCAAGGGCGGAGGGAGTTCGGTGTGGGCGCGCATCATCGCGTAATCGGTGTCGGCGACGAAGGGCAGCCGGCCGGTCACCAGTTCGAACAGCACCACCCCGAGCGAATAGAGATCGGCGCGCCGGTCGGGGTCTTCGCCGCGGACGATTTCCGGTGCGATGTATTCCATCGTCCCGACCAGGTTGCCGGCTCGGGTCTGGCGCGCGCGCGCCAGCACCCGGGCGATGCCGAAATCCATCACGACCGTGCGGCCGGTGGGATCGAGCATCAGATTGGCCGGCTTCAGGTCGCGGTGGATGACGCCTTGGGCATGGGCATGCTCGAGGGCCTGCAGCACGTCGATGGCGACCTGGGCGGCTTCCTTCCAGCCCAGGCGGGTGCGCTCGATCAGCCGTTGCTCGAGGGTTTGCCCGTGCACGAACTGCATCGCCATGTGATAGCGGTCGTTCTCGCGAAAGAACGAATACACCGCAGCGATGTTCGGGTGGTTCAGTTTGGCCAGTGCGATGGCCTCGACCCGGAAGCGTTCGACGAGTTCTTCGCGGGCGCTGAGTTCCGGGCGCAGGGTCTTCAGCGCGACTTCGCGCTCGAGCATGGTGTCCATGGCCCGGAAAACCTCGCCCATCCCGCCCTCGCCGAGGCGTCCGATGATGCGGAAGTTGCCGATCTGGTCGCCGCTCATGATTCGTCGATATCAGTGATCGCCGTGCGCCGCAGGGACGGGCGCTGAGCCTCGAGCGCCCCGATCCGGATCACGGCCGCCGAAATGTTGTCGTCGGCGTGGTGCAGCACCGCCTGGCGAAGCAGCTCCTGGCAGGCCGCGCGCGAATCGTCGATGGCCAGCACCTCGGCCAGCCGCGCCTGCGGCACCACGTCGTGAAGACCGTCGGAGCACATCATGAAGCAATCGCCCACCACCATGTCGATCGGCCCGATCAGGTTCAGGCGCCGCAGGCTTGGTTTGGTGCCCAGCGCCTGGCTGAGCACCGACCGGTCGGGATGGCCCTGCGCCTCGTGAGCCTGGATGATTCCCTGTTCGAGCAGTTCGCGCACCAGCGTGTCGTCGCGGGTGAGCTGCTCGAGCTGTCCGCCGCGCCAGCGATACAGGCGCGAGTCGCCGACCCAGGCACAGTATGCGCCGGAATCGGTGAGCGCCAGCAGCACCAGGGTCGTGCCCATGCCCTCGAATTCGGCCGAGGTCTGGGCATGCTCGTAGACCGACAGATTGGCGTGTTCCAGGGCGCTGAGCAATCGCCGTGCCGTGTTCGAGGAACTGGGCTGGCGATGCAGGTTGATCGACGTCTCGACGGCGATCCGGCTGGCGGTTTCGCCGGCGAGGTGCCCGCCCATTCCATCGGCCAGCGCCACCAGGCAGGTGCGTTCGGTCGCCAGCCCGGCGATCGGCTGCGACATCGCCAGCAGGTAGTCCTCGTTGTTGCTGCGCACCGGCCCGGCATCGCTGATCAGCGAGGTGTCGGTGGCGAACCAGGGCGCCATGCCGGGATCGGGCCGCTCGAGCAGGGCCCGATAGGCATCATCGGGCCGCCCGGGGGCGGATGGGCCCGAGTCGCGCCGGAACCAGTTGAACAAGCCCATCGGATGCGCTACTTGCTCGGGACGGCTGCTTTGGTGGGATCGAGCAGTTCGATCCCGTAGCGGATCGGCACCGCGCCCGAGATCGATGTGCCGGGCCGCGAGCGGCCCATGCTGTAGATGCCGATCACCTTCATGTCGGCATCGAACACCGGGCCGCCGCTGTTGCCCCCGCCGGCCGAGTTCACGCTCATCTCGTAGATGTCGCCGGTTTCGGACAGATATTCGCCCGGCTGGGCGCCGGTCTTGCCACGAACCATCTTGGAAATGATGCCCTGGTTGACCGAGACGTCGGTGATCGCCGTGACGTCGCTCTTGGAGACGAACATGTCCTGCGATTTGGTGATGACATACGACTTGGCCGACACACCCGGGTAGCCCAGCACCACGATCTGGTCGCCGGACTTCAGGGTGTCGTAGCTGTCGCGCAGATCGACTTTCTTCAGATTGCCGGCGGCCGCATCGATCTTGACCAGCGCCACATCGTGCTCGGGCGAGATCGTGCCCAGCGAAGCCGGCACGCGCAGCTTGCTGTTGGG
>JADJVQ010000002.1 GCA_016710525.1 Burkholderiaceae bacterium
CTATCGAGGGTGATTGGAAGGAAAGAACACATGAAGAAACTCGCCGCATTTCTCGCGTTGTCCCTGCTGACCGGGGCCGCCTGGGCGGAAAGCCGGATCACCGCGGTGCCGTCGACGACGACCAGCCTGTCGGCCACGGCGCGATTGAACTTCGCGGTCAATGTGCCGCGCGTGCTCTATCTGCGGGTCGGCGATGCCGGCGCCACCATCAACACAGTCAACTTCAATGTCGGGCTTTCCGGCTCGCTGGCGACCTTGCCGGTCAGCGACCAGGTTTTCAGCGGCGCCTTGCCGCCGGCCCTGGGCACCATCACCGCGACCGACAACAACGGTGCCTCCGACGGCCAGGTTGCGGTCCAGTTGTGGACCAACAACGGCACCGCCAACCTGACTTGCAGCGGCGCGGCCCTGACTGCGGGCGCCTCGACGATTCCGCTGAGCGACATCACCGTCACCTCGACGGTCGGTGGCACTCTGGGCCACCCGGGCGCGAACCTGGGCTGCACCGCGGCCGCGCGCGGGTCGGCGGGCGTGAACAATCTGGCCGACGTGTGGACCTTCGGCTATGCGCCCAGTGCACTGCCGGTGGCCGGCAGCTACACGACGCAAGTGACCTACACGGCCTCGCAGCCCTGAGCGGGCGGCCGCTCGTCCGGTGGCCACCGTGCTCCGGGGCGCCAGCCGGGCCGCCGGCACGCCTGCGCTAAACTCGCCGCATGACAGGTCTGGCAGGATGGGCGGCTGGGATTGCGGCGGTGATCGTGGCGGGCAGCGCGCAGGCCGGCACGAGCGTGATCGCCAATGGCGCCGCGGAAGTGTTCGCCGGCGCGGGCTGGACCGATGCGTCGGTCGACACCATCCGGTTCACGGTGCCCGGGGGCAACGTGGGCGACGGGTCGGCGATCACCGGGCTGGAGAACGGAACCCGCACCGACACCCTGATCGATGCCTCGGCGCGTGCGCCGGTGAACAATTCGCGCACGGCGGTCTGGAGCGTCGATTCATCGGTGCCGCTGACCTGCTCCACGCCCGCGACCTGCGGCAGCACGACGATTCCACTGACCCGCTTCCGCTGGACCGTGGCCGGCGGAACCGAAATCTCCAGCGGCACGTTCAACGGCACGGCCAGCCAGTCGCTCGGCAGCTTTCGCAACTCCCGGTATGTCTCGGTCACCAAGACCTTTTTCTATCTGAACGACGTCGTGGTCCCGGCCGGCCGCTATGCGGGTCGAGTCGTCTACACGGTGAGCATGCCGTGACGCCGGAGCGGCGAGCGGGCTGGCACGCGGGTGCCGGGCCGATGCTGGCCTGGTGCCTGGCGGGCGCGCTGCTGGCGGCTTCGGGCCCGGCGGCGGCGCTCACCGAGCGGCTGACCGACCTGGCTCCGGCGCGCCAGGTGCGGGTCGACCTGCAATGGGCGCCCATCCAGTGGCAGCGCGGTGACCGTGACCCGTCTTACCACCTGATGAGCGCCGAGGTGCCGCGCATCGAATACCGGCTCGATGTCGCCCGCTATGTCGGGCGACAGGTGCGGGTGCTGTACGTGATTCCGATGGATGCAGGGCTGACCTCGCCCCTGGGCCTGAAGGTGCGCTGGAAGTCGCAGGGCGCGCTGCGCGCCGGCGAGGCGCGGGCCGGCGATCGCGTGACCGTCTTCGAAGGCCGGGTCGCGGCGGGCTCGCTGGCTGACGTCTTCGACGTGCAGCTCGAAGTCGACAGCCGCTACTTCACCGGCCGGCTGCGCTTCGACCCGTATTTCGAGATCGAGACTCAATGAGCATGCGAGGGTTCACGGGTCGACTTCGGTGGTCCCTGGCGGCGGCAATGCTGCTGTCGATGCTGGCCGCGCCCGGCGTCCGGGCCGCGGGTTTCGCCGCGGCGGCCTCGCCCTCGCGATTCGAGCTCGAGGCCAAGCCGGGCGACGTGCTGTCGCGCACGCTCGATCTGCAGCACATCGGCCCCGAGGGCACCGAATATGTGATCCGCAGTGCCGACTGGATCCTCACCGAAGAAAAGGGCCTCGAATTCTTCGATGCCCTGCAGCCCGGCAGCTGCCGGCCGTGGCTGAGACTGGAGCGCCGCGCCGTGCGGCTGGAGCCGCGGGTGCGGCGCAAGCTGCGCTTCGAGGTGCATGTGCCCGCCGATGCGCCGGTCGGCGAATGCCGGCTGGCGATCCTGGTCGAGAACTACGATCAGCGCGCCATCCCCCTGATCAAGGATTCGCCGATCCAGCTGCCGCTGACCGGCCGGCTGGGTGTGATCGTCTATGTCGCGGTCGGCGGGGCGCAGCCGAAGATCAGCCTGGTGTCGGTGGCCATGGGCGAAGACAACGGCGAACGCGTGCCGATGGTCACGGTGCGCAATGACGGCAATGCGCACGGCCGCCTCGAAGGCGCCTTGCGCGGCACCGATGCCGATGGCAAGACGGTGTTTTTCCCGGTCTCGACGCTGCCGGTGCTGCCGGGGCAGACCCGCCGGCTGCCGCTGCTGCCGGCCGAGAACCTCACCACCAAGAAGAAGCCCGGGCTGCGCTACCCCGTGACGCTGTCCGGCCGGCTCGACTGGGACAACGGCGGCTTCGACATCCAGGCGCAGATGCCATGACCTGTCGAGCCAAGGCATTCGGGCTGGCCGTCCTTGGCGCGGCTTTCTGGGCGCCGCTGGCGCAGGCCGTCTGGGTCGGCGACAGCAGCGCGCCCTACCAGGCGCGGGCGAACCTGAACATGCTGCTGGACGTGGGCGCGTTCATCTTTCTGCAGGTGGGCAGCGCCGGCGCGGTCATCGACACGGTCCAGTTCGACCTGACGGGATTGCCGCCTGCATCGGGGCCCACCGCCACGCTGCCGCCCTTTGGCCTGGGAACCGGCGCGGGGGTGGCCGCGAGCGGCGCCGGCACCCTGACGGTGATCGTGCGCAGCAATGCCGGTCCGGTGACCCTGTCGGCGACCAACAATGGCGCCGGAGCCGGGCTCGGGAACGGGGCCGGCGGCTACATCGGCTACGACCAGATCCGCACGGTCAGCGACAACCCCGGACTGCCGGCGCCGGTGCTCAGCAATGCCGGCAGCACGGCGGTGGCGGTGGCGGCCACCGCCTACTCGGGCCGGGTCACCCAGCAAACCGCCAACTGGACCTACTCGTTCGCGAATTCGGTGGCGCCGGCGGCAGGCCGGTACACCGGACAGGTGACCTACACGGCGGCGGCGCCCTGAGGCGCTCCGGATCGCGGACTGCGCCGGCGCCTGGTTCGCCAGGTCCCGGCGCCGGATGCGGGATGGGCTGGCATTTCGAACAGGCAATCGTCCCGCACCACAAGTTCCACCATCCGGAAAATGAGTCGGGTGCACGGACCACGGGTGCGGGCGGATGCCCCAAAAAGGTTCGGCTGATGCAATTGACGGACGCCGCTACAGGTGCCCGGGGGCGTCTGGCGCGCCGGATGCGCCGCCAAAGCCCGTTTCGAGAACGCTTCAGCTGAGTGCGTGCGGCCGCGCGCCAGTTCCGCTGCGCGGACTCACGAGATCAAGGTAACCCTACACATTGCCGCGACTGCTTTCGGTTGGCAAGGGCAAGCTGGATTTCCGGAAGAAAACATCAGTGGGTTGATGTTTGACGGATTTGCCAGATGGTTGTGACTGATAAAACCGATGGCGCGGCGATTCGAATTTTCGGATTTCGTTTTCCGCATAATAGGGGTCTAAAAATTATTAATAACCCGACCCTACGTGGAGACGAGACCATGATGACCGACGACTCAGAGTTCGATTCCGACTTCCATTCCAACGTCCTCGAAGACCTGCCCGAAGCGGTACCCGCTGGGTCGGCCATCCTGCGCGCGGTGCGCATCCTCGAGGCGATCGCTCGCCACGACACGCCGCCCCAACTGTCTGAAATCTGCCGCGAGGTCGAGCTCCCCAAGCCGACCGTCTACCGCATCCTGACCACGCTCGAGCACGCCGGCCTGGTCGGCCGCGAGCCCGGCAGCAAGCGTTACGCCTGTTCCGAGCGCATGAACGCGCTGGCCGTCGAAACCCTGGTCCGTTCGCCGGCCCGCAGTCCCCGTCGCGCGGTGCTCGAAGAGCTGGTCGAACAGCTCGGCGAAACCTGCAACCTGACCATCCCGAACAACAATTCCGTGCTGTTCCTTGACCGGGTCGAGTTCAACTGGCCGTTGCGGGTCACCTTCGGCGCCGGCTCCAAAGTTCCGCTGTACGCGTCGGCCAGCGGCAAGCTGTTCCTCTCGTACCTGCCCAAGCGCAGCCGCGAGCGCTTCCTGCGCGTCACCCCGCTGATCCGGCATACTCAGAAGACTTTCACCGACCCGGCACGGCTGGGGCGTGAATTCGAAGCCATCCGCGCCAACGGCTATGCCTGCGACGACGAGGAATACCTCGCCGGCATCTGTTGTCTGGCCGTGCCGGTGCGCGACGCCGATCAACGGGTCGTGGCGGCGGTGTCGGTCCAGGCGCCGGTCAGCCGGCTGCGCCTGGAAGAGGCGATCGAATTCCTGCCTCAGTTGCGCCAGGCGGCCGATGCGGTGGCCCAAACCATCGACTGGTAAGCCAATCCAACGAGCAGGGAACAACGATGAGTGAAGCAGCAGCAGGCGGGGCAATGCGGTTCGGCAGTGGTCAGGCGGTTCGCCGGGTCGAAGATGCGAGTCTGCTGCTGGGCAAGGGTCAGTTCACCGACGACATGGCTCCGGAGGGCACCCTGGTGCTCGCCTTCCTGCGCTCGCCCTACGCCCATGCCCGGATCGTTTCCATCGACACCAGCGCCGCGCTGGCGATGCCGGGAGTGGTCGCGGTGGTCACCTCCCAGGATCTGGTCGCCGGCGGTGTCAAACCCCTGCCGCATGCGGCCATGTTCAAGCGCGCCGACGGGTCGGGTGCGGTCTCGCCGCCGCGGTTCCCGCTCGCCCTCGACGTCATTCGCTTCTCCGGCGAAGCCGTTGCCGCGGTGATCGCCGGCACCCGCGACCAGGCTCGCGATGCGATCGAAGCCATTGCTCTCGAGGTCGAAGACCTGCCCCCCGTGCTGGCGGTGACCGATGCGGTCGCGCCGGGCGCGCCGATGGTCTGGCACGAAGCGCCCGACAACATCGCGGCCGAAGCCCGCTACGGCGACGTCAAGGCCGTCGAGGCGGCGTTCGCCGCCGCCGCGCATGTGGTCACCCTCGATCCCCTGGTCAACCAGCGGCTGGCGCCGGCCTCCATCGAGCCGCGCACCGTGCTGGCCGCGCACGACAAGGCCACCGATCGCATCACCATCCGCATGAGCAGCCAGATGCCGGCCGGCGTGCGCAACCTGCTGGCCGACACCGTGCTGGGCTGCCCGCAGGACAAGATCCGCGTGCTGGTGGGCGATGTGGGCGGCGGCTTCGGCATGAAGACCGGCCTGTACCCGGAAGACGCGGTGGTCGCGTTCTGCGCGCGCAAGCTGTCGCGTCCGGTCTTGTGGGTGGCGGACCGCAGTGAAGAGTTCCTCGCGGCCATTCATGGCCGCGACATCCACAGCCGCGCGCAACTCGCCTTCGATGCCAGTGGCCGCATCCAGGCATTCCGGGTGGCCTCGCTCGCCAACGTGGGTGCATTCGCCACGCCCACTGGCGTAGCCATCCAGACCATGATCGGGCCGTGGGTGCTGCCCAGCATCTACGACATCCGCCTCATCGATTTCCATTTCAAGGCGGTGCTCACCAACACCGCCCCCACCGGCGCGTACCGGGGCGCCGGGCGCCCCGAGTCCATCTACATCATCGAACGCCTGATGGATGCGGCTGCCCGCCAGATCGGCCTGGACGGCGCCGAGCTGCGCCGGCGCAACATGGTCCGTCCCGAGCAGATGCCCTACAAGAACGCCATGGGCCAGGTCTACGACAGCGGAAAGTTCGAGAAGGTGCTCGACCAGGGTCTTGCGCTGGCCGACTGGTCCGGTTTCGACGCACGTGCGGCGCAGTCCAAGGCGCGCGGCAAACTGCGCGGCCTGGGGCTGGCCACCTTCCTCGAATGGACCGGCGGCAACGCCTTCGAAGAGCGTGTCACCGTCAACGTGAAGCCCGACGGCATCATCGAACTGGTGTCGGCCACGCAGGCCATGGGCCAGGGTCTGGCCACCACCTACGCGCAGCTGGCCGTCGACGTGTTCGGGGTGCCGATCGAACGCATCCGGGTGATCCAGGGCGATACCGACCTGGCGACGGGCTTCGGCAGCGCCGGTTCGCGCTCGCTGTTCACCGGCGGCACGGCGGTCACGGTCGCCTCGGAGCGCACCATCACCCGCGCCAAGGCGCTGGCCGCCGAGGCGCTGGAAGTCGGTGAGCCCGACATCGAATACACCCAGATGCTGTTCCGGGTGGTCGGCACCGATCGCAGCATCGGCCTGTTCGACCTGGCCGCGCGCCAGCCCGACCAGCGCATCTACATCGATTCCACCAGCACGGTGGCGGGCCCGACCTGGCCCAACGGCTGCCATGTCGTCGAGGTCGAGATCGACCCCGACACCGGCGACACCCAGGTGGTCGCCTATTCGTCGGTCAACGACGTCGGCCGGGTGGTCAACCCCATCATCGTGCGCGGCCAGCTCGACGGCGGCGCATTGCAGGGCATCGGCCAGGCCTTGTGCGAGCACCTGGTCTACGATCGCGAGTCCGGCCAGATGGTCACCGGCAGCTTCCTGGACTACGCCATGCCGCGGGCCGACATGCCCATCCCGTTCAAGACCGAGATGGACGAATCCTCCCCTTGCCTGAACAACGCGCTGGGCGTCAAGGGCGTGGGCGAACTGGGCACCATCGGCGCCACGCCGGCCACCGTCAACGCCGTGGTCGATGCGCTGGCCCGTGCCGGTGTCGACACCCGGGCCCATCCGGTGCAGATGCCGGTCACGTCAGAGCAGGTCTGGCGGCCTTGGCGGGGGGGCACTAAGGTTCTGGCGAGAGCGCCCGGCTCTGTACCACTGACCCAGGGGTGAGCTCGGATCAGACGGGTCTTGCGTTCCTCACCAGGCGGCTCCCAGCAGGGTCCCGTCGCCGAGGTAATAGACCTGCCCCTCGATCTGCACACTGCGTGCCCGGCCGATGTCCAGCGCTCCGTAGGCCGTCTGCGCAGGGGCTGCGGGGCCGAATACCACCGGGAACAGCATCGGCTTGTCGGTCAGACTGCGCGCCCCGGCGCTGACCTCGAATCGCGCCAGCCCCTGGCGGGTCGGCTCGTAGCCGCCGCGCGGCGTACCGGCGGTTTCGTTGATGCGCAAGGGCAGCGCGACCCGGGTGACATCGCCTTGCGTGAACAGGTTGATGCCGTGCCGGCTCGTGTCCAGCGCGGTGGCGCTGCCCCGCTGCCCGTACTGGCGGGTGGCGATTTCGCGAGGCCGGGCCGGGTCTGCAACGTCGAACAGGGCCAGCTTCACGCCGCCCACCAGGCCTTCGCTGTTCGCGTCCTTGCCCACGCCCAGCAGCAGGCCGTCGCCAACCGAGAACAGATAGTCCGAGAAGCCGTTGGCCTTCAATTCGCCCACCGCTCTGGGGTCGGCCGGATCGGCCAGATCGAGGATGTACAAGGGGTCGGTGCGGCGGAAGGTGACCACATAGGCGCGCGGCCCGGCAAAGCGCACCGCATAGACCTGTTCGCCCGGCAGGCCGATCGGAGCGCTGCGCCGGGCGTTGGGCAGCGTGGCGATCGCCTGCAGACTCTTGTCCGCGGAGTTCTCGCGCAGGATGGTGAGCGTGGCCGGCGAGGGTGGCCCGGAGGTGTTCGGCGATGGGAGGGGTGCGTCAATGGCGGCGGCACTGACCATTGCCGGCAGGAACCAGCCGGTTTCGCCGGTATAGCTCAAGACCCGAAGGTCGCCGTTGTACTCGCTCAGTCGATACGATTTCTTCTCCGGTTCCCAGCCCAGGTGGCCCGGCACGTTGCCCGTTCCGCGATAGTCGAGGCCGTCGTCGATCAGCTTGAACTTGTGCAGGTCGGTGCTGGTGTCCTGGCGGTAGCTCAGGCCGCGGGCGTCAGTCGTGTACGCATACCGGGTGCTGGCGAGATACAGGCTGTCGGTCGACAGATAGACAGCCTCCGACCCGCCCACGAAGCATCGGCTGCGCCGGGTGAGCGCGGTCGATGCCAGGTCGATCACCGTCACCGTGGTGATCTCGGCAGCCGTCGATGCATTGGCGGGCTGCACGAAGCAGTCGGTCTCGTTCACCAGGGGCGCAGGGGCTGCGTTGCCCACGGTGATGGTCGGCAGGATGTCGGCATTGCCCAGGCGATCCAGGGCCGCGCGGCGCTCGCGCTCGTCGCTGGCCCACACGGCGGCCGGCAGGTTCGGCAGCCACTGGGTGACCAGGTACAGCCGGTTGCCGATCAGCCGGCTGGCGGTGAGCCGACCGTCGATGGTCACGCTGGGCAGCGGCGCGGGCAAGGCCGGATTGGCGATGTCGATCAGCGCGAGACTCAACCGGGGATTGAGTTGCGGCGCGAATGGCAGGCTGGTCGGCTGAGCCGAGGCCGGGTTCGTGGGAATGCCGATGTAATCCCGGGAGCCGATCGCGACCACCCGTTGCGCCGCGCCCGCCAGGTACAGGCCCGAAAACGAGGCGTCCGAGGCGATCGTCACACCGGCGAGCGAGGCCAGGCTGCCGTCGGCTTCGCGCCGATGCAGCAGCACGCGGTTGGCGGCAACCAGTGCGGTGGGATCCTGGTTGCGGACCAGGCTGACCAGCAGTCGGCCGTCGGTCTTGAGCAGGTCGTCTTCATCGACGCCGCCCTCCTGCACGGTGGTGCCTGCGTAGCTGGTGGCGGCGCTCAGACTGTCCCGGCTGGGCAGGCCGACGCTGCCGGCCGCGAGCCCGCCGGACAGTTCGGCGCCGGAACGCTCCAGACGCTGGCGGACATAGGCGATCAGGTCGCCGGGACGCGCGGGGCTGAGGGCTTTTTCGCCGAGTGGTGCCGGAGCGGGCGCCGGTCCCGGCGCCGGGGCGGGCGTTGGCGCGGGCGTTGGCGCAGGGGCGGGCGTCGGTGCCGGGGCGGGTGCAGGGGCGGGCGCCGGTGCCGGTGGGTTTCCCGATCCGCCGCCGCTTGCCAGGTCGCTGCTGCCGCCCCCGCCGCCGCCGCAGGCACTCAGCGTGCTCAGTGAGACGGCCAGGCCGATCGCCAGCAGGCGGCTTGCGGAGGCGGTCCGATGGGAGTGGTGCGAGATGTTCATGGAAACCTCAGCGATCGATCGTTCGAGCATGATTGTGGGATATTATCCCACGCATGACATCCAGTCCATCCCCAGTGCCGACCTCCCGTTCGACACTTGTCCTGGCCACCGTCGTTGCGGTCATCAAGCCGCTGGTGCGCCTGCTGCTGCGGCATGGCGTGGCCTATCCGGCGTTCGTGGCAGCGCTCAAGCCGGTCTTCCTCGCGGCCGCGCGCGACGAGCTGGCCGGGCGCGGCATGGTGCAGACCGACAGTGCGCTCAGCCTGCTGTCCGGGGTGCACCGGCGCGATGTGAGGACCTTGCTGCGCGGGCCGGGCGCGGTCGACACGATCTCGAGCGGGCCCGCGCGTGCGCCGGCTGGTGCCCTCGAGCGGACAGCGCCCGCCGGCGAGCCATCGGGCACCGACCATGAGCCGCCGCGCACGGTTCCCGATGAGCAGCCGCGCACGGTCCCCGAGGCGCCGCGTCCCGCCCTGGGTCTCGCGGGCGAGGTGGTTGCACGCTGGCTGGGCGATCCGCGCTACCTCGGCGCCGACGATCAGCCGCGGGCACTGTCGCGAGGTCCATCGCCCGCCGGCTTCGATGCGCTGGTCCAGGCGATCAGCAGCGACGTGCGGCCGCGGGCGGTGCTGGACGAACTGCTGCGCCTGGGTGTGGCCGAATTCGACGAGACAGGCGCCCAGGTCCGCCTGCGTGCCGCGGGCTTTGCGCCGCGCCAGGGATTCGAGGAGATGGCCTGGCTGATGCGCGCCAATCTGCACGACCACCTCGCGGGCGCCTGCGCCAATCTCGACGAGGACCGCAACTTCCTCGAGCAGTCGATCCACGTCGACGAGATCACGCAGGCGTCGGCGCTGCACCTGCATCGAGTGGCCGCCCAGGCCTGGCGCCAGGCGTTTCGCACGGTCATGCGAGAGGCACAGTCACGTTTCGACCACGATGCCGCCCATGCCGATCCGGCACTGCGCACGCAGCGCGCCCGCTTCGGCGCCTACTTCTACGACACCCGCCAAGAGGCCTCCCATGAATGAGATCCCGAAGGAACGGCGGCGGCATCGCGGCGCCGCCCGCGATGTGGCCGCGTTGCCGTTCGCCTTGCGTGCGCTGCTCGCTCTGGTCCTCTCGTCGCTGCTGTTTGCCTGCGGGCCGGGCACCGGGGGCACCGGGACCGGCCCTGACGCGGGGGCCAGCGCGGGGCCGGGCGACTCGCTGGCGGCGCAGGGCGATCTGCTGGGCAGCTGGCGCGGTGGCGATGCGCTGGCCGTTTTCGAGCCGCAGCGAATTCGGGTGCAGCAGGGCTGCCGGGTGTTCGGATTCGACGGAGGCTGGAGCCTGGATCCGCTGCGCGGCCTGGACCTGGCGCTGCGCTCCGACAGCACGGCGACCGGCCCCGCCAGCGGCGGCACAGTGCGCTTGCAGGTCGTGCGGATCGATGCCGATCGGATCCGGATGACGCTGAGCGACGCGGCCGGTGTCGTTCTGATCGGGCCGCTGGAAGCGCGGCGTGCGCCCGCCCAGCCCCTGCTCAGCGAGCCGGGCTGCTGAGCGCCGTCTTGCGCCGGCTCGCCGCAAGCAGGACGACGCCCGTGATGGCCGGCAGCAGGGCCAATCCGGCAAACACCGCCGAGTAGCTGCCGCTGAGGCTGACCAGGCCGGCGAATATCGCCGTGCCGCTCATGCCGCCCAGAAACGTCAGGAACTGGGTGGCGCCGGTGGTTTGCGCCACCTTGTGCGGCGCCACGTGGCGAACCAGGTCGGCGAAGTACACGCCGTTCCACGACACCGCGGTGGCCGCGCAGGCGAGCGTGATGCCCAGCATCACGATGCTGGGGCTGTCGGCCGGCGCAAGTCCCAGCATCAGCATGCTGGCGGCCATCGCCAGCCCCAGCATGCCCAGAAGCCGCGTGGGGTCCACCCATCGGTCGGCAACGTGGCCCCAGCCGATCCGGGCCACCACGCTGGCCGCCTGCGAAGCCGCCAGCAGGCTGGCCGCCAGGGCCAGCGTGTAGTGATGTTCGATCTTCAGCATCGACACCAGGAAGGTGAGGAAGCTGACCTGGATTAGTGCGTAGATCAGCGAGGTGATCGCCAGCTGGCGCGTTGGCGGGAAGGCCATCACTTCGCGCAACGGCGCGATCAGGCGCGTGCGTAGCGATTCGACGAAACCCGGCGCGGCCGAATCGCCGGCGCCCTCGGGCGCCTGGTTCGAATTGCCGGCGCCTGCGGGCGCCTGGTTCGTCGCAGCAGCCGGCTCCTGCGCGAGCTCGAGGCGGCGGCGGGTCGGCCCGATCGTCAGCGCGGCCAGCGTGATCGCCGCGGCCAGCACCAGCACCGCGCTGGGCCAGCGCATCAGTGCGAGCAGCGCCGGCATCGCCAGTCCGGCGAGCGCTACGCCCAGCGGCACGCCGGTCTGCTTGATCGAAAAGAACAGCCCGCGGCGCGCGGGCGGCGCGTGCCGGCTGAGGATGTCGGCGGCGGCGGGATTGGTCAGCCCGTAGCCGACTCCGAGCAGCAGCGCACCCGGCAGCAGCAGCAGCGGGTGGCCGGCGGCCATCAGGCACATGCCGCCGGCCGAGGCCGCCAGTGCGCCCTGGCTGGTGCGCACCGAACCATGCCGCAGCGCCAGCCAGCCGCCGTTCAATCCCGACAGCATGGCCGCCAGGTAGGCCAGGCTCACCAGCCAGCCGACGTGCTGCGCACCGACGCCGATCTCGCCGGCGATGACCGGCGCGAGCACCGACGGACTGGTCATCGCGACCGTGGCGATCATCTGCACCGACAGGGTCACCGACAGCGCGGTGAACGGAGCGAGGGCAGGGGCGGCCGGGGTGCCCGGCAGCGGTGAGCGCACCGGCGCGGCCGCGGGCACGCCCGGTCGGTCGGGGCGGGAATCGGGAGGGGGTGCGGGCACGACGAGGGCGGGACGACCGGAAAGCGGGGCAGCCGCCAGTGTGGTCGCTGTGCCTGAAGACCGGCAAGTCGCCAGGTACCGGATCCGGGCGAATCGCTGCGACCCGGCATCGCGCGCGCCCGCGGCCGGCTGGCACCCGATGGCGGCAGCGGCGCGGCGCAGCCGCCTTGCGGTTGGCGCTATGCTGTCGGCCTCGCCTCGCGCGCGCCCGACCAACCGCGCGCCCGATCAACCCCTCGACGGAGCCCGGCCATGGGACACAGTGAACTTCAGATCGACCAGCAGGCGCGCCAGCCCTTCTGGATGCCGTTCTCGCCCAACAAGGAGTTCAAGCAGGAGCCGCGGATGTTCGTGCGGGCCCAGGGCCTGTACTGCTACACACCCGATGGGCGCGAGGTGATCGACGCGTCCTCGGGCCTGTTCTGCGTGGCCGCCGGCCACTGCCGTCCCGAGATCGCGCAGGCGGTCTTCGATCAGCTGAATTCGCTGGATTTCGTCGCGCCCTTCCTGCGTGCGCACCCCAAGTCGTTCGAGCTCGCGCAGCGCATCATCGAGTACACGCCGCCCGGCATGAACCGGGTGTTCTTCGTGAACTCGGGATCCGAATCGGTGGACACCGCCATGAAGATGGCGCTGATGTACCACCGCGTGCGCGGCGAGCCGCAGCGCCAGCTGTTCATCAGCCGCGAGCGCGCCTATCACGGTGTCAACATGGGCGGCGTGTCGCTGGCCGGCATGGCCAACAACCGGCGCGCCTTCGGCACCGGCATGGCCGGCGTCTATCACATGCGCCATACGGCCCTGCCGCAGAACCGCTTCGCGGTCGGCCAGCCCGAGCACGGCGCCGAACTGGCCGACGACCTGCTGCGCTTCTGCCAGCTGTATGGCGGCGAGAACATCGCGGCGGTGTTCGTCGAGCCCACCGCCGGTTCGTTCGGCTGCCTGCCCCCGCCCAAGGGCTACCTGAACCGGCTGCGCGAGATCTGCGATGCGCACGGCATCCTGCTGGTGTTCGACGAGGTCATCACCGGCTGGGGCCGCATGGGCGCGAACTTCGGCGCCCAGGCCTTCGGCGTGACGCCCGACCTGATGACCATGGCCAAGGCGCTCACCAATGGCGCGCAGCCGATGGGCGCGGTGGCGGCCCGCCAGGGCGTCTACGACACCATCACCAACGCCGGCCCCGAGCGCGGCGTGGAGTTCTTCCACGGCTACACCTATTCGGCCCACCCGGCCGCCTGTGCCGCCGGCCTGGCGATGATGGACATCTTCCGCGACGAAAAGCTCATCGAGCGCGCCGCGCAGATGACGCCGTATTTCCTGGAGTCGATGTTCGCTTTGAAGGACCTGGCCATCGTCTCGGACATCCGCGGCGTCGGCATGATGGCGGCGATCGATGTCGCCCCCGACGCCACCCCGGGCGCGCGTGGCCACGAGGCGCAAAAGCGCCTGTTCGATGCCGGCCTGAACTTGAAGAACACCGGCGATGCGCTGATCATCGCGCCGCCCTTCGTGGCCGAGCGCCATCACATCGACGAAATCGCCGGCAAGCTGCGCGCCGTGCTCGCCACCCTGTAATGCCCGGAGCAACCGCCATGGCCCCGCCCGCCGCCCGTCCGCCTGTCCGCCCGCCCTTCAGGGCCGACCATGTCGGCAGCCTGCTTCGGCCTGCCTCGCTCGCCCAGGCGCGCGATCGATTCAAGCGCGGCGAACTGGCCGCGCCCGCGCTGCGCGAGCTCGAAGACGCGGCGATCCGCGAGGTCGTGGCTCGCCAGCAGTCGATCGGCCTGCCCTCGATCACCGACGGCGAGTTCCGCCGCGACTGGTGGCACCTCGACTTCCTCGCGCAGCTCGACGGCGTGACGAGCGCCGAGAACCCCGGCCCCAAGTTCAAGATCGCCGGCCAGTCCGAACAGCCGCCCATCGTCTCGGTCACCGGGCGCATCGGCTGCTCGCGCCCGATCATGGCCGACCACTTCGCCTTCCTGAAGTCGGTCGTCAGCCAGGGCACCGCCAAGATGACGATTCCGTCGCCCTCGATGCTGCATCTGCGCGGCGGGCGCGCCTCGATCTCGAAATCGGTCTATCCCGACCTGGCCCAGTTCTGGGCCGACACCGCGGCCGCCTACCGGGTGGCGATCCGGCACCTGGCCGATGCCGGCTGCACCTACCTGCAGCTGGACGACATCACCTTCGCCTACCTGTGCGATCCCAAGATCCAGGAGAACTGCCGCGCCAATGGCGATGACCCGGCCGCCTTGCCGCGAATCTACGCCGACACCATCAACGCGGCTCTGGCCGACCGGCCCGCGGGCATGGCGGTCACCATCCACACCTGCCGCGGCAACTTCAAGAGCGCCTGGGTCGCCGAGGGCGGATACGACCCGGTGGTCGAGGCGATGTTCAGCGCCGATGTCGATGGCTTCTTCATGGAGTTCGACAGCGTTCGTGCCGGCGGTTTCGAGCCGCTGAAGGCGCTGCCCGCCGGCAAGAAGGTGGTGCTGGGCCTGGTCACCACCAAGCTGGGCGAACTCGAGAGCGCCGACGACCTGAAGCGGCGCATCGACGAGGCCGCGCGCTTCGTGCCGCTGGACAACCTGTGCCTGTCGCCGCAGTGCGGCTTCTCGAGCACCCACCACGGCAACGCGCTGTCGCAGGACGACCAGTGGCGCAAGCTCGAGCGGGTGGTGGAAGTGGCCCGCCAGGTCTGGGGCTGATCGCCCGCCAATTGCCGGACACCCTGGTCACCAGTTCGACCGAGACACGCGGGCATCGACCCGCGATCGACCCTCTTACATCGTCAGGAGACTTGCATGTACGAAACCCTTGCCCTTTACATCGATGGCCAGTTCCTGAGCGGCGATGGCCGCCGCGAACAGGACGTCTGGGACCCGGCCACCGGCCAGACCATCGCCAAGCTGCCGCATGCCAGCCGCGCCGATCTGGACCATGCGCTGGCCAGCGCCCAGAAGGCCTTCCAGAGCTGGAAGCACAGCTCGCCGATGGACCGCAGCAAGATCCTGCGAAAGGTGGCCGAACTGGCCCGCGAGCGCGCGAAGGAGATCGGCCACAACATCACGCTCGACCAGGGCAAGCCGCTGGCCGAAGCCATTGCCGAGGTCGTGTCCTGCGCCGACCACGCCGACTGGCATGCCGAAGAGTGCCGGCGCATTTATGGCCGTGTGGTGCCGGCGCGCCTGCCCAACGTGCGCCAGACGGTGGTGCGCGAACCGATCGGGGTGGTGGCCGCGTTCACGCCCTGGAACTTCCCGTTCAACCAGGCCATCCGCAAGATCTGCGCGGCGATCGGCGCCGGCTGCACGATCATCATCAAGGGCCCCGAAGATTCGCCCAGCGCGGTGGTCGCCATCGCCCGGCTGTTCCATGATGCGGGCCTGCCCCCGGGCATCCTGAACCTGGTCTGGGGCGTGCCGGCCGAGGTGTCCGAATACCTGATCAAGTCGCCGATCGTGCGCAAGATCTCGTTCACCGGCTCGGTGCCGGTGGGCAAGCAGCTGGCGGCGCTGGCCTCGGCCCACATGAAGCGCTCCACGATGGAGCTGGGCGGTCACTCGCCGGTGATCGTGTTCGATGACGCCGACGTCGAGCGTGCCGCCGAGATGCTGGTCGGTTTCAAGTTCCGCAATGCCGGCCAGGTGTGCGTGTCGCCCACCCGCTTCTATGTGCAGGAAAAGGCCTACGACAAGTTCGTGGCCAAGTTCATCGAGGCCACCCGTGCGATCACCGTCGGCCACGGCCTGGAGCCGGCCACCAAGATGGGTCCGCTGGCCCATGAGCGCCGCGTGCCGGCGATGGAGTCCTTCGTCGAGGACGCGCGCGCGGTCGGCGCCAATGTGCAGGTGGGCGGCGGGCGCATGAGCGGCGCGGGCAACTTCTTCGCGCCCACGGTGGTCACCGAGGTGCCCGATCACGCGCGCCTGATGACGCTGGAGCCGTTCGGCCCGATCGCGCCGATCACCCGCTTTTCCACCTTCGACGAGGTGGTCGCGCGCGCCAACAGCCTGCCCTACGGGCTGGCTTCGTTCGCCTTCACCACGTCGGCCAAGACCTCGCAGGCGATCGGCATGGCGCTGGAGGCCGGCATGGTCAGCATCAACCACTGGGGCCTGGCGCTGCCCGAGCTGCCGTTCGGCGGCATCAAGGACAGCGGCATCGGCAGCGAGGGCGGCACCGAAACCTTCGACGGCTACCTGAACACCAAGCTGATCAGCGAGATGCACTGATCGGCGAGCGCCTGCGGGCGCCAGGGGGCGCCCGCGGCCGGAGGCCGGCGGCGCCGTGCGGGCACGGGCGACGGCCTGAGACGCCGCGCGGGTGCCGGCACGCGGTCTCACTCTGGCAGGAGCGCGTCGAGTGCCCGTTGCATCGCCGCCATGCCGGCGCTCATCGCCGCGTCGATGGCGCCCGCCGCCGAATCGGGCAGGAAATCGGCGACCCACACCACGCGGCTCGCCAGGGCCTTGTCTTCGAACACCTGCACCGACGCGTTGTAGTGCGTGGTCAGCGACCCCTGCGCACTCCAGACCAGGCGACGCGCCGTCTCGTCGATCGTGACGATCGGCTCGCGCACGGTCACTCCATTGGCGAAGGTGACGAGCCTTGCACCGGGCTCGAGCCGGGTGTCGATGACAAATCCCGGCACCAGGCGGGTGTGCAGGGCGCCGATGTCCTGGATCGCCGACCAGATCGCCTGGCCCGATGCCCGTGTGGTCAGCTCCTTGCGGACGGTGCCCATGGCTTTCTCCCTTGACGATGACCGTCCCGGTGACCGGGATGCTGCGCGTCCCGATCACCGGCATGGCGAAGCGGTGTCGCGTTCATTCGGCGCGGCCGCAATAGGCCTCGATCCGATACCCGTCGGGGTCGATCACGAAGGCGGCGTAGTACGAGTCGCCATAGTCCTTGCGCAGCCCGGGCGGGCCGTTGTCGCGCCCGCCTTGCGCCAGTGCGGCCCGATGGAATTCGTCGACACCCGCGCGCGTCGGCGCACTGAAGCAGAAGTGCAGCCCCGAGCGCATGTCGGGCGCGACCGGGGCTTCCGATGACCCGATCCAAAACACCACGGAGTCCTTGCCGTAACCCAGCGATGTCTCGCCCGCGCTCAGGCATCGATAGCCCAGCGGCGCGAAGACCGCATCGTAGAAACTCCGGGTGCGGCCGATGTCGCGCACCCCGATCGAAACGTGATCCAGCATGGCCAGTCCTTTCCTTGTCGTGTCTCGGCGGGGCACGTCTTCGCGCCCCGTGAATGGCCATCGTAGGCAGTCCGCGCGTCCGGGGCTTGGGGAATATTGCTAACATCATCCGATGTCCGAAAGCACCGCTTCGATGTCTGCAATGCCCTCGGCCCGACTGCTCCGCCAGGGCTCGGGATGGCGCGCGGTCGAGTATCTGTGCACGGCCGGGCCGCACGATCCGGTGTTCGAGGAGCGGCACGACGACTTCTCCATCGCGGCCGTGATCCAAGGCAGCTTCCGGTATCGATCTGAAACCGGCACCGCGCTGCTCTACCCGGGCGCGCTGATGCTGGGCAATCAGGGCAGTTGCTACGAATGCGGCCACGACCATGGCCGCGGCGACCGCTGCGTCGCCTTCCACATCGCGCCGGACGTTTTCCACGAGGTGGCCTCGACCCTGGCCGGATCGAGCCGGTTTCGGTTCCCTGTGGGTGCACTGCCGGCGCTGCCGCGGCTGGCGCCGCGGTTGGCCCGGGCGCGGTCGTGGAAGGCGTGGCGGGCGTGGCGGGCGTGGCGGGCGTGGCGGGCGTGGCGGGCGAAACACCCGGCGACGCCGACGAATCCGTGCTCGATCTCATCGAGGCCGTCATCGGCGCCTGCGGGGGCGCGGCACCCAGCGCGCAGCGCGTGTCGGCCGTCGATTCGCGGCGCATCGGCGAGGCGGCCGAATTCATCGCCAGCCATGCCCAGGACCCGCTCGATCTGGCCCAACTGGCTGGCCGCGCCTCGATGAGCAAGTACCACTTCCTGCGCGTGTTCCGCCGGGTGCTTGGCGTGACGCCTCACCAGTTCCTGCTGGAATCCCGCATCCGCCGCGCGGCCGAGCGGCTGCTGAGCGGCGCGGAACCCGTCGCCACGATTGCCTACGACGCCGGCTTCGGCGACCTGTCGACCTTCAATGCGCGTTTCCGCAGGCAGTTCGGGCGCAGTCCGAGCGCCTACCGGAGCGCGGTGCGGGGGTGAGTTGAACCACTCGAAGCTTGAGCCTGGGGTTCTCTTGTATGAAAGCCGGCTTTGATATTGGCAATTCATATTAAAGAATGATTTAATATGACAAGAGCAATCAAAGCATACTTTCAATGCCTCGCACCACCGGCGCCTTCGCCATCACGACCACGCTGGGTGAGCCGGTCCGCGCTTTCGTGCCGCGATCGCTGCCTCCGGCCGATCCGCCGCTCGCGCCGAATTCGTTCGTCGACCTGAACCGAGCGGCAGAACTGGCCCTGGCACGCCTGGCTGGGGTGTCTGGACTGGTCCCGTCGGTGGACTGGCTGCTGTATAGCGCCCTCCGCAAGGAGGCGTTGCTCACCTCCCAGATCGAGGGCACCCAGGCCACGCTGACCGACCTGTTCGATGAGGAAGCCGGCTTGAAGGTCAGCAACACCGACGATGTCGAGGAGGTTGCCAACTACCTGCGCGCCTTCCGCTGGGCGCAGGGGCAATTGCGCGATCCGCAGGGGTTGCCGATCAGCGTTCGCCTGCTGTGCGAGGCGCACCGGTTGCTGCTCGATGGTGTGCGCGGCGCCGGCAAGCAGCCCGGTGAACTGCGTCGCTCGCAAAACTGGATCGGGGGAACACGGCCGGGTACGGCCGCCTTCGTACCGCCTCCGCCGCAGCAAATAGGCAATCTGCTGACGGATCTCGAGCGTTTCATCCACGCCTCCGATTCCGACCTGCCGCCGCTGGTCAGGGTCGCCCTGATCCATGCGCAGTTTGAAACCATCCACCCCTTCCTCGATGGCAACGGTCGCATCGGGCGACTTCTGATCGCCGCGCTGCTGGAGCACTGGAGGCTCTTGAAGGAGCCACTGATGTACCTCAGCGGCTACCTCAAGCGGCACCAGGCCGAGTACGACCGGCGCTTGTCAGCCATCCGCAGCGACGGCGACTGGGAGGGCTGGGTCTCATTCTTCCTGGAAGGTGTCGCCTCGGGGGCCGATGATGCCGAGCGCGGCATCATCGGCGTGGCCAGCCTGATCGCAGCCGACCGCAAACGGCTGCTGGAGTCCCCCAAGGCGGGGCCGATCAGCTACCGGCTGTTCGAACTCCTGCCGATGATGCCGCGCTTTAACGTCGAACACGTGCGTCAGCGCCTGGAGACGACTTTTCCGACCGCCAGCGCCGCCGTCCGGCTGCTCGAGGAACTTGGTATCGTGTCCGAACTGACCGGTCAGAAGAAGAATCGGATCTACAGCTACCAGTCGTATATCGCGTTGCTGTCCAGGTGATGAAGGTCCGCAAACCCGCAGCAATGCGTCCGATCGCACATGAGGCCGACTCGCGCGAACAGCCGGCACGATGACCGAGTATTCACGACCTAACCTCCACATCCCGCCATGACCGATGCCACCCTGATGCAAGGATTCCCGCCTGCCGCTGCCGGCCAGGTCACGCTGGCCAACTGGCGCCAGCCACCGTTCAACCAGTGGGCCTTCCAGCATGTGCGCGAACTGGTGCCCTCGGCGGACATCGCCAACGATCCGCAGGCGGTCTGGGCCCTGCCCGAGGCGCCGCTCGACTGGTCGACATGGAGCCTGGCCGAACCGGCAGGCCCGATGTCGCTGCAAGCCTGGCGCGAGGCGACCGATACCGATGGACTGGTCGTGATGCAGCGCGGCCGGATCGTGGGCGAGTGGTATGCGCGCGGCATGGCCGAGCACACGCCGCACATCCTGATGTCGGTGTCCAAGTCGATGCTCGGGCTGGTGGCCACACAGCTCGTCGACACCGGTGTGCTCGATCCCGCGCAGCCGGTGACCGCGCTGATCCCCGAGCTGGCCGGCAGCGCGTATCGCGGCGCCACGCTGCGCCACCTGCTCGACATGCGCGTGGGCGTGCTGTTCGACGAAGATTACCTGGCCACCAGCGGGCCGATCATCGAGTACCGCAAGGCCCAGAACTGGAATCCGCTGGCGCCGGGCGACACCCCCTCGGACCTGCGCAGCTTCTTCTCGCAGCTCGACCAGCCCGATGGCCCGCACGAGGGCCGTTTCCACTACGTGTCGCCCAACACCGACCTGCTGGGCTGGGTGATCGAACGGGCCACCGGCCGGCGCTTTGCCGACCTGGTCAGCGAGTCGCTGTGGCAGCCACTGGGCGCTCAGCACCCGGCCTACATCACCGTCGACCGGCTGGGTGCGCCGCGCTGCGCCGGCGGCTTTTGCGCGACCACCCGCGACCTGGCGCGTGTCGGCCAGCTGCTGGTCCAGGACGGGCAGCGCGACGGCCGGCAGATCGTTTCAGCCGCCGCGATCCATGACCTCGAAACCGGCGGCGATGCGTCGGCCTGGAACCGGGGCGACTTCGTGCCGTATTTCGATGGCCTGCCGATCCGCTATCGCAACCAGTGGTATGCGCTTAAGGGCGACTCGCCGATGCTGTTTGGCGTCGGGGTGTTCGGACAGCACCTGTTCGTCGACCGGGCCCGCCAGATCGTCATCGCGAAGTTCGCCTCGCAGGCGCTGCCGATGGACGGCGAGCGCCTGCTGCTGACCCTGCGGGGTGTGGCGGCGATCCGCGCCTGGCTGGGCTGATCGCCTGCATTGTCGGGTCGGTCCTCGCTCGCCGGGGTCGGCCTCACACGCACCACAGCGCCGGAAACTCCCTCGCCAGCCAGCGCGCCAGTCCGGCGTTGACCTCCACCGGCTTTTCCTGCGCCATCCAGTGTCCCGAGGCCACGGTGACCTCGGTCAGCCTGGCGCAGGCCGCGCGCATCGGTTGCGCCAGCGTCGAGTCGATGGTCTCGCAGACGTAGTCGTGCGCGGCATGAAAGAACAGCACCGGCATGTCGAGCCGTCCGTCCTGGCGGGCGTGCTGCGCATAGGCCTGGTTGGCCGGCGCATTCAGGTACCAGGAGTTCGGGCCGAAGAAGCCGTTGCGCGTCAAGGACGCCGCGTACTGGTGCAGGTCTTCGTCGCTCAGGATGTCGCGGTCCAGCGGCAGGTCGGGCGCCGCTGTCAGCGGACCGAAGATGCCGCCGTTGCGGCGCGCGCTGGCCAGCCGCGAGGGCTTGCCCCGCGCGGCCGGGTCGCCCTTGCGGAACATCGCCTTCACGGTGTTCAGCGGATGCGCCTCGTAGGCGGCCTGCGCGCGCGCGAAGTGCTCCTCGTAGTCGTGCATGTAGTCCCACTGGCCGGCCGGAAACTGCTCGCGCGGGTAGACGCGCCGGTCGATGTAGGGTTCGCAGGTGGCGGGCGTGAAGCCCTGCGGCAGGTAGGGCACGCACAGCCCGGCCACGCCCAGGCAGCGCTCGGGATGGTGGCTGGCGATGCTCCAGACCACCGGTGTGCCCCAGTCGTGACCGACCCAGATCGCCTGTTCGGCGCCCAGCGAGGCCAGCAGTTCGAGCATGTCGGCCACGCTGTGTTCCAGCGCGTAGTCGCCGTGCGACGGGTACTGGCTGGATCGCCCGTAGCCGCGCATGTCGGGTGCGATCGCCCGAAAGCCCAGCTGCCCCAGGCAGCGCAGCTGATGGCGCCAGCTGATCGCCAGTTCCGGCCAGCCGTGCACGAAGACGACCGGCGTGCCGCCGGCCGGCCCGCAGGCCAGGTAAGCCGTGGTGTGGCGCGCGCTGCGCGCGATGTGTTCGGTGACCGGCAGGCTCATTTCGCCCCCGTCGCGGTCGCGATCTGATCGTCGTTCAGGCCGGCCTCGCGCAGCACGGCCTGGGTATGCTCGCCCAGCTTCGCGCAGAATCCGACCACATGGGTGTCGGCGTCCGACAGCCGGAACGGCGCATCGAGCGCCTTGAAGCTGCCGCCCGCGTCGTGCACCTCGGTGAGCGCCTGGCGATGCGCGATCTGCGGATCGGCCATCGCTTCGGCCACGGTTCGGTAAGGCGAACAGGGCACGCCCTCGCGGTCGAAGGCCGTCTGGCACTGGGCGACGGTGAGCTGACGCGACCACTCCTCGGCCAGGTCCATGAAACTGCCCCAGTGCACGCGCCGGTCCATGTACTTCTTGAACAGCGGGTTTTCGATCCATTCCGGATGGCCGGCCGCCACGCACAGATTCTGGAAGGTTTTTTCGCTGGCGACGGCCACCATCACATACCCGTCGGCGCACTGCATCGGTCCGAACATCGGCCGGCCCATCGGCGGCACCTCGAACTGCGCGGCCTGCAGTTCGGTCAGCGTGAATCCCATCATCGTCTCGAGCATCGACACGTCGACCAGCTGACCGCGTCCGGTGGCATGGCGCTGGTGCAGCGCGGTGGCAATCGCGCCGAAGGCATAGGCGCCCGAACCCACGTCGGCGAAGAACACGCCGCAGTAGTCCGGGCGGGTCCGGCCTTCCTGGTAGCGCATGTGGGCGATGTCGTAGCCCGAGGCGGCGTGCACGACCGGAGCATAGGCGGGCAGCTGCGAGGACGGGCCGGTCTGGCCGTAGCCCGAGATGGCGCAATAGATGAGCCGCGGATTGAGCGGCGCGAGCGCCGCGTAGTCGAGCTTCAGGCGCGCCATCACGCCCGGGCGGAAGTTCTCGACCAGGATGTCGGCGGTCTTCACCAGGTCGCGGATCGCGGCCTGGGCGGCCGGGGTCTTCAGGTCGAGCACCACGCTCTTCTTGCCGGCGTTCAACTGGCCGAACGCGGTGCTCGCGCCGTTGCGCAGCGGCGGGCGGGTTCGCATCATGTCGCCCTCGGGCGATTCGATCTTGATCACCTCGGCGCCCATGTCGGCGAGCAGCCGTGTGCAGTGGGGCCCGGCGATGGTGGTCGAAAAATCGAGCACCCGCAGGCCGGCAAACGCTTTTTGCATGGTGAATCCTTCCGGTTCGCACTTCTGGAGCCGCCCATGATCGCAGGCCCCGGCCGACTCGGCCATGGCCCGGCCTTTCGGATCGACACAGGCGGCCGACAGCGGCCGGGGGTTCGTGCCAAAATGGCGGGCTGGCTCGTGGGATTCGTCCCCGATGTGCGCCGCTGGAGGCGGGCGCACCCTCGCTGTTTCAACGCTCAACTCTCAATCGAAAGAGGACCCCGATGGTTCATCGCATGCAGTTCTATATCGACGGCGCCTGGGTCGACCCCGTGACGCCCAAGAGCCGTCCCGTCATCAACCCCGCCACCGAACAGCCGATGTACGACATCGCCCTGGGCTCGGCGGCCGATGTCGACAAGGCCGTGGCCGCCGCGCGCCGCGCCTTCGAGACTTTCTCCCAGACCACCCGCGAAGAGCGGGTTGCGCTGCTCACGCGCATCGTCGAAGTCTACAAGTCGCGCATGAAGGACATCGGCGCGGCGGTGTCCGACGAAATGGGCGCCCCGATCGGCATGGCCGAAAAAGCGCAGGCCGGTGCCGGCCTGGGCCACATCATGTCCACGCTGGAAGTGCTCAAGACCTACCACTTCGAAGAGCAGGTCGGCACGGCGATGGTCGTGCGCGAGCCGGTGGGCGTGGTCGGCATGATCACCCCCTGGAACTGGCCGCTGAACCAGATCGCCTGCAAGGTCGCCCCGGCGCTGGCCGCGGGCTGCACCATGATCCTCAAGCCGTCGGAATTCACGCCCTCGTCGGCGCTGATCTTCGCCGAAATCCTGCATGAGGCCGGCGTGCCCAAGGGCGTGTTCAACCTTATCAACGGCCTGGGCCAGGACGTGGGCGCCGCCATGAGCGCGCACCCCGGCATCGACATGATCTCGTTCACGGGCTCCACCCGTGCCGGCATCGACGTCGCGCAAAAAGCCGCGGTCACCGTCAAGCGGGTCAGCCAGGAACTGGGCGGCAAGTCGCCCAACATCATCCTGGAAGACGCCGACATGCAAAAGGCCGTCACCGGCGGTGTGGCCCATGTGTTCAACAACTCCGGCCAGTCCTGCAATGCGCCCACCCGCATGCTGGTGCCGCAGTCCAAGATGAACGAGGCCATCGCCATTGCCAAGGCCGTCGCCGACAAGACCAAGGCGGGCGACCCGCGCGCGGCCGACACCAGCATCGGTCCGGTGGTCAACGCCGGCCAGTGGGAAAAGATCCAGGCGCTGATCAAGAAGGGCATCGAAGAAGGCGCCACGCTGGTCGCCGGCGGCCCGGGCCGTCCGGACGGCGTCGACAAGGGCTACTTCGTGCGCCCCACGGTGTTCGCCAACGTCACCAACGACATGACCATCGCGCGCGAAGAAATCTTCGGGCCGGTCATCACCATCCTGGGCTTCAAGGACGAGGCCGACGCGGTGAAGATCGCCAACGACACGCCCTACGGCCTGGCCGGTTACGTGTCGGCGGGCACGGTCGAGGGTGCGCGCAAAGTGGCGCGCCAGATCCGCGCCGGCAACATCAACCTGAACGGCCTGCCCAACGAGCGCACCGCGCCCTTCGGCGGCTACAAGCAGTCGGGCAACGGCCGCGAGTGGGGCAAGTTCGGCATGGAAGAGTATCTGGAAGTGAAGGCCATCGCCGGGTTCGGCACGGTCTGATCACCGGTGCGCCAAGCCGGGTCGCGCCCTGCGTCCCGGCTTCGCGCATGATCGGCGGTCCGGGTTGCCGGATCTGCCCGCACCCGGCCTCGCCGGGTCGCCCCCTACCTCGACCCCGACCTCGATGAATCAGCTGTCCGCCGGTTCCCCGTCGGCCGGCAGCCCCTCGGTGGGATTCACCCCGATCAGCCGGGACACCCGCACCGGCACCCCCTCGCGCTGCAGCTGCGCCACCCGCTCCTGGATCTCGCGGTCGGCGAAGGTCATGCGCAGGCGCAGCCGCACGTATTCGGCCCACGACGCGATCACGTAGCGCTCGACGAAGCGGCCCGCTTCGCCCACGTCCCTGAACACACGCCAGCTGGTGGCGCCATTGCGCCGGCGGGTCGGTTCGACGTCGTGGATGGCACGGATGAACGCGGCCTCGTTCTCGGGGTCGATCCGGTACTCGAGCTGGATCAGCACCGGCCCGTCGTTGGGCATCGGCTCGATGGCCATCGCGATGTCGGGCAGCTGAACGCCGGTGGTGACTTCGGCCTCGGTGCCCATGCCCACCGGGTAGCGCCGGTTCAGCATGTGCAGCACCAGCATCGCCGCGGCCGAGATCACCAGCGCGAGCTGGGTGCCGCCGGCCGACGCGACGGCGCCCCACACCGCGCTGCCCAGCGCCAGGCTGGCCTGTACCGCCACCAGCGTGGCCGACACGGCCCGCGCGCGCACCCAGTCGGGCGCCGTGCTCTGGGTGCCCGCCGACAGGCTGGCCAGCACGCTGACCCAGGCGACGCCGACGCCGACGGCGCCCGCGACCGCGATCACGGTGATGTGCGAGGCCGCCACCACCAGCGTGGCCACGATCCACAGCAGCACACCCCCGGTCACGACGGAGTTCAGCGACACCGTCTTCAGGCGCCGCGGAATCCACAGCGCACCGGCCACCGCGCCGGCGCCGAAGCTGGCCGACAGCAGGCCGAAGCCGCCGGCGCCCAGCGCCAGCTGGTCGCGGGCGATGACGGGCAGCAGTGCCCAGAAGCTGCTGCCGCACAGGCAGAAGGTGACGTTGCGGATCACCAGCGCGCGCATGGCCGGCGAGTGCCGGGCGAAGCGCAGGCCGCTCTGCACGCCCGAGAGCAGGGTTTCGGGCACGCCAGGCAGGCTGGGTTCGCGCGGCTTCCAGCTGCGCACGACCAGGATCAGCGGCAGGAAGCACAGGGCGGCCGCCAGAAAGGCGCTGCCCGAGGTGAGCAGGGCCGCAATCGCGCCGGCCAGCGCCGGGCCGACGGCGCGCGCCATGTTGAACGACACCGCACCCAGCGCCACCGCGCGCGGCAGGTCGGGACGCGACACCAGTTCGTTGATGCTGGCCTGCTGCGCCGGAATGGCCAGCATGAAGCCCGAGCCGATGACGAAGGTGAGGAACAGCAGCGATCCCGGACCGATCAGGCCGACCAGCGTGGTGACGCCCAGCAGCGCCGTGCCCGCCAGCAGCACCGACTGGGTGACCAGGATGACCTTGCGGCGATCGACCAGGTCGGCCAGCGCGCCGGCGATCAGGCCGAACAGCAGCGCCGGGGCGGTGCTGGCGGTCTGCACCAGCGCGACCATCAGCGCCGAGGGAGTGAGCGTGGCCATCAGCCAGGCGGCCATGGTCGCCTGCATGGTGTAGCCCAGCGAAACGCCCAGGCCGCCGATGTAATAGTGCCGAAACGCCGGATGGCGCAGGGGCGAAGACTCGAAGAACCGGTTCAGGCGAGAGAGGGGCGGGTTGCTCACCGGCGCAGTCTAGCGTGCCGGGACACGCTTGGCGCGGATCCTCAGCAGGGCCGCCAGGGTGATTCCCAGTACCAGCAGGCCGATCGCGCTGGTGGCCTGCACCGTCTCGAAGCCCACGTGCTGGCTGGCCCGAGCCGCCAGCGCGACGCCGCCGGACTGGCCGACGAACAGCGACAGCGCGAACGCGGCGATCGCGGTGCCGCGCAGGCTGGGCAGCATCTGCGTGGCCAGCGTCTGCAGCGTGATGTGGATCATGAAGAACCCGACTCCGGCGACCAGGCACTTGGACGCTTCCAGCATCCAGCTGGAACTGCCCAGCAGCCAGAACCCCGCGCACAAGGGCAGCGCGCCAATCAGCGGCAGCCCCCGTTCGCCGAGCCGGCGCGACATCCACGGCCCGCACAGCGCGAACAGCAGCCCCCCCAGGCCGAAGCCCGCCGCGGCCATGCCGGTCTGCCACAGGCTCAGTCCGTGGCGGGTGTGCAGCCAGCTCGGCAGCAGGGCCAGTGTGCTGAAGGCCAGCGCTCCTTCGAGGAACACCAGCGCCAGCACGATCCGCGCCCACGGCGAGCGCAGCACCTGGCCGAAGGCGGCGATCGGATTGCCGCTGCTCCCGGCGCCGGCCGCCGGCGGCGACGCCGCCTGGCCGGTGTGCAGCCGCCAGCCCAGCAGCAGGGCCACGACCGCGAACAGCAGCGCGGGCAGGAGGAAGGTCATCCGCCAGCCGACGGTGTCCGAGAAGACGCCGCCCGCGACCTGCCCGAACACGTTGCCCAGCGTGGTTCCCACCATGAAGCGCGCGAGCACCGACTGGCGTGCCTCGTAGGGCACGTTGTCGCCGATCCAGGCGATGGTCAGCGGAATCAGGCCGGCGCAGGCGGCGCCGGTCAGCAGGCGCAGTGCGGTCAGACTGGCCGGCCCCCCGGCCAGGGCACAGGCGGCCGACCCGGCCGCCGCCGCGCAGGCGGCGCCTGCGATGATCCGCAGTTTGCCGAAACGATCGGCCATCGGCCCGAAGAACAGCTGCATCAGGCCGTAGGCAACCGCGAACGCGGTGATCACACCGGACAGCGAGGCCGCGCCGGTACCGAACTCGGCGGCCAGCTGCGGCAGCATCGGGTCGGCCAGCCGGATCGAGGCCTGGCTGGCGAAAGCGCCCACCGCGAGCAGGGGAAGCAGGCGAAGCGGGGACGGGGTCTGGAGGATGGGCGGGGAGGTGGACAATCGGGAGGCTGTCAGGCGCGGTAAAGGGGATACGGCGGGGCGGGGACACGGTGGGGACGCGGCGGGACACGGCAAAGCGTGTGAAGCGACAGTCTCTCATCCCCGCCGCGCGGGTATGCTGGCGATCCGTCCGTTTCGTCCGGGAATTTTTCCATGAGCACCGACACTGCCGCCCCCCGGGCGAGCATCGAGATCGTTCCCTCGGTCTGTCCGCACGACTGCACCAGCACTTGCGCCCTCGAGGTCGAGCGGCTCGATGCGCACACCATCGGGCGCGTGCGCGGCTCGCAGCGCAACGCTTATACCGCCGGGGTGATCTGCGAGAAGGTGGCGCGCTATGCCCAGCGCATCCACCATCCCGATCGCCTCACGCAGCCGCTCAGGCGAGCCGGCCCGAAGGGCAGCGGCCGTTTCGAGCCGATCTCCTGGGAGGCGGCCCTCGACGAGGTGGCGCAGGCCTTCATCGCCAAGGCCAGCCAGCATGGCAGCGAGACCGTGTGGCCCTATTTTTACGCCGGCACGATGGGCCTGGTGCAGCGCGACGGCATCAACCGCCTGCGCCACGTCATGGGCTACTCGCGCTGGTACTCCACCATCTGCGTGACGCTGGCCGACAACGGCTGGATCGCGGGGACCGGTGCCAAGCGTGGCGTCGACCTGCGCGAAGCAGGCGAGCATTCGGACCTGGTCGTGATCTGGGGCGGCAATCCGGTCAACACGCAGGTCAACGTGATGACCCATGCGATGGCGGCCAAGAAGCGCGGCGCCAAGCTGGTGGTGATCGATCCCTACCGCACGGGCACCGCCGAACGGGCCGACCTGCACCTGCCGGTGCGCCCGGGCACCGACGGCGCGCTGGCCTGCGCGGTGATGCACGTGCTGTTTGCCGAGGGTTATGCCGACTGGGACTACCTGCGCGCCTATACCGATGCGCCCGACGAACTGGCGGCGCATGTCGCGCAGCGATCGCCGCAGTGGGCCGCGCCGATCACCGGCCTGAGCGTCGAAGACATCCTCGCGTTCGCGCGGCTCTACGGGCAGGCCCGCGCGCCGTTCATCCGCGCCCATCACGGCTTCTCGCGCCAGCGCAACGGCGCGGTCAACATGCATGCGGTGACCTGCCTGCCGGCCGTCACCGGGCGCCTGGCGCCAGCGCGGCGGCGGCGCGGTCTACGGGCACACCGGCATCTACCCGCTGGACCGCAGCCTCATCGAAGGCCTGGACCGGCTCGATCCGCGGCTGCGCGAACTCGACCAGTCGCGCCTGGGGCCGATCCTGTGCGGCGAGGCCGACGCGCTGAACGGCGGCCCGCCGGTCACCGCGATGCTGGTCCAGAACACCAATCCGGCGGTGGTCTGCCCGGATCTCGACAAGGTGCATCGCGGGCTGGCCCGCGAAGACCTGTTCCTGTGCGTGCACGAGCAGTTCATGACCGAGACGGCGGCCTTCGCCGACATCGTGCTGCCGGCCACGATGTTCCTGGAGCATGACGATTTCTACACCGCGTCGGGCCACACCAGCTTCCAGGTGGCGCGCAAGGTCGTGGAGGCGCCGGGCGAATGCCGCGAGAACCACTATGTGATCTGCGAGCTCGCGCGCCGGCTGGGCGCCCGTCATCCGGGCTTCGAGATGACCCCGTGGGAGATCATGAACGAGACGCTGCGCCGTTCGAACATGTGGGATGCCCAGACCAACCTCGATCGCGGCGGCCAGGACCATGCGCTGCCCTTCGAGACGGCCCACTTCCTGGACGGCTTCGCCTGGCCCGACGGCAAGTTCCGCTTCAAGCCCGATTGGTCGCGCCTGGGCGGGCGCTGGCGCGAGATGCCGGTGCTGCCCGATCACTTCGACGTGATCGACAACGCCAGCACCGAGAAGCCGTATCGGCTGGTGGCCGCGCCGGCGCGCACCTTCCTGAATTCCACTTTCACCGAAACCCCCGGTTCCCTGCAGCGCGAGAAGCAGCCGACCGCGCTGATCCATCCGGATGTCTGTGCCGCGCTCGGGCTGCGCGATGGCGACCGGGTGGTGCTGGGCAACCAGCGCGGCGAGGTGACGGTGCAGGCCCGGGCGCAGGACGGCCAGCAGCCTGGCGTGGTGGTGCTCGAAGGCATCTGGCCGAACCGGCATTTCGAGGGCGCGGTGGGCGTGAACCGCCTGATTTCGGCCGACCCCGGTTATCCCAACGGCGGAGCCGCATTCCACGACACCGCCATCTGGCTGCGCAAGGCCTGAGGCCACAGGCGACAATACGGCCCTCGTTGAACCCTGACCCGCCGCGCGCTCGGGATGGCGCGGCGCCCGATTTTTCCGGACACCCCTCTCATGCCCAAGATCCAAGCCTCACCGGCGCTCGCGCGCCTGCGCATCCTCGACCTGACCCGGGTGCGCGCCGGTCCGACCTGCGTGCGCCAGTTCGCCGATTTCGGCGCCGATGTCATCAAGGTCGAGACCCCCGGGGAAGAAGACCTGGGCGGCGCGCGCGACGGCTCGGACTTCCAGAACCTGCATCGCAACAAGCGCTCGATGACGCTCGATCTGAAGGCCGACTCGGGACGCGACATCTTCCGCCGTCTGGTGGCGACCGCCGACGTCGTGGTCGAGAACTACCGGCCCGACGTCAAGGACCGGCTGGGCATCGACTACGCCTCGCTGCGTGCGATCAATCCGCGCATCGTGCTGGCGAGCATTTCGGGCTTCGGCCAGGACGGTCCGTATCGGGATCGCCCGGGCTTCGATCAGATCGCCCAGGGGCTGTGCGGCATCATGTCGGTCACCGGCTTCGCGGGGCAGGGCCCGCTGCGCGCGGGGGCGGCAGTGGCCGATGTCACCGCCGGACTGCTGGCCGCGCTGGGGATCATGACCGCGCTGCTCGAGCGCGAGGTGACGGGCGAAGGGCAGTGGGTGCAGTCGAACCTGCTGCAGGCCGGCATCACGCTGCTCGACTTCCAGGCAGCCCGCTACACCATGGACGGACAGGTTCCACCGCAGGTGGGCAACGATCACCCCACCAGCATGCCGACCTCCGCCTATCGCACCGCGGACGGGCACCTGAACGTGGCCGCCTCGGGCAGCGTCATGTGGCTGCGCCTGTGCGAGGCGATCGGCCGTCCCGAACTGATCGACGACGTGCGTTTTCGCCGGGCCGACGACCGCGCCGCCAATCGCGCGGCGCTGGCCGACGAGCTCAATGCCGCGCTGCAGGCCCGGACCAGTGCCGAGTGGGTCGAGGTGCTCAACGCTGCCGGCGTTCCGTGCGGCCCGATCTACAAGATGGACGAGGTGTTCGCCGACCCGCAGGTCCGGCATCTGAAGGCCAGCGCCGAGGTGGTGCACCCCAGGCTGGGGGCCCTGCGCATCCTGAACCAGCCGGTGACGCTTTCGCGCACGCCGGCCGCGCTGGTTGCCGCCACGCCCGAGCGGGGCGAGCACACCGAAGAAATCCTGCGCGAGATCGGCGTCAGCGACGCCGACATTGCCCTGCTGCGTGGCGGCAAGGTCATTCTCTGATCCACCCTCCCTTTTCCGTGACCCACGACATGACCCCATCGAACCGCCGCCGCCTGCTGCAATGGCTCACCCTCGCCGCCGCCGGCGGCACTGCTCCGAGCCTGCACGCGCAGGGCGCCGCTTATCCGACCAAACCGATCCGCCTCGTCGTCGGGTATCCGCCGGGCGGATCGGGCGACTTCATCACCCGCGTGGCCGCCGACGAGATCGGCAAGGAGATCGGCGTGCAGGTGCTGGTCGAGAATCGGCCGGGGGCCGGCGGCACGATCGCCAACGAGTCCGTCTCGAAGGCCGCGCCCGACGGCTACACGGTGCTCAACGCCGGGCCGTTCGCCCTCACCAATGCGCTGTATCGCAAGCTCGCCTATGACGGCGCCAAGGATTTCATCCCGGTCACGCAGCTCGCGGTGGGCCCGATGATCATCGTCGTCAACAACGACCTGCCGGTGCGCAACCTGAAGGAACTCATTGCCTACGCCAAGGCCAATCCGGACAAGCTCAATGTCGCGTCCTCGGGCAATGGCTCCACGCCGCACCTGGCGGGCGCTCAGTTCGAAGCGGTCGCCGGTGTGCGTTTCACGACCATTC
Source organism: Burkholderiaceae bacterium (assembly GCA_016710525.1). Lineage (GTDB taxonomy): Bacteria > Pseudomonadota > Gammaproteobacteria > Burkholderiales > Burkholderiaceae_E > Quisquiliibacterium. Next base: position 31,875 of record JADJVQ010000002.1, read on the forward strand.
AGTTCAAGGGCGGCGGTCCGGCGGCCACCTCGACGATCGCGGGCGATACCCATGTGATGTTCGCCACCCCGCCCACGGTGATCAATTTCATCAAGGCCGGGCGGCTGCGCCCTCTGGCACTGACCAGTGTCAATGCCACGCCGGCGATTCCCGGCATTCCGGGCGCGCTGGAAGCCGGTCTGCCCGGATACGAGTCGACGTTTTCGTTCGGGGTGTATGTGCCCGCCGGCACGCCGGCCGCGGTGGTGCGGCGGCTGCACGAGGCCACGGTCAGGGCGATGGCGCGGCCCGGCGTGCGCGAACGGGTGGCGGTCCAGGGCATGGACGTGGCGACCCATCCGTCGCCCGAGGCGTTCGCGGCAGCGTTGCGCGACGGCGCCGGTGGTCTGGAGCGGGCGGTGCGCGATTCGGGCGCCAAGCTCGAGTAGGGCGGGCGTCGGGCGGCAATTGGCGAAGCAATGCGGTGCAGTTCCGAATTTCTGCCGGGCGCCGTGTCGGATAGAATATTTTGCGATTTGTCACTATCTGCCGGTCCGGACCTTAATCGGGAGGCCGGGCAGCCACCTGCGTTCCCGACACCACTCTCTAATTGATGGCTGGTTCATGCTGACGCAATGCTTGCGGGGCTTTGCTGCCTGCCTGTTGGCCTTCCTGCTGGGACCGGTCGCTCACGCGCAAAGCCTGACGGTCAGCACGAACAACACACCGCTGGACCGCAAGGCTTTGCAGCAGATCTCTCAGGAGGCCTTTCGCCGGGCGGGTCTGGAGTTCAAATTGGTGAGCCTGCCCTCCGAACGCTCGCTCATGGCCGCCAACCGCGGCGAGGTCGACGGCGAGGGGCTGCGCGTGGCGGGGCTGAGCGATCAGTACCCCAACCTCGTGAGAGTGCCGGAGCGATACGTCAACATCAGTTTCGTCGCCTTTTCGCGCGATGCCACGCTGTCGCTCGAACAGGGATGGGAGAGCCTGAAGCCCTACCGGGTTGCGTTCATCCAGGGCTGGAAAATGTTCGAGGCCAATGCGGCCGGCGCGCGGATCGTGCATCGCGTGGACAAGCCCGAGCAGCTGTTCCGGATGCTCGACGAGGGGCGGGTCGATGTGGTGCTGTACACGCGCGCCGATGGCATTGCGCTGGCGCGCAGCATGGGGCTCAGCTCGATCGCCCCGCTCAGCCCCTCACTGCGCGATGTCGACCTGTATCTGTACCTCAACGACAAGCATCGCAGCCTGGTCCCGCGCGTGACGCAGGCACTGCGCGAGATGAAGAGCGACGGCACCTACAACCGCATCGTCGCGGCGATCGCGCTCGAGTGAACGGCGCCCGATACAGCGGCCGTCCGCGCGGTTCGAACGGGTGATCACGCTGAACCTGTGGCCGGCAGCGGCAACCGAGCGCCTGCGGCTCGGCAGCCGGATGGCCCGCCGTCTGCTGCTGTGGACCTTCGGGTTCGGCGTGGCCGGCACGCTGGCCGTTTCGGGCTGGGAGGCCTCCCGGGTTGCCGCCGCGCATCGCATCCAGGTCGACAAGGACCTGGTTTCGATCGGCGCCTTCGTCGCGCCCACACTGGTGCAGAGCCTGTGGGAGTTCGACCGCGAGCAGACCCAGTTGCAGCTCGAGTCGCTTTCGCGGCTGCCGTATGTCTCGCAGGTGACGCTCGAGATCACCGGACAGGCGCCGCTGGCCCGGGGCGCCAGCGTTGCATCGGATGCCCTGATCCGCAAGGCAGTCCCGCTGGTTTATGTGGAAGACGGCCGGCGACATGCCCTGGGCACGCTGACGCTGATCCACGACCCGCGCAGTCTCGAGGCGCAGCACCGCCGGCAGATGCTCGGATCCCTCGCGGGCAATGCGCTGGTGGTCCTGCTCTCGGCGCTTGGGACCGTGGTGATCTATCAGTGGCTGGTCACGCGCCGCCTGCTGCGGCTGGCCCGCGAGACGCGCGACGTGAATGCGGACGACCTGAAGCGCCTGCCGCCTCAGGAGCCCGCGCTGTCCGATCCACGCGACGAGCTGGACGATCTGGCCGCCTCGATCGGCGCATTGAAGCTCACCGGAGCGCAGGCGCTGCGCGAGATCGACGAGCGGCATTCGCAGGTCCGAAGCCTGATGGACAACCTGCCGGATCTGGTCTGGATGAAAGATCCGCAAGGCGTCTATCTCACCTGCAATCCGCGCTTCGCGGCCTATTTCGGCCACGCCGAAGCCGAGTTCCTGGGCCGCACCGATGGTGACTTCTACCCGCCCGAGGTCGCCGAGTCGTTCCGGCTGAACGACCGCCGGGCGCTGGAGGCGGCGGGCCGCGCACCAACGAGGAGGCTGGACTCGGCCGATGGCCATCGCGGTCTGTTCGAAACCACCAAGACGCCGGTTCGCACGGCCGATGGCCGGCTGATCGGCGTGCTGGGCATCGCGCGCGAAGTGACCGAGCAGCGGCAGGCGGCCGAGACCTTGCGCGAACGCGAGGCGCTCTATCACTCGATCGTCAGCCAGGCCGGCGACGGCATCCACCTGTACGACGCGCTGAGCTTGCGCATGCTCGAAGTCAACGAGGCCGCATGCCGGATGACGGGCTACACGCGCGACGAATACCTGACGCTGCAGGTGACCGAACTGGTCGATGACGACGATCCCGAGGTCCGCGAGACGCGGCTGCGCGAGAACGTGACTCTTGCCTCTCAGGAGGGGGGCATCCACTTCGAGGGTCGCAATCGCGCCAGGGACGGCCGGGTTTTCGACGTGCATCGCAGTGTCAGCACGATCACCCTGAACGGGCGCCGCTGCGTGCTGTCGGTCTGGCGCGACATCAGCCGCGAAAAGGCGGCGCTGGCCGCCATTGCCAATGCCGGCGAATGGCATCGCGCGCTGATCGAGAACACCGTCGAGGGCATCGCGATCCTGGATGACGAGAGCGCGCTGATCGAATGCAATTCCCGGTTCTGCGAACTGCTCGGCTACACGCTCGACGAACTGCGCCGCCTCAAGCCCTGGGACTGGGACATCCATGCCACCCCGGAAAACGTGCAGGCCCGCCATGCGCAGTCGCGCGGGACCAACGTCACCTTCGAGACCCGGCATCGGCGCAAGGATGGCTCGACCTACGATGCCGAGGTCAGCGTGCAGAGCGCATCGATCGGCGGGCGAAAAGTCTTCGTGGCGGTGGTGCGCGACGCCTCGGCGCGGGTCAAGGCGCGCGAGGACCTGAAAGCGCGCGAGGAGATCTTCCGCAGCATCGTCAGCCAGGCCGGCGAGGGCATCGTGCTGATCGATCCGGTCGATGGTTCCTTTGTCGAATTCAATGAGGCCGCCTGCTCGCAGCTCGGCTATTCGCGCGGGCAGTTCGCTGCGCTCACGCTGCACGACCTGTCGGTCGACCTGCCGCGCGATCGGCTGGACGCCGCGGTCGCCCGGCTGCTGACGCTGGGCAGCTCCGACCTGGAGGTGCGCCATCGCCACCGCGATGGATCGGTGCGCGACGTGCTCGCCAGCAATCGTGTGCTGCGGGTGCAGGGACGCACGCTGATCGCCGCGGTCTGGCACGACATCACCCGACGCAAGGCCGACGAGGCGGCGATCCAGGCCGAGCGCCTGATGCGCGAGACGATCATCGACGCGCTGCCGGGTGTGTTTTTTGCCATGGACACGTCCCGGCGGCTGGTGTTCTGGAACCGGCAGTACCAGGAGCTCACCGGGCTGAGCACCGAAGAGCTCAAGGGCACGCCGGTGATGAGCAACTTCGACGAGCCGATGCGCAGCATGATGTACGGCCGCGTCGAGCAGGCGATCCGCGAGGGCAGCGCGTCGGCCGAGGCTTACGTGCAGACCCGCAGCGGCCAGCGCATTGCGCATCAGTTCACCGCTCTGCGGATCGATTATGGCGGGCGGATGCTGATCGTGGGCACCGGCCTGGACATCACGGCGCTCAAGGAGGCGCAGCTTCAGCTGACCCGGCTTAACGCCGAGCTCGAGCTGCGGGTGCAGCAGCGCACCGCCGACCTCAGCCGCGCCCATCGCCAGCTGCTCGACACGGAGCTGGCCATGGACAGCGTGGGTATCGGCATCACCCGCCTCGATTTCCGGTCCGGACGATTCATCGATGCCAACCGCTACAACGCCGAGCTGCTCGGCTATCCGATCGCCGAGCTGGTGCAAAAGCATGTCTGGGACGTCGACGCCAGCATGCAGGTGACCGCGCACAACTATCCGCGGCTGCGCGAGGCGGTCAAGCGGGCCGGCCATCTGAAATTCGAATCCGACCTGCTGCGGCGCGATGCCCGGAGCGTGCCGGTGGAGGTGACCGTTTATTACCAGGAAGCCGAGGACGGATCGGCGCCGCGATTCATCGCCTTCTCGACCGACATCAGCCAGCGCAAGGCGTACGAGCAGGCGCTGCGCGAAGCCAAGGAGACATCCGAAGCAGCCAACCTGGCCAAGAGCGCCTTCCTGGCCAACATGTCCCATGAGATCCGGACGCCGCTCAATGCGATCAGCGGCATGGCCCAGCTGATCCGACGGGGCGGGCTCGCTCCCGAGCAGGCCGAGCGGATGGCCAAGCTCGAGTCCGCGAGCGATCACCTGCTTGCCATCATCGATGCGGTGCTCGAGCTGTCCAAGATCGAGGCCGGCAAGTTCGCGCTGGCGCGCGATCCGGTCAGCGTCGAGGAGGTACTGGTCAACGTCAGTTCGATGCTCCAGGACCAGGCGGTGGCCAAGCGGCTGGCGTTCGTCACCGAGCCCTGCGCCGTGCCGCCTCATCTGCTCGGGGACAAGATCCGGCTGCAGCAGGCGCTGCTGAATTTCGCCACCAACGCGGTCAAGTTCACCGAACGGGGCACGGTGTCGGTACGGGCCGTCCTGATCGATCAGGACGACGAGCATGCCCAGGTGCGCTTCGAAGTGGAAGACACCGGCATCGGTGTCGAGCCCGAGGTGCTGGCAAGGTTGTTCAATGCCTTCGAGCAGGCCGACAACAGCACCACCCGCAAATATGGCGGAACGGGACTGGGCCTGGCGATCACCCGCAAGTTCGCCCAGATGATGGGAGGCGATGCCGGCGCGGACAGCTCGCCGGGGGTGGGCAGCCGGTTCTGGTTCACCGTCAGGCTCGAAAAAGGGGATCCGCAGCTGGCGGCTGCGCCGCACGCCGAGCGGATCGAGGAAGACGCCGAGCAGCAGCTGCGGCAGCACTACGCCGGGCGGCGGATCCTGCTGGTCGAAGACGAACCGATCAACCGCGAAGTCGCGGTTTATCTGCTGCAGGAAGCCGGCCTGGATGTGCACACGGCCGAAGACGGCCTGGAGGCCCTGGAGCTGGCGCGGGCCGATCGTTTCGACCTGGTGCTGATGGACATGCAGATGCCGCGCATGGATGGCCTGGAGGCCACGCGGGCCTTGCGCGCGTTGGCCGGCTGGCAGGCGGTGCCGATCATCGCGATGACCGCCAACGCATTCGAGGAGGACCGGCGGGCCTGCGAGGCCGCCGGGATGTCGGCTTTCCTTTCGAAACCGGTCGAAGCGAGGCACCTGACCGCGGTGGTGCTGCGGTGGTTGGCCAAGGAGGGGGTGCCATCCGCGCCGCCCCCACCCTCCGCGCCGCCCCCACCCTCCGCTGCCCCCGCCCTGCGCACCCCGCCCCCGGCGCCCCCGCATCCCCGTCATCCTCGCCACCCGGGCCTCTCAGCCTCGAACCGCTGGCCGCCGTGCCGGGCATGAACGTCGCGCAGGGACTCGCCGCGGTGCTGGGCCGGCGCGATCGGTATCTGGAGCTGCTGCACAAGCTGCTCGATACCGTCGGTCAGCAGCTGGCGCAACTGGCCCGTCATGTGGCCGAAGGGCAGCCGTCTCTGGCTGCGTCCGTGGCCCATTCGGTGCGCGGGGCCGCCGCCACGCTGGGTGCGCAAGGGCTCGCCGATGCGGCTCTGCGCCTGGAGCGGAATCTGACTGCCGACGGGACCGAAGGCGGCGGTGCGGCCTGGCTCGCCGAGGGCATGTCTGCCGTGCACGTTCGCCTCTCTGAACTCGAATCGGCGCTGCAGGCGGCCGGGCGGTTTCCGACCGGCTTGGGCTGAGGCTTGCCGGCCCCTGGAGTCTGACCATTCATCCCGATGCAGCAAGACCTGAAGGCATTGCCATGAGCGTTGACGCCTCATCCGACTCGGCCCGCGCGCTGGCGCGCGAACACCTGCCGCGCGCCGAAGAATTCCTGCGCTGGCCGCCGGGCCTGCAGGCTTACGGGTACCGCATCGTCGACAAGCTGTTCGCCAGCCGGGTGGTGCCGTGCGGGCCCCGTGCGCGCGCGCTGCCGCGCGCCGCCGAGATCTCGCCTGTTTACGATGCCGGCGCCGCGCCGGGCGGGGTGGCCGAGTTCTTCGATCGCAACACGGTCGCCGGGCTGCTGGCACTGCGTGACGGACGTGTCGTGCTCGAGCGGTATGGCCTGGGCCTGCGCGAGAGCGATCGCTGGAGCACGATGTCGACCATCAAGTCGATGACCGCGATGCTGGTCGGTGTCGCACTGGCCGACGGATCGCTGCCGAGCCTGGATATTCCGGTGGTGCGGTACCTGCCGGCACTGGCCGGCTCGGCCTACGAACGGGTGACCGTGCGCCACCTGCTGACGATGTCCTCGGGCGTGCGCTGGTCCGAGGTTTATCCTGACTTCGATTCCGACGTCAATCGTTACAGCCGCTCGCTGGCCAATCAGGTGCCCGGAGGCGTGTTCGACATCATGCGCGCGCTGCCGGCGGCGCACGAGCCTGGCGCCATGTGGTGCTACAACAGTGGCGACACCTATCTGCTGGGCGCGGTGATCAGCGCGGCCACCGGCCGGCGGCTGGCCGACTACATGGCCGAACGGATCTGGCAGCCGGCCGGCATGGAGTTCGATGCGTTCTACACCATCGAATCGCCCGACGGCCAGGAGATCGGCGGCAGCCGCGCCGGGATGGCCCTGCGCGACTTCGGGCGCTTCGCGCAGATGGTCGCCGACGACGGCGTCGTCGACGGCCGCCGACTCCTGCCGGCCGGCTGGGTCGACGAGGTGGCGAGGCCCGCCTATGCGCTGCCAGCCGAGACGCTGGCGCTGCCGGCGGTGCAGGCGCTGCGCCTGGGCAGCTATGGCTACAGCTGGTGGCTGAGCACCGACGGCGCGATGATCGCGCGCGGATTCGCCGGGCAGTTCCTGTACATCCATCGCGAGCGCCGCCTGGTGGTCGTCTGCCTGGCGGCGTTCCCGCAGCCGCCGCATGCCAGCGCCATCGACCACGATCGCGACGCCGAGTTCATGCGCTTCGTCGACGCGATTGCGCGCTGTCCGTCTTGACGGCGGCGCCCTGCGACTAGAATGGGGAGCCGATGGCGGATTCTGGTGTCCGCCGGGCCACCTGACCTGGAGTGAGCGCATGAATCCGGCCCGCAAGGCCTGCCTGCAGGCCGCCGCCAAGATATGGACCGAGCAGCCCAGCCTGGGCATGCTCGAGACGGCCAACGAGGTGCGGGTGGCGGTGCGTGCGCTGCGCGATCCCGCCGTGAAAGAGGTGCCTGGCATGGACACCATCCGCAAGTGGCTCGAGGACGCGATCGCAGCCGGCGAGGTGGCCGGGCCGCAGGGTCCGCAGCCGCGCAACAAGTCGGCGCGTCAGCGCCGCAAGACGTGAGCGCGACGCGCCGTCTCTGAGCGTGGCACGCCCCGATCGGCGCTCGGTGCCGGTGGCTCAGGATTAGGTGGCCGACCCCTTGAGCTTGCCGTAGGCGAACAGCAGCACCACCGCTCCAATCACCGAGCCGATGAAGCCGGCGCCCGCGCCCGCGTGATACCAGCCCAGCGCCTGGCCCGCCAGGCCGGCGACGAACGAACCGGCGATTCCGAGCACGGCGGTCAGTATGATCCCGATGTTTTGTGTGCCCGGCAGAATCGCGCGCGCCACGAGACCGACGATGAAGCCGACGATGGCCATCCAGACGTAGTGCATTGTGTTGCCTCCAATTCGGTTCGGGGAGGGCGAGCTTAGGGGATGCGAACCCGCCTGGCAATCGGGTGCGGCAGTGATCGTCGATGTGATCGCGAGCCCCGGGGCTGCGCTAAGCTACCCGTTTTCACGGCGGCGGCATTGCGATGGTCTCCAACGGAAAGCCGATGCACAGAGCGGGGCGGCCCGCCCGAATGCCGATGCGCCCGGCGCGATCGACCCGATCGACCCGATCGGCAGGCCGGTCGCTTCTGGTCGCGGCGACGCTTGCCGTCTGGATGCCCGCGCCGGGTCACGCGATCGACATCGTGCGTGAGCCAGTGGTTCCGCCTGGTGTCAGTCAGCCGGCAAAGCCGGTGGCGCCGGTGGTAGGCGCAGCGCCTGCACCCGCACCCGCACCCGCAACGCCCGCACCCGCAACGCCAGCCCGTAGCACAGGCAGGCGCCTGCGGCGCGTCCGGCGGCGCCAGCAAACCCGCCGGTTCCACCCGCGGGCAGTCCGGTCAAACCGCCGTCTGCGCCAGCGGCGCCGGCGGGCGCCAAGGCCGCCGCCGCGAAGCCGGCGCCCGTCGCCGTGCCGACCAAGCCCGCGAGTCTCGTCGCCCAGGCGCCCCGATTCGTCGTGGGCGACACCTGGCAGTTCGTCCGGACCCCGACCGACGGTGTCGACCGAAAGGTCACCGAATTCCGAACCACCCTGGCCGAGGTCAATGAGCGGGAGGCCACGACCGTCACCGGCTATCGGATGACCCACTCGCTGGCGGCGCTCAACCAGACTCAGAACAATCGGCAAACTCGACTGTTCCGCCCGCACGGGCTGTCGATGCAATTTCCGCTGGCCGAGGGCAAGGTCTGGAGCGAGGAGTACGAGATCTTTTCGACGGAGGGCGAGCAGAAATCGATCTCACGCGTCAAGGCCAGGGCGCGAGTGCTGCGCCGCGAAACGGCGACGGTGCCTGCTGGCGCATACGATGCACTGGTCGTCCAGCACACCATGGACATCGAGCTCACGAAGGGCGGTCGCGAGACGGCCACCCGGACCGTCTGGTACTCGCCCGAGGCGAGAGCGTTCGTGCGCACCCGCTACGAGAAGCGCAAGGCGAAATCGGGCGCCGTGCTGGAAGCCTGGACCATGGAAATAAAATCGTTTTCGGTGGCTCGATGAACACCTCCGATTCCGTCCGCAAGGGATCGACCCGCACGCTGCCGGCCGGCGATCGCATCGAGGAGTTCGAGATCCTGCGGGTGATCGGAGAAGGAGGCTTCGGCATCGTCTACCTCGCCCGCGACCATCTGCTGCATCGCGATGTCGCGCTCAAGGAGTACATGCCGGTCAGCTTCGCCGAGCGCGGCGAATCGCGCTTGGTCTCGGTGGCCTCGCCACGCCACGAAGAGGCCTTCGAGGCCGGCCGGCGCAGCTTCATCAACGAGGCGCGGCTGCTGGCGCAGTTCGACCACCCTGCGCTGGTCCGGGTGCACCGGTTCTGGGAGGCCAACGGCACCGCCTACATGGTGATGCCGTACTACCGGGCGCCGACGCTGCGCGAGGTGATCCTGAGCGGAGGTCCGCGGCCCGAGGCCTGGCTGCGCGCGTGGCTGGCGCCGATGCTCGAGGCCTTGCAGGTGCTGCATGACCAGGGCATCTATCACCGCGACATCGCGCCCGACAACGTGCTGATGCTCGATGGCGAGCGTCCGGTGCTGCTCGATTTCGGCGCGGCGCGCCAGGTGATCGGCGACGCCACCCAGAACCTCACCGTCATCCTGAAGCCCGGCTATGCGCCGATCGAACAATACGCGTTCGGCGAAGGGGCTCGTCAGGGACCGTGGACGGACCTGTATGCCCTGGCGGCGGTCACCCGTTACTGCGCCACCGGCAAGGCGCCACCGCCCGCGGTCAGCCGGATCCTGAACGACGAGATGCGTCCGCTGGCCGAGCTCAGCGCGCATCCGCTGTCGGCGCAGTTCAGCTCGGCGATCGACCGTGCGCTGTCCGTCCACGCCGACGACCGGCCGGCCAGCGTGGCGCAGTTTCGGGAATCGCTCGGCCCGGTCCTGCCGATCCCCGCGACACCGGCGCAGGCCGAGGATGAGCGCTACGCTGCCACGGTCATGCCGAGCGGACGCACGATCGGCATTCAGCCCCGAGCGGCATTGCCTCCCGAAGGGCCGTCGCCGATCGAGCCTGTCCCGCGCTCGGGCGGATCGGCGGACACGCGTGCTCTGCAGGCGGCGCTGACGGGCGCGTCGCCGGCGCCCGTAGCCGCCGCCCGGACGGGCCCCAACCGTGCGCCGCTGATCGCGGCGGCCGGGGCGCTGGCCCTGCTGGTGACGGCAGGGGGCGCCCATTTTCTGCGCGGTGACCCCCCGACGCCGAGCGTCGCGGTCAGTGCCGCATCCGCGCCGGCGCCCGGGGCCCCGGCCCCGGGCGCGGCCGGCGGAACCGACGCCGCGCCGCGCCCGCTCGATCTGTCCACGGTGATCAAAGGGCTGCTTAGCGGGGCGGATCCCGGCTGGCGCGTGGCGCTCGCGGTCGAGCAGACGGTGCTCAAGATCGGCCAGGACAAGCTGGCATTCAGCGTCACCTCGAGCCTGCCTGGTTACCTTCATGTGCTGATGATCGACGCCGAGGGCAGGCGCCTGCGCCAGATCTTTCCCAATTCCATCGATGCCGAACACCGGGTCGAAGGAGGCGCGGCGCTCGCGCTGCCGCGCCCCGGCTGGAGCCTGGCCGCCTCCGGTCCGCCGGGAGTCGCCCACCTGCTGGTCGTGGTCGCGCCGTCGCCGCGCGACTTCTCGGTGGTCGGACTCGCGCATCCGTCGCAAGGCGGTGGCTTCGATGCGGCCCGCGCCGCGCAGGCCTGGGCGACCAGGGGCGGGCGGGCATTCGCCGGATTGCCGGTCGACTGCCAGTTCGCCACCGCGACCTGCGATGCCTATGGCGTGGCGGTGATCGCGCTGGAGGAGCAGGCGCGCTGACCGATCAGGCCGGGCCGCTGACGGGTGCGCTGCCCACTCAGGCCGCAGGCCGGCGGCGCAGCAGATTGACCGGCTTGAGCGAGAGCACGGTCTCGCCGGCCTGGTTGCGCATTTCGACGAGCGTGATGACGACGCCCCGGTCGGGCTTGGAGCGCGATGGCTGAGCCGACAGCACGGTGACCCGGCCCGACAGCCGATCGCCGGGGCGCACCGGCAGCAGCCAGCGCAGTTCGTCGATGCCCGGTGAGCCCAGGCTCGACGCCGGCGACAGGAAACCCTGCGCCAGCAGCCGCATCATCAGGCTGGCGGTGTGCCAGCCGCTGGCGATGATGCCGCCATAGGGCGACACGGCGGCTGCCTGCGGGTCGACATGGAACGGCTGCGGGTCGAAGCGCTCGGCGAACGACTGCACCTCGAGCGGATCGACCTCGATGTTGCCGAGCTCGAAGACCGCTCCAGCAGGGTAGTCCTCGAAGTATCGCAGCGGAGGGTTCGGGAGGGAGGGCGTGCTCATGGTCGGTCTGCCGGCGCGAAAACGTCAGTGTGGCCCAGGCACCGGCACGGCGACAATCGATTCGCGGTCGTGTCGCGTGCTGCCCGTTGCCGCGCGCGGCGCCCAGGTTGGCGTGAACCGGCCGCTCAGGCTGGCGCGAGACGGCCGTCGATCAGCTCGATCACCCGGTCGCAGCGCGCCGCGATCCGCGGGTCGTGGGTGACGATCAGAAAGGCCGTGCCCGAGTCGCGATTGAACCGGCGCAGCAGTTCGAACACCGCGTTGGCGCTTGCGGTGTCGAGATTGCCGGTCGGCTCGTCGGCCAGCACCAGCGGCGGATCGAGCATCAGCGAGCGGGCGATCGCGACGCGCTGCTGCATGCCGCCGGACAGCTGCGTGGGCTTCTTGTCGCTGGCGTTCGCCAGGCCCACGTCGGCCAGCAGCTGCGCGGCCCGCGCGCGCGCCGCCGCGTTCACGCGACCGTCGCGGATCAGCACCGGCATGGCGACGTTGTCCAGCGCGCTGAAGGCCGGCAGCAGGTGATGGAACTGGAACACGAAGCCGAGCGTGGCCAGGCGCGCCGCGGTCAGCGCCGCGTCGTCCAGCGCATCGATCGCCGTGCCGGCCAGGCGGTAAGTGCCGGCCGACGATTTTTCGAGCAGGCCGATGATGTTCAGCAGCGTGCTCTTGCCCGAGCCCGAAGGGCCGATCAGCGCGGCGAATTCGCCGCGTGCCAGCGTGAGGTCCACCCCATGCAGCACCTCGGCTTCGATGGGCGTCCCGGCGTTGTAGACCTTGCGGATGCCTTTGAGTTCGGCGATCGGATCGCTGGCGGGGGCCGGCACGGCGGCCGCGGCCGGATGGCCCGATGGCGCGCCTGCGGCCGCGGAGCCGCTCACAGCCGGATCGCCTGGGCAGGGTCCAGGCGCGCCGCGCGCCTTGCCGGCGCGGCCGCGGCCAGCACGCCGCACAGCGTGGCCAGCAGCCCGACCCCGAGCACGACATCGAGCTGCAGCACGATCGGAAACAGCGGCTTGCCGTCGGCGCCCTTCACCAGCGCGGTGAACAGGGTGATCATCAGCCACGACAAGCCGGCCCCGAGCACCGAGCCCAGAGCGCCGACCAGTCCGCCCTGCAGCAGGAACACCCGGGTCATCTGGCCCCGCGTGGCGCCCATCGCCCGCAGGATGCCGATCTCCTTGCCCTTCTGGACCACCGACACGACCAGCACGCTGGCGATGCCCAGCACCACCACCAGCATCATCACCAGGCGGATCAGCCGGGTCGACAGCGACTGCGCGGCGAGCGCCGAGAGCAGCTGGCTGTTGGTCTGCATCCAGCTCTCGATCTCGTAGGGCAGGCGGGCGGCCAGCAGCGCCGTGGTGCGGTCCGCGGTGAACACGTCGCGCACCGTCATGTCGATGTTGGTGACGCCGCCCGGAATGCCCAGCAGGCTTTGCGCCGTGCGGATCGGCACGTAGACATTGCGCCGGTTCACTTCGCGCACGCCCGCGTCGTAGAAGGCGACGGCGCGCATCGAGTCGATGGTGTCGCGCCCCAGCGCAACGGTGAAACGGTCGCCCAGCTGCACACCGAGGTCATCGGCCAGTTCGCGCCCGATGATCGCTTCGCCGGGGCCGAGCCGAAACCGGCCGGCGATGATTTTTTCGCTGAGCCCGGCGATCCGGTCATAGCGGTCCAGGTCGACGCCGATCAGCGCGATGGCGCGGCTGCCTTCGCCCCGTTGCGCCAGGGCGGCGCCGCTGGCCATCGGCGAAACAGCGGTCACGTTCGGGATCGCTTCGAGCATCGGGATCAGTGGAGGCCAGTTGTCGATCGAGCGGGTGCGCTGCGCGCGCGGCTGTTCGGTGATCATCGCGACGGTGGCCTGCGCGCCCGCAGGCAGCCGCGCCGCCAGCGGCACGTCCTTGACCGGCCGGATCGACAGATGGGGCTGCACGCCCAGCGTGCGCCGGATGGTGTTTTCCTGGAGCCCGTTAACTAGCGCGGTGATGTAGGTGACGGCGGCCATCCCGAAGGCCACTCCGATCACCACCAGGGCGGTCTGGAATCGCCCTTCGAACAGAAAGCGGACGGCAATGCGCCAGGAGAAGCCCATCGGCTCAGCGGCCGCCGGCCGGGCGGGCGCGGGTTCCCGGCTCGGCCGCCAGGGGTTCGGCCAGCACCAGCGCATCGCGGGCCAGGCCGGAGAGCACCTCGACACGCTCGAGCGTGCGCAGGCCGATGCGGACCGGCTGTTCGACGATCCGGCCGTCGGCGATCGCGCGCACCCGGCCATCGCCGCCGGCGCCCAGTACCGCGCCGGCCGGCAGCGTCAGTGCTCGTTCCTTGCGGCCGACCTGGACCTGCAGCGACAGCGTCATGTCTTCACGCAGAAACGCCGGAGGACTGGGGACCGCGAACTTGACTTCGACCGTGCCGCGCTGCGCGTCGATGCCGGGCGCGATCGAGGCGACGCTGGCCTCGAAGGGCTGGGCGGGATACGCGTCGACCACGACCTGGGCGGTCTGTCCTCGGGCCAGCAGGCCGAGGAATTTTTCGTCGGCCTGCGCCAGCAGCTGGGTCGAGCCGTCGGCGGCGAACTGGAACAGCGTCTTGCCCGGCTGCACGATCTGTCCCGGGTCGACGCTGCGCAGCACGATCCGCCCGGGCGTGGGCGCGACGATGCGCGTCTGCTGCAGACGAGCCTGCGCCAGCGCGGCGCCCGCCTGTGCCTCGCGCACCCGCAGTCTCGCCTGCAGTGCTTCGTTGCCGCCCCCCTGGTTGACTTTGGCACCGGCGCGTGCCGCATCGACCTGCGCCTGGGCGACCTGGACGGCGCGTTCGGTTTCGTCGACACGGGCCTGGGCGATGAATCCGCGCGCGAAAAGATCCCGGGTGCGCTGCGCCTCCTGGCGGGCGGCGGCCAGATTGGCGCTCGCCTGGGCCAATGTCGCCTGGCTGGTCGGCAGGGCCAGCTCGTGCTGGCCGTCGACGCGCGCCCGGGCCAGCTGGAGACTGGCCTGGGCCTGATCGGACTGGGCGCTCAGTTCGTCGCTGTCCAGACGCGCGAGCAGCTGACCGGCCTGCACGCGGTCGCCCTCGCGCACCAGCACCTCGGCGATGCGCCCGGTGACGGTGGCGCCCAGCTCGACCCGCAGCAGCGCCGCCACGCGTCCCGAAAAGACCAGCGACTGAGCCAGTGGCGATTCGGTCAGCGCCACGACCTTGACGGCGGCTGGCCTCGAGGCGACCCACCCCGCAACACCGATCGCCAGACACGCGATGGCGACAAGCCCCCAGCCGGTTGGTTTCATGGCGCGCATTGTATCGGGTGGTTCGCACACCCCCTCAAATCGGGCCCTGCTGGTCGGGGCGCGGCGTGGGCCCGGCGCTGGCCAGCACCATCGCGCCCAGCAGCGAGATCAGGCCGACGGTGATGAACGACGCCGGGTAGCCGCCAGTTCGCTGGTGCAGCAGCCCCATCAGCCCGGGACCGATCAGCACGCCGAGCACGCTGAGGAACCTGGCCATCGCATAGATTTGTGCATAGTTCGACACGCCGAAGGCTTCGGCGACCAGCAGGGCCTGCATCGTGACGAAGCTGCCCAGCGTGCCGCCGTAGACCACGATCGCCAACAGCAGCAGCGGGCCCGACTCGAACAGGCCGCAGGCCATCAGCGCCACGCCCTGGATCGTCAGCAGCGCGGCGATCATCGCGCGGCTCGATATCCGGCGCAGCGCGTACACGACCAGAAACCGGGCGCCGACGCTGCTGGCGGCCATCAGCGCGATCGACAGGCCCGCCAGCGAGGTGTCGCCGGTTGCGCTCATCACACGATTGAACAAGTGCGTCTGGCCGCCGACGTGGGCGGCCATGCCGAGCGCAAACGCCAGCGAGGCCGTCATGAAGAAGCGGCTGGAATACACCCGAGTCCGGCCGCCGGCCGCTGCGGCGCTGTGGCTGGCGGCGGGCGCAGTGTCCGGGGGCTCGCCCAGGGCCTGCAGGCCCCTGTCGCGCGGGTGCGCAACCAGCACCCAGGCGATCAGCGGCAGCGTGCCGGCGAGCATGGCCAGCCCCAGCCACCGGCTGGCCTGGTCCAGGCCGACCTGGGCGATCAGCAGCGCGACGAAGGGCGAGATCGAGACCGCGCCGAACGAGTTGCCGGTGGCGCCGATCGACATGGCGGTGGACCGGCTGGTGACGAACCAGCGGGTGATCAGCGTGGTGCAGGGAATCAGGGCGAGCGCGGCGTAACCGATGCCCAGTCCCGTGTAGAACACGACCAGTTTCCACAGGGAATCGATCAGCGGAATGGCGGCCAGGCAGGCCGCCATCACCACCGCGCCCGCGGTCATGACGCGGCGG
Organism: Burkholderiaceae bacterium; assembly: GCA_016710525.1. Lineage (GTDB taxonomy): Bacteria > Pseudomonadota > Gammaproteobacteria > Burkholderiales > Burkholderiaceae_E > Quisquiliibacterium. The sequence continues at coordinate 47,681 of JADJVQ010000002.1, forward strand.
ATGTCGTGCGCGCTCAGCAGCCGGCCCACCGCCAGTCCGGCGACCCCCATCGCGATCGTGAAGCAGCCCGACGCGTACGAGGCTTCGGTCATCGAAAAGCGGCCGTCGGCCAGGATCGCGTGCAGATACACCGACAGCGCGTACACCGACAGGCCCGAGCAGGTGCTCGAAATGATGAAGACGGCCCAGACGATGCGCCAGCCGTAGAAGCGAGCGGGCGGGTGGGACGGATCGGGGCGGGGCGGCGGCGACACCGGGCGACTCTAATGCAATCGGGCGTGGGGCTGCCGACGGCACGAGTCTAGAATCCGCAAGCCTGCGCCAAACGCCAGGACGGGTGGCCGCACGGGCGCCACCGACCGACGGAGCTCCTTCATGATCGATGTGTCCTGGCTGCTGTTCATCGTGGCGTCGCTGGTGCTGATCATCACCCCGGGCCAGGACATGGTCCTGGTGATGTCGCGATCGATCGCGCAGGGCGCAGGCGCCGGGGTCGTCACTGCGGCCGGCGTGAGCCTCGGGCTGGTCGGGCACACGCTGCTGGCCACGCTGGGGCTGGGCGCGGTCCTGCGCACTTCGGAGTGGCTGTTCGTGGCTTTGAAGCTGGCCGGTGCGGCCTATCTGATCTGGCTGGGCATCGGGCTGTTGCGCAGCGGCGGCGGGCCGCTCGACATGCAGATCGCCTCGCGGCGATCGCTGCTTCGCCTGTTTTTCGACGGTGCGCTGTCCAATGTGTCCAACCCCAAGATCGCGATCTTCTATTTCGCGTTCCTGCCGCAGTTCGTGGCACCGGGCGCCACGCATCCGGCGCTGTCGGTGTTCGTGCTCGGACTGCTGTTTGCCGCGCTGACCTTCCTGGTGAAGGGGCCGGTCGGTTTTTTCGCCGGTCTGCTGTCGGGCTGGCTGCGCGCCCGCCCGAGCGCGCTGGCAGGGCTCTACCGCTGCAGCGGGGCTGTCCTGATCGCGCTCGGGCTGAAGCTGGCCTTCGAGCGCCGCGGGTGATCGCGGCGCGGCGGCGGGCGCGCTGAACGAACTCAGTCGAGCTGCACGTTCTCGCGCCGGATCACTTCACCCCACGAAGCGGTCTCGGCCTTGATGCGGCTGGCAAAGGTGGCCGGATCGAGCAGTTCGACCGTGCCCTGCATCTGCAGTTGCCGCACCGCGTTCGGATCGTCGCGCACCGATCGGATCGCGTTGTACAGGGTCTGAACGATCGCCGGCGGTGTTTGCGCCGGGACCAGCACGCCCAGCCAGAACGGCACATCGAAGCCGGCGTAGCCCGATTCGATCATGGTCGGCACCTCGGGCAGATCCGGCCAGCGCCGGGCGGTCGTCACCGCGAGTGCCTTCAGCTTGCCGGACTTGACGTTGGGCGCGGTCACCGGCGTGTCCAGCAGCATGTCGATCTCCTTGCCCAGCAGGCCGAGCTGCGCCGACACGCCGCTCTTGTAGGGCACGTGGGTGGTCTTGATGCCGGCCCGGTTGTTGATCAGCTCGAACCCCAGATGGGCGAGATTGCCCGGGCCGCCCGAGCCGTACGTGAGCTGACCGGGCTTTGCCCGCGCGACGGCCACGAGGTCGGCGATCGTATTGACCGAGGAGGTCCGTTCGCCGGCGGGGTTGACGGTGATGATGAACGGGGCGGAGACCACCATGGTCACCGGCGCGAAGTCGCGTTCCGGCTGATAGGTGATCTTCTTGTAGACCTGCGGGTTCACCGTCATGCTGCTCGAGTTCGTGGCCAGCAGCGTGTACCCGTCGGCCGGGCGCGTGCCACTTCGGTCACGCCGAGCACGCCATTGGCCCCGGGCCGGTTCTCGACCGTCACCGGCTGGCCCAGCTTGACGCGCAGGTGCTCGGCCAGCACCCGGGCGATCGAATCGGTGGCACTGCCGGCGGTGAAGCCGACGATGATGCGCAGCGGCTTGGTCGGCCACGCCGCAGGGGCTTGCTGGGCGTGGGCTGCCGGCAGGGCGAGGGCGGCGGCAAGTGTCACCGCCGAGGCGAGCAGCGTGCGGCGTGAGGTACCCGGGTCGAACGACATGTGATGACTCCATTGAAACGCGCGGGGGAAGGCAGGCGATGCACCTCGGTGGCGGGCGATGCGCCACTGTGACGGGCGATCGGTTGCGTTCAGGGGCCATCGACCGCCGTGCCGCCTGTCATGGCCGAGCCATTCTATGCGAGCGGCACGGTACGCCGGTGAGGCGCAGGGGCCGCTGAAGCCCGGGCCGTTCCGGCATCTGCGCATCGACGGTTCCAGCTTCGGCGTACCACGAACGCCCGCATGCGGGGATTGGGCTACGCTCGGCACGACTTGGGGCTGCGACCCCGCACGACCCGCGCGCAGACGGCGCGAACGCCAGGAGGCGAGATGGAATCAGTACGGCGGCCGTTCGACGGCTTGAAGGTGATCGATTGCGCCAGCTTCATCGCGGCGCCGGCCGCGGCGACGATCCTGTCGGATTTCGGGGCCGACGTGCTCAAGATCGAGCCGCTCGAAGGCGACCCTCACCGGGCGCTGTATCGGCTGCCGGGGCTTGCCGCGACCGAGCGCAATTATCCGTGGGAGCTCGATGCGCGCAACAAGCGCAGCGTGGCCATCGATCTGAAGCGCCCCGAGGGCCTCGATGTGCTCTATCGGCTGACCCGCGGCGCCGACGTGTTCCTTACCAATCTGCCGCTGGCGGCGCGCGCCCGTCTGCGCATCGACCACGAGTCGATCCGCGCGCTCAATCCGCGGCTGGTCTATGCGTCATTCACCGCCTATGGTGAAACCGGTCCCGAGGCCGACAAGAGCGGCTTCGATTCGACCGCCTACTGGGCGCGCTCGGGGCTGATGGACATCGTGCGGCCGGACCACAGCACGCCGCCCGCCCGTTCGGCGGCGGGCATGGGCGACCACCCTTGCGGCGTGACGCTGTTCGCGGCGATCGTCACGGCCCTGTACGACCGGCAGCGCACCGGAGTCGGTGGTCTGGTCAGCACGTCGCTGATGGCCAACGGGCTGTGGGCCAACAGTTTTCTGGTGCAGGGGCACTTGAGCGGCGCCACGGTGCCCGCCCGCGTGCCGCGCGAACAGGCGCCCAATGCCTTGGGCAACACTTATCGCTGCCGCGACGGACGCTGGCTGAACATGGCGCTGATCAATGAAGAGCGTCAGTTCGAGCCGCTGCTCCAGGCGCTGGGCATCGCCGAGGCGGCCATCGATCCGCGCTTCGCCAGCGCGCCGGCGCGTGGCGTGCACCATGCCGAACTGGTGGCGCTGATGGACCGGCAGTTCGCACAGCGCGACCTGGCCGACTGGCGGGTCCGTCTGGACCGCGCGGGGATCACCTTCAGCGTGGTGGCCACGCTGGCCGACATCGACGACGATGTGCAGATGCGAGCCGCCGGCGCGCTGGTGCCGTTCGCCGACGGGTCGGGCCTCACGGTGTCGAGCCCGTTCGAGATCGCCGGGACACCCAAGGTCGCGCCCCGAGCCGCGCCCGACATCGGCCAGCACACGGCGGCGGTGATGCACGACGAGGGCTTCTCGGCCGAAGAGATCGCCCGGTTGCGCGAACTCGGCGTGATCGCCGGCTGAACCGACCGCGAGCGCACCATGCCCCAGCATCTGATTGCGCCGTTTCGAATCGGCGTCGACATCGGCGGCACCTTCACCGACCTGGTGGTGTCGGGCGAAGGCGGCCGCATCCTTGCATTCAAGGCGCCCAGTACGCCCGCCGACCCCACCGAGGGCGTGCTCGACGCCCTTGCGGGTGCGGCCCGGGCGCTCGGGCGCGACACGGCCGGGCTGCTGCGCGATTGCGAACGGCTGGTCCATGGATCGACCATCGCCACCAACACGCTGCTCGAACGCAAAGGGGCGCGGGTCGGCCTGATCACGACCGAGGGATTCCGCGACAGCCTCGAAATCCGTCGCGGGCTGCGCGCCGATGTCTGGGATCACCGCGCCGCGTTCGCGGCGCCCCTGGTGGCGCGCCGGCTGCGCCGCGGCGTGACCGAGCGGATCGATGCGCAAGGCCGCGTCGTCACCGCGCTCGATCCCGAGTCGGTCAGGCGGGCACTGGCGGTGTTTCGCGATGAGGGTGTCGAGGCGATCGCGATCTGCCTGCTCAACAGCTATCGCAACGGTGCGCACGAACAGCAGGCGCGCGAACTGATCGAACGCGAGTGGCCGGGCCTGTGGGTGTCGTGCTCGACCGAGATCGCGCCCATCATGGGCGAATACGAGCGCAGTGCCACCGTGGTGGCCAACGCCTATGTGGGTCTGCGCACCGTGCCCTATCTGCGCGCGCTCGAAGAGCGCCTGCAGGGCCTCGGATTGAAGCCGCCGCTGCTGATCGTGCAGAGCAACGGCGGCGCGCTCGATGTGAAGGAGGCCGCCCCGCAGCCGGTCCAGATGGTCCTGTCGGGTCCGGCGTCCGGCGTGGGGGCGATCCGCTGGTTCGGCAACGATACCGGGTCGAGCAACCTGGTGGCGATCGAAGTGGGCGGCACCAGCTGCGACGTCACGCTGATGCGCGATGGGGCGGTCCAGATGACCGATCAGCTCGATGTCGACGGGTATTGCATCGCCATTCCGTCGGTCGAGATCCACACCATCGGGGCGGGGGGCGGCACGCTGGGGCACCTGGACAGCGCGGGCATGCTGCACGCCGGACCGCAGGGCGCCGGCGCCCGGCCGGGGCCGGCGTCGTACAGCCTGGGCGGCACCCGCCCCACGGTGACCGATGCGCAGCTGGTGCTCGGGCGCCTGGCGCCGGGGCCCTATGCGGGCGGCGCCATTGCACTGGACCTGGAGCGCGCCGTGCGCGCCATCGAAACCCATCTCGCCGCGCCGATGGGCCTGACGGTGCAGCAGGCGGCATCCGGCCTGATCCGCCTGGTCGAGCAGAACATCCAGCACGCGGTCGAACGGGTCAGCATCGAGCGCGGATATGACCCGCGCGATTTCACGCTGATTGCCGCCGGTGGCGCGGGTCCGCTGCATGGCGCCGCGGTGGGTCGCGCGCTCGGCTGCGCGGCCGTGTACGTGCCGCGGCTGGCGGGTGTGTTCTGTGCGTTCGGCATGGGTAACACCGATGTGCGGATCGATCGGCTGCGCAGCTGGTACCGGCGCCTGGGCGACGGCCGGCCGGCCGAGCTCGAGAGCGCCTTCGCGGCGGTCCAGGCGCAGGCGATCGACGCGCTGGTGCGCCAGGGGTTCGCGCCCGATGCGATCGTGATCGAGCGCAGCCTGGCCCTGCGTTACACCGGCCAGCAGTGGCCAGTGGTCGTGAGCTGCGATCCGCAGCTGGACGCGGCGCTCGTTCGCGACGCATTCCAGCAGGCGCACCAGCGGCTGTTCGGGCATTTCCAGGCGGGTGGCGAGATCGAGATCCTGAACCTGAAAGTGGCGGCCAGCGGGCGGTTGCCCCTGCCTGCCTCGGTGCCGCCCGCGAGCGCCTCCACCCGCACGCCGGATGCCCGATCGGTGCGTCCGGTCTGGATCAGCGAAGCGGTCGGCACCGTGCCCACCCCGATCCACGACGGCGCGCTGTTGCGCCCGGGCCATCTGCTGGCCGGCCCCGCGGTCGTCGACGAGCAGACCACCACGCTGCTGGTCGATGCCGGCCAGCAGCTTCGTGTCACGGCTGCCGGCAACTTCCTGATCGTCCCCTCGATCCGCGAGGCGCAAGCATGAGCACGGCCAACCCACCCGTCGCCGACCCGATCGACCCGATCCGGCTGGCTGTCGTCCAGAAGCAGGTCGATCACATCTCGCACCAGATGGGCTGGATCATGACGCGCACCGCGCGCAGCCCGATCTTCAGCCAGAGCCACGACTTCACCTGCTTCGTGGCGACCGCGCGCGGCGAGATCATTGCCCAGGCCGACGGTATCCCGATCCACAGCGGCGGGGGCGGGTTTGCGCTGCGCGCCGTGCTGCGCGACTTCGCCGACGACATCGCCGAGGGCGACGTGTTCCTGCTCAGCGACCCCTACGAGGCCGGTGGCAATCACCTGCCCGACTGGACCATGATCCGGCCCGTGTTCGTCGATGGCCGCTTCTGCGCGTTCACCTGCAACCGGGCGCATCAGTCCGATATCGGCGGCGGCGCGGCCGGCACCTACAACCCGCAGGCCACCGAAATCTTCCACGAGGGCATCCGCCTGCCGGTGTTGAAGCTCGTCGAACGCGGCCGGCTGCGCCGCGACCTGATGCGGCTGCTGCTGCTGAACTCGCGCTGCCCGGACCTGATGGAGGGCGATCTGAGCGCGATGCAGGGGTCGATCCGGATCGGCGGCGAGCGAGTCGTCGCGATGCTCACCGAACTCGGCGTCGACGCCGGCCTGAGCTATTTCGACGCGCTGCTGCGCCATGGCGAAGCGCGCATGCGCGCCGAGATCCGCGCGCTGCCGCCCGGCACTTACTTCGGCGAAGACGGCAGCGACACCGACTGCTTCAAGAAGGTCGATGTGCCCGTGCGGGTGACCCTGCAGGTCAGGGGCGACGAAATGGTGTTCGACTTCACCGGCAGTTCGCCGCAGATCATGGGTTTCAAGAACAGCTCGCTGGCCAACACCTACTCGTCGGTCTATGTGGCGGTGTCGACCTTCTTCGACCACAGGCTGCCGCGCAACGATGGCCTGTTCCGCCCGATCACGATCATTGCGCCCGAAGGCACGGTGGTGAACGCACGGCCTCCGGCGCCGATGACGATGAACACCGTCTACCCGGCGACCGACATCATCAGCGCCTGCTGGAAGGCGCTGGCCCAGACCATGCCGGAGCGCGCCTGCGCCGGCTGGGGGAAGGCCTGCTATGGCCTGAGCTCGGGCACCGACGAAAAGGGCCGATTCTTCGTGATGTACCACTGGCACGGATCGTCCGGCGGCGGCGCGGTGAAGGGCCGGGACGGTTTTCAGTGCATCGGCCTGATGATCTCGCTGGGCGGGCTCACGCTGCCCAATGTCGAGGGGTACGAGCAGGCCTATCCGGTGCGCATCCTGCGCCAGGAGCTGCGCACCGACACCGCCGGCGCGGGCCAGTACCGCGGCGGTGCCGGGGTCGACTACCTGTGCGAACTGAGCGTGCCCACCGCACACGCGATCCGCTCCGAAGGGGTGGGCCGGCCCTCGGGCTTCGGCGTCAATGGCGGGCTGACCGGCGCGGCGGGCGTGATGGAGGTGACCGATCGGGTCCGGGGGCCGATGCCGCCGCCGCAATACGGCATTCAGCAGCTCGGGCCCGCGCGGATCCGGGTGCTGTCCAGTGCCGGGGGCGGCTGGGGGGATCCGCGTGCCCGCGATCCGCAAGCGGTGCTGGACGATGTGCGCGACGAGATCGTCAGCCCGCAGGCTGCCCGCGACATCTACGGCGTGGTGCTGAGCGCCGACGGCCGTTCGGTCGACGTGGCGGCCACTGCCGGATTGCGCGCGCCGGAACCCGGGTGAAATCACGTTGCCTCGTGGCGCGCGAGCCTGATCTTGCCGCCGCCCGCGAACTGTCGCACTGAATTGGTGCAGATTGTTGCCGTTGTTCCGGGTGTCCGGCGCAGCGGCCAGCCTTTACGGTGTCAGGTATTCCTGTCAGGAAATCCAAGCGACCCATCATGAGAACGAACATGCCTGTCACCGGGCGTGAAGTGGACTACCCCGAGGGCGACACGCTGGTCTCGACGACCGATGCAAAGGGCGTCATCACCCACTGCAACGAGGCCTTCGTGCGCGTCAGCGGCTTCGACTACGACGAACTGATCGGCCAGCCGCACAACCTGGTTCGCCATCCGGACATGCCGCCCGAAGCCTATCGCGACATGTGGGCAACGATCGGGCGCGGCCGTCCCTGGAGCGGCGTGGTCAAGAACCGCTGCAAGAGCGGCGATCACTACTGGGTGCTGGCCAACGTGACGCCGGTGATGGCGGCGGGCAAACCGCGCGCGTACATGTCGGTGCGCCTGAAGCCGACCCGCGAGCAGGTTCGCCAGGCGCAAGCCTTGTATCAGCGCATCGCCGACGAACGCGCGTCCGGCCGCCCGACGATCAGGCTGCATTCCGGCGGCGTGCGACGCGTCGGCTGGCGCGATGCCCCCGGCCGGCTGCATCGGCTGACGCTGACTCAGCGCATGGCAATCGCGCTGCTGCTGGCGATCGGGCTGGGTTTCCTGCCGGCCCTGCTGCCCTCGCCACCGGACATCGTGCCACGCTGGGCAATGCACCTGAGCTTCGCACTGGGTGGCACCGGCCTGGCGTTGTGGTGGTTCGCCCGGAGCATCGTCGCGCCGCTCGACCAGGCCGCCCGCATGGCCGGCGAGGTGGCGGGCTGCAATCTGGACGGCACGCTGGCGTTCGATCGCACGAGCCCGATGGGTGCGTTGATGCGCCGGCTTTGGCTGGTCAACCTGAATATGCGGGCCATCGTCACGGACGTTCGCTGCGAGGTCGGCGGCATGACCCAAGCAACCGCGGCGATCGCGCGCGGCAGCGCCGACCTGGCCGAGCGGGCCAGAACCCAGGCCGATGAAGTGCGCGACACCGTCGGATCGATCCAGCGCATGGCGCAATCGATTCAGCAGACCTCGGGTGCGGTCCGGCAGGTGGCCGAGCTCAGTGTGACCGCCAACCAGCAGGCCGACGTGGGGCGCGAACAGGCCCGCGGCACGGTCGACTCGATGAGCGGCATCGCGGCCACGTCCCAGCGTGTGACCGAGATCATCCAGGTCATCGAGGGCATCGCGTTCCAGACCAATCTGCTGGCGCTCAATGCCGCGATCGAAGCCGCCCGCGCCGGCGAACTGGGACGCGGTTTCGCGGTGGTGGCCACCGAAGTTCGCGAGCTGTCGCAGCGCAGCACGGCCGCGGCCAAGGAGATTCGCGACCTGATCGGCGCATCGGTGCATGCGATCGGCGACGGCGTGCGCAAGGTCGGCGAGACCGGCTCGGCGATCGAGGCCGTGGCCGAGTCGGTGCAGACGGTGGCGCGACTCACCGGCCAGATCAGCGGGGCCGCCGCCGAGCAGGCCCGCGACATCGGAGATGTCAATCGCGCGATCGCGCAGGTCGACGAGATCACGCGCCAGAACACCGACCTGGTGGCCGAATCGGCGATCGCCTGTGCGGCGCTGACCCGGCGCTCCGCGACGCTGGTTCGGGCGGTGCAGGTCTTCCAGCTCAGCGGGCCTCGCTGATCCGATTGCCGATGGCCGCCCGATCAGCGCCTCTTGCGGCCCGGCGGCGGACTGTTCAGCCCTCGGCGAGTGCGTCGATCGCCAGCAGCTGTTCGCGCAGCGCCATGCGCGCGCGCCAGCCGGACTCGCTCAGCCAGATCGGGTCCGCGTCCGCCTCGAGCGCCAGCACGGCGAGCGCATCGTCGGACCACATCCGGAACTCGCCTCGCTGGCGCAGCGCGGCCGCGCAGGCCTGCTCGAGGCTGACCGTCCCGGTTTGAAACACGCCGCGGCCCAGCAGGTGATCGGCCCGGTACAGCGGCCTGTCCCAGCCGTGTTCGCGCGCCAGCGCGCAGATGCCCGGATAGCGCAGCACCACATCCTGAACGTCGGGCGTTTCATCGAACATCGACAGCAGTTCGCGCGGGCTGCAGCAGTCCCAGATCTACCGGGCCTGCAGCTCGTCGCCGGCGGCGACCTTGCGCAGCAGGTCGGGCCCATCGAAGGCGAACCAGGCGCGAGGCTCGGCGCCGCCCAGCCCCTGCAGGACGTGGATCATGGTTCTACTCGACGCCGTCGGTCTGCGCCTTGCGCCAGCTCACCTGGCGCAGCCGCTCGTGGACGGCGCCGGCGCTGCCGTCGAATCCGTCGTTGGACCGGCGCAGTGCGGCCTGGGCCACCGACGCCTGCGGCATCGTCAGGGGCAGCCGCCCGCCCATGTGCGTGGCACTCGGGCAGGCCTTGAGGATCGCCTGCCGATTGGGGTGCTCGTCGAGCACCGTCAGGTCGCGCACTTCGGGGCGGCCATCGAGGCACAGCCAGCCGTCGATGACCTCGACCCGGCGGCCGTCCAGGGTGGTCTTGACGAGCACCGGGTCCATCAGAAGGTCACCAGGATGTCTTCGTTGCGCACGATGAACTGACAGGCCAGCCGGTGCGGCGGCGGGATGTCGCTGGTTTCGGCCTGCTCGATCTGGGACTGGGTGATCTTCCCGGAGTAGCGCAGGACCGTCTTTTCCTTCTCGGTGAGTGCGACGCCGTAGGGCGTCTTGTCCGACAGCACGGTGATCTGCAGGACGCAGGAACCGCACTCGCCGTTGCCGCATTCGAAGTCGACGGGAACCTTGTGCGCCTGCGCGACCGACAGCAGGGTCTGGGTATCGCCGGCCACCGCGTAGACGGTGAGATCGCGCGCCATGCGCGGGGAGCTGAAAGTGACGTTTGCCATGGCGATCACCGGATGATGTCGAACGAGTAGTCGGTCTTGGACGGAATGTTGGTGTTCGCGTCCAGGGTCTCGAAAAACTCATCGAGCAGCATCGTCAGAAGGCGCAGGCCGCCGTCATAGCCCCAGGTGGGGAAGCGGTGGTAGTGGTGGCGATCGAAGATCGGGAACACCAGGCGGATCAGCGGCGCGCCGGTGTCGCGCTCCAGGTACTTGCCGTAGGTGTTGCCGATCAGGAAGTCGACCGGCTCGGTGAACAGCAGCGAGCGCATGTGCCACAGGTCGCGCTTGGGGTAGACCTTGCAGTCCTTGCCGTACGGCGAGGCCTCGAGCATCGCCCGCACCTTCTTGGCCCAGTCCTCGGTGCCGTTGGTGGCCAGGATGTGGGTCGGTTCGGCGCCGAGCTCCAGGATGAAGCGGCTGTAGCCGATCATCTGGTCCGGGTCGCCGTACAGGGCGTACTTCTTGCCGTGCAGGTGGGCCTGGCTGTCGGCCATCGCGTCGACCAGTTGGCCGCGCTCGAGCTCCAGCACCGCGGGCACCGGCTTGCCGGTCAGGCGGCTGATCGCCATCAGGAATTCATCGGTGCCAGCCACGCCCACCGGGGCGTTGAGCACCACCACCTCCTGGCCCTTTTCGCGCAGGTACTTGGTGGTCTTCTCGCAGCAGTATTCCTGGAAGACGATGGTGGCCTTGGCGTGCAGCGCGCGCTTCACCTCCTCCTTGGTCGTGCCGCCGTCGTACATGCGGAACTCGCCGTCGGTCGGGGTGTTCCACACTTCCGACGGGTCGCAGACGATGTTCACCTTCGCGCCGAACAGGTCGAAGATGCGCTTGATCTCCTTCATGTTGCCCACGACGAAGCCGTCGAAGCCGCCGATGAAGTTGATGCTCTCGTCGGGCACGCGCTCGAGCGCCGGTGGTGCCGGCCTTGCCGTCCCAGAAGTGCTGCAGCACGCCCAGCAGCGCGTTGTCGTAGCCGGTGATGTGGCTGCCCACGAAGGCCGGCGTGTGGGCGAAGGGCACGTCGAAGTCGGCCGGCACGCTGCCCTTTTCCTTGGCGGTCTTGATGAAGGCGTTCAGGTCGTCACCGATCACCTCGGCCATGCAGGTGGTCGAGACCGCGATCATGTCGGGCTTGTACAGGCTGTAGCTGTTCGACAGGCCGTCGACCATGTTGTTCAGGCCGCCGAACACCGCCGCGTCCTCGGTCATCGAGGAGCTCACGCAACTGGTCGGCTCCTTGAAGTGGCGCGAGAAGTGGCTGCGGTAGTAGGCCACGCAACCCTGCGAGCCGTGCACGAAGCTCAGTGTCTTGGCAAAACCGTTGGCCACATACACCGCGCCCAGCGGCTGGCAGGCCTTGGCCGGGTTGACGGTGAGCGCTTCGCGGGCGAAGTTCTTGTCCTTGTACTCCTTGGACTTGGTCCAGTCGCGGATCTCCGCAACCTTGGCATCGGTGTGGTTGTATTCGAAGTCCGCCTTCTTGTCGGCGAACAGCTTCTGGTATTCGGGCTCACGAAACAGCAGTTCGTGGTCGAGGATCTTGTCGGCGCTTTGGGGCATGAGAATTCTCCAGGCAGTTCGAGTGAGGTCAGGCCGCTTTTTTCCAGGGCGCGCTCTTGGCCAGGCCCCAGATCGGGCTGGAGATCGCCATGTCCATGTCGCGAGCGAAGATCGCGAAGCCGTCGTAGCCGTGGTACGGGCCCGAGTAGTCCCAGCTGTGCATCTGGCGGAAACGGCACGCCCATCTTCTGGAACACGTACTTTTCCTTGATGCCCGAGCCCACCAGGTCGGGCTGCACCTTCTCGACGAATTTCTCGAACTCGTAGCCGGTCACGTCGTCATAGATCAGCGTGCCATCCTTGATGTAATGGGTGGTGCGCTGGTAGTCGTCGTTGTGGCCGAACTCGTAGCCGGTGCCGACCACTTCCATGCCGAGGTCCTCGTAGGCGCCGATCACGTGGCGCGGACGCAGGCCGCCGACGTACAGCATCACCTTCTTGCCCTGCAGGCGCGGCTTGTACTTGTCGAGCACCGCCTGCATCAGCGGCTTGTACTTGGCGATCACTTCCTCGGCGCGGGCCTTGATGGTGTCGTCGAAGTGACTGGCGATCTCGCGCAGGCTGGCCTCGATCTTGGTCGGGCCGAAGAAGTTGTACTCGACCCAGGGCACGCCGTACTTCTCTTCCATGTGCCGGCTGATGTAGTTCATCGAGCGGTAGCAGTGCAGCACGTTGAGCTTGGCCTTGGGCGTGTTCTCGAGTTCGGCGATCGTGCCGTCGCCCGACCACTGCGCGATCACGCGCAGGCCCATCTCTTCGAGCAGGATGCGGCTGGACCAGGCGTCGCCGCCGATGTTGTAGTCGCCGATGATCGCCACGTCATAGGGTGTGGAAACGAAGTCGGGACGCTTGTTCGGGTCAGTCTTGTCGAACACCCAGTCACGCACTGCGTCGTTGGCGATGTGGTGGCCCAGCGACTGGCTGACGCCGCGAAAACCCTCGCAGCGCACCGGCACGATGGTGTGCCCTTCGTATTCCTTGGCCTTCTTCTTGGACACCGCTTCGATGTCGTCGCCGATCAGGCCGATCGGGCATTCGCTCTGGATCGAGATGCCCTTGTTCAGCGGGAACAGGTCCTGGATCTCGTCGATGATCTTGTCGAGCTTCTTGTCGCCGCCGAAGACGATGTCCTTCTCCTGGAAATCGGAGGTGAACTGCATCGTCACGAAGGTGTCGATACCGGTGGTGCCGATGTAGTAGTTGCGCCGTGCGGCCCAGCTGTACTGGCCGCAGCCCACCGGGCCGTGCGAGATGTGGACCATGTCCTTGATCGGACCCCAGACCACGCCCTTGGAGCCGGCGTACGCGCAGCCGCGGATCGTCATCACGCCGGGCAGCGACTTGATGTTGGACTTCACGCCGCAATCGGGCTTGCCGTCCTCGAACTGGCCGAGGTGCTTGGCACGGCGCTTGGCCATCTTTTCGGGATAAGCCTTCAGCACTTCATCGATCAAGGCCTTGTTGGCGGCCTTGCGGTCTTCAATCGTCATGGTCATGGTGTGTTTGCTCCTGACAGGGTGGGTCAGCGGGTGGCGCCGGCCACCCTGCGTGTTCTGCCTGTCGCGCGGACGGGGCCGCCGTCGGCCTCGCCCGCGTGATCAGTGCGTTCGTCGTGCTGGACTTTCAGGCGGCCATCTCGGCCGCGGTCTTGCCGACCTGGCTTTCGTCGACCGTCTTCATGATCCCGTGCTCCATCAGCAGGTCCTCGAGCTGGTCCATGGTGATGGGGGTGGGGATCGTGCCGTTGCCGGCGTTGGCGTGGATCTTCTCGGCCAGCGTGCGGTACTCCTGGGCCTGCTTGGATTCCGGCGCGTACTCGAGCACCGTCATGCGGCGCAGCTCGGCGTGCTGCACGATGTTGTCGCGCGGCACGAAGTGGATGAGCCGCGAGCCCAGCATCTTGGCCAGCGATTCGGCCAGCTCGAGTTCCTTGTCGGTCTGGCGCTCGTTGCACACCAGGCCGCCCAGGCGCACGCCGCCGGAGTTCGCGTACTTCAGGATGCCCTTGGAGATGTTGTTGGCCGCGTACATGGCCATCATCTCGCCGGACATCACGATGTAGATTTCCTGCGCCTTGTTCTCGCGGATCGGCATCGCGAAGCCGCCGCAGACCACGTCGCCCAGCACGTCGTAGGAGACGTAGTCGACGCCGTCGTAGGCGCCGTTCTCCTCCAGGAAGTTGATCGAGGTGATCACGCCGCGCCCGGCGCAGCCCACGCCGGGTTCCGGGCCGCCGGACTCGACGCAACGGATGTCGCGGTAGCCGATCTTCATGACGTCTTCCAGTTCCAGGTCCTCCACCGAGCCGGCTTCCGCGGCCAGCGACAGGATGGTGTCCTGCGCCTTGGCGTGCAGGATCAGGCGGGTCGAGTCGGCCTTGGGGTCGCAGCCGACGATCAGGATCTTCTGACCCATCTGGGCCAGCGCGGCCAGCGTGTTTTGCGAGGTGGTGGACTTGCCGATGCCACCCTTGCCGTAGAAGGCGATCTGCCGAAGTTTTGCCATTTCGAGGCTCCAGTGAATTGAGAAGTTGTTGGCGAAGTTGTCGAGGCTCTCGAACAGACAAGCCCCACCGGGTCTTCGCGAAATCCTTGCCGCCTTCGGTGCCTCTATGGGTCTTCTTGGAAGGTCCCTCGGGGCCAGACATGGGGTCCGCGCAGGCTCTTCCTCGCAACCAACGTGCCACCCCGGGCCTGAGATTCCAAGTGATTGTTTTTTCAGGGAATTGACCGTTGGTCGGGGGCCATTGCACGGTGCGTGTCGAATGTGTGGAATCCGACAAAGTCCGGTGCGCGGGGTCGTGCGGGCTGTCGGCTTTGCGTGCAAATGGCGCTGTGCTGCGAGCCCTTGCGACGTGAAGCGCCTGGTACGGCGGTTGCTTCTATAGCGTCATGACCTCGAACCTGCCGATCGCCGTGATCTCGAACCCGCACTTCGAACGCCTGGGCGGCCGCGCGGCCGTCGTGCAGCTGGTGGATGCCTTTTATCGCGCGATGGATTCGCGCGACGACGCGCAAGTGATTCGAGCGATGCATGCGCCCGATCTCGACCAGACCAGGGCGGTGCTGGTGACCTACCTGTGCGAATGGCTGGGCGGGCCGCGCGACTACACCCGCGAGCGTGGCGCGCCGAAGCTTCGGCGTCGCCATCAGCACTTCGCGATCGATGCCGCCGCACGCGATGCGTGGATGGCCTGTATGCGCGAGGCACTGGTCCAGACCTGCGCGGACGAAAACCTGCGCACCGAGCTCGAGGCGGGCTTCCGCAAGGTCGCCGACTTCATGCGCAACACCGATGCGGGGGGCGCGGCGCGTCCGCAACCCCGGCCGCCCCATGGAACTGCAGCCCGATCAGCCGGCTGCGCCCCACACCTCTTTCACCCAACGGAGCACGTCATGAGTCTTTCGATCGCCGATACCGCCTTTGCCCGCCTCGAAGCCGAGGGCCGCCTGCTCAACAGCGTGCTCAAGTCCGCTACCCACCGGCCGGGCCGATTCGGCTTTCGGGGCGACGTGGCGCTGAAGTTCCAGACCAAGCTGGCCGACGAAGCGCGTCCGCCCGAGACCTGCGCCGAGCAGGTCATCGCCGCGGCGAACGTGGGCGAGCCAGGTCTCGCGTTCTTCTGCGGCTTCCTGCTGTCCTTCGAGTACCTGAAGCTGGTGGCCGAGGTGCTGGGCGATCTGCTGACGCCCACCGGCAAATACTTCTTCTTCTGCGACAACGTCGACCTGGCCAAGCGCTACCAGATCCAATATGGCGGAGCGAGCTTCTACATCCTGCCGATCGACGAAGCGACGGTCTACAACGAGATGCTCGAACTGCTGTACCTCGAGAAGACCGAGCTGAAGAAGCTCGACACCGCCGGCAAGACCGATGCGGTCGCCGACAAGGCGGCCGCGTTCACCCAGACCTTTCCGTCGATCAGCTTCGAAGAGGGTCTGAGGCTGATGGGGCCGGTGCGCAATCCTTATGAAAACCGGCCGGTCTGATCGCGCCCGCGCGATCGATGGACCACCGTGGCGCCCGAGCATGATCCCGCGCGCTGGTACACGACCAATCTGGTCGGCGTGCCCACGCCCGTGCTCGCCGGCACGGCCTTCAACGCCCATCCGGTGCCGCTGCACATCGCGGGCACCCGCGAGACCCACCCGGGATTGTTCACCCTGCTCGCACGCAGCCGGGACCCCGACCAGGCGCGCGACGTGTTCGCCCACTACATGGCGCTGAGCTTCGGCCTGGGCGTGCCGGCGCCAGATGCCGGCGCGGCCGAGCGCCGTCGCGGGCGGGCCAGCTATCTCAAGCTGCTGCAAGGCTGGGGCCTGGATGCCAACAGCGCCGCGGGCGCGGTGCTCAAGGGCTGGGTCGAGAGCCGCTTCGGACTGGCGCCGGCGTTCCACCACGAACCGCTCGGGCGTTTTCCGTCGCATGCATGGATGCGCTATCTCGAAGAAAAAGCCGGCAGCCGCTATCACAACAACAGCATCTGGCAGCAGCTCGACCTGCTGTTCGAGTTCTGCCAATGGATGCTGGCTCGCTTCGCGCTGCTGGGCGAGGGTTCGCACGCGACCCTTTGGCGCGGCAGCACACGGGTGGACGAACAGCTGGTCGACGGCAGCCTGCGCTCGCGCCGCTGCACGGTGCGGCTGAACAACGTCGTGTCGTTCAGCCGAACGCGCGAGCAGGCGGGCTGCTTCGGCGACTGGGTGTTCGAGGCGCGTGTCCCGCTGTGCAAGCTGCTGTACGTGCCGGGCCTGATCGCGACCCGTTCGCTCGACGGCGAGGCCGAGGTGCTGGCCCTGGGCGGCGACTACCAGGTGGCGGTGGGTTATGCGAACTGAGCGATCGGATCACGATGTCCGCTGACTGGATGGCCGCTGCGGGCGGGCATGAGGCCGTGCTCGACCGCGCGCTGGGCGCCTACCTGGGCCTGGCCCTGGGCGACGCGCTGGGCGCGACGGTGGAGTTCATGACCCGGCGCGAGATCGTCGCCCGCCATGGCGTGCACCGGCGCATCGTCGGCGGCGGCTGGCTCAAGCTGGAGCCCGGCCAGGTCACCGACGACACGACGATGAGCCTCGCGCTGGGCGACGCTCTGCTGCGCGGCGAACGCGAAGGCCGCCCGCAGGACACCACCTTGATCGCCGATGCCTACGTGGCGTGGTGGCGGGGCAAGCCGGTCGATTGTGGCAACACCTGTCGGCGCGGCATCCAGCGCTACCTGCGCGATGGCAGCCTGGAGGGTGTGTGCAGCGACGGCGATGGCGGCAATGGCGCACTGATGCGCAACCTGCCGGCCGTGCTGGCCACGCTGGCCGACGACGAAGCCTTCGAGCGCGTGTCGATCGCCCAGGCCCATGTGACGCACCACCATCCCTTGTCCGATGCCGCGGTGCTGGGCCTGGGCCGGGTGGTGCGCGCGCAGCTGGCGGGTGCCGACGACGCGGCGGCCGCGACGCTGGTCGATGCGCTGGTCGCGGCCGTGCCGGCGTTCCGCTACACCCCGTATCCGGGGCGCGCGAGCGGCTATGTGGTCGACACGGTGCAGACGGTGCTGCATTTTTATCGCGCGCACGACGATTTCGAAGATGCGGTGGTGGGCGCCGTCAACCAGGGCGACGACGCCGACACCACCGGGGCGCTGGTCGGCATGCTGGCCGGCGCACGCTGCGGCGCACGCGGCCTGCCGCGCGACTGGGTGGCTCGCCTGAAGCCGGATGTGCGGCGGGCGATCACCGAGCAGACGGCCGCGCGCTGGTGGCGGGGACGCGCGCCGCCGTTTCCGCGGCACCGCGCGGCGGGGGGGTGGTTAACGGGGCGGGGCCCGGGCGCGCCGGGGGGGGGGGGGGGGGGGGGGGTTTGTCGGCGGGCCAGCGACCTAAGCGGCGGCCCCGTCGAGGGCTCGAATGCCTGCAGATCCTCCCACTCCCGAACACCCGCACGAGTGAAGGTCCGACCCATGCCGATCTACGACTACCGATGCAAGGCCTGCCAGGCCGAATTCGAACTGCTTGTGCGCGGCGCGACCGCGCCGGCCTGCCCGACTTGCGGCGCGACCGAACTCGAACGTGCGCTGTCGCGCATCGCGCCGGCCGGCAGGATCGCCGGCGTCGTGGCTGCCGGCCGCCGGCAGGCGGCCCGCGAAGGGCACTTCAGCCACTACAGCCCCAGCGAACGCGCCAAGCTGCCCAAGTAGACCGATTCGACAAGCGCCGCGCGGCGACGCGCGGCACACCTCACTGCCGCGGGCGCGTCGCCGACGCGCGGCGGCCGACATTCCACTCAGCGGGAGATGACATGGACCTGGTCTACAAGGCGAAGATGCTCAGTCAGGGCGGGCGCAACGGCACGATCCAGAGCGACGAGGGCGACGTGCGGATCAAGCTGGCGGTGCCCGCCTCGATGGGCGGCAAGGGCGACGGCCCCAACCCGGAGCAGCTGTTCGCTGGCGCCTTCGGGGCCTGCTTCGAACAGTCGGTCCGGCACATCGCGAAGAAGAACCATCTGAGCCTGCGCGGCTGCTTCGTCGAAGCCGAGCTGTCGATGTACATCACCTTCGAGGACGCTTACCGGATGGCGATGACCGTGACGGTGCACATGGCCGGTGAACTCGACCAGGCGCAAGCCGACCAGTTGCTCGAACGGGCAAAGGGCATTTGTCCGTATGTCGATGCGACCAAGAACAATGTCGCGCCGAACCTGAACGCGGTGCTCGACACACCGGTGGCCGCCTGAGGGATCCGGGCGCCGCGGCTCAGTCTCGGGCAGGCAGCGCCCGGCGCGCCTCGGCCGTCCCCAGCGCAACTGGCGCCAGCCCGTCGGTGTGGCGCCGCCACATGCCGCGATACAGCGTCTCCAGGTCGAGCGTGTAGCGGCGCACGTCGAACAGCGGCGCGCTCATTCGCTGGTCCTGCAGACGCCGGCTCAGCTGGGCCAGCCGCGCCGGATCGTTGGCCAGTGCCTGCGCCAGTTCGGCGTAGTCCGCCAGGCTGTGGGTCACCAGTTCGGGCAGGCCGGCCGCGCGCAGCAGGCTGCCGGCCACGCGCGAGGCGAAGGTGTCGCCCGCGCAGGTCAGTACCGGCACGCCGGCCCACAGCGCATCGCTGGCCGTGGTGTGGGCGTTGTAGGGCAGGGTGTCCAGCACCAGGTCGGCCAGCGCCAGCCGGGCCAGGTGTTCGGCTTGCGGGCAGTCGGGCGCGAAGACCAGCCGGTCGGGCCGGATGCCGCGTTGCATCGCCTCGCGGCGCAGGTTGCCCTCGGCCCGGTCATCGGCCAGCAGCCACAGCACGCTGCCCGGCGTACCGTCGAGCAGCGCGCACCAGATGGAGAAGACCTCCGGCGTGAACTTGAATGCCTGGTTGAAGCAGCAGAAGACGATTCCCTCGTCCGGCAATCCGACCGCGGCCCGGCTCGGCCTGGGGGCCGGCAGCGCCCGGCGACCGTGCGGCTGGTAGCTGTCGGGCAGGCAGGCCATCGATTCGCTGTAGTCGCCACAGGCGTTGGCAGGGGTGATGAACGGATCGCTGATCAGGTAGTCGCAGAATTCGCCGCCGATGGTGCCCGGGTAGCCCAGGTAGGACACCTGAACGGGCGCCGGCCGATAGGTCAGCAGTTCGGTCCGGGTGCCCGCGGTGAATCCCTTCAGGTCGACCAGGATGTCGATGCCGTCGGCGTGAATGGCGCGTGCCGCCTGCATGTCGTCCATTGCGCCGATGTCGGTGAATGCATCGAAGCGCGCACGCAGCCGCTGGCGCATGCCCAGGCCGTCGTCCGCTCCGCTGCTGTAGGCGTGCAGCGCGAAGTCGCCCTGGTCATGCGCCTCGAGCATCTCGATCATCAGCAGCGAGGTGGCGTGCTGGTGGAAGTCGCTCGACAGATAGCCCACGCGGATCCGGTCGTGCGGCATGCCGGGCGCCGCCGCGTCGGCGAATTCCGTGGCCAGCAGCGCGCGCGGCGCGCGCTAGCACGCAGCCGGGCCGCCATCCAGCGCTCGGCGCATCGGCGCTGCTGGGCGGCGGTGATGCCCGGCAGCGAGAGCAGGTGAAACGGCGGCGTGGCCGGTGCGTCGGGGTCGTCCAGCGCCTGCAGTGCGCGCTCGCGCCAGGTGTCGAAGTCGGCCCATTCGCACCAGGCACGGCTGCGCGCGTAGTCCTTCATGAACGAACCATCAGCAGTCGCTCGGGAACAGCTGCGGCTGGCGGCGCCGCAGGTCGGCGATCAGCCCGAGCGTCTGGGGCACCAGCGCGTTGACGGCGTACCAGAGTGGTTCGCGCCGTCGCGGCAAGGGGTGGCGCAACTGCAGGTGCAGGGCGTCCCAGCCGCGCCAGTCGACCTGCAGCAGGCGCTGGTGCAGCGGCGGAGGCAAATTGGCGACGGTCTGGGCCATGATCAGCAGGTGCGCCTCGACGGCGCGCAGCGTGAGCCGGCTCCCGAACAGTTCGTCCTCGTCCTGCATCTCGCGGGTGAGCTCGGCAATCGCATGACCCGATTCCATCAGGATGTCGTAGAGCGCGCGGTGGTACATGCGCGGGTTCCGTTCGAGGACGCCGTTCGGCCAGGCGACGCTGGTGCGGGCTGCGGCGCGGTTCAGAAGCCGGACAGGGCGCCCAGCAGTTCGACCGTGACGGGCTCGGTGCCCAGCTGCACCTGGCAGGCCAGCCGCGATTTGCTGCCGATGCCCACCAGTGTGTCGAGCTTGCTGTTCTCGAGCGGACCGATCCGGTTGATGCCCTTGCGGCCCTCAGTGACGAAGACGTGGCAGGCGCCGCACTTGGCCTCGCCGCTGCACTTGCTGACCAGCTGTTCGCCTGCGTCGAGGATCGCCTGCAGCAGGGTGCTGCCGGGCGCCGCTTCGAAGACCTTGCCGGAAGGATTGATGGTGAGAGTCGTCATGGTGTGTTGCTCCAGGTGAGGGGTCAGAGGATCGCGGGCACGCCGCGGGTGAGCTGCACCGCGACATCGGCCAGCGGCAATGCGATTCGGGTGATGCCCTGCTCCTCCAGGAAGCGGGCTTCCATGCGGGTCGGCTCGTCGGGCAGCACCGCGAAGTGCGGACCGGCGCTGCGCTTCATGATCTGGCGCGCGAAGGCGCGCGGCAGCTGGTCGTTGAAGCGGCAGCCCAGGAACACGAAGCCCAGGCGGCGCGGCGCTGCTGCACCAGCGCGGGGATCGGCGTCTGGATGTCGATCTCGGTCAGCACCTCGACGAAGTCGCTGTCCGACACCAGGTAGTTGCCGGCGGGCGCGTGGCCGCCCCAGGGCTTGTACAAGACCGTGCGCGCCGCCAGCTCGTCCGGGCTGCTGGCTCCTTGTGCGGTGTACCAGCCGACCCAGGTGCCGAAGTGCTCGCTCTGCGACAGGCCTTGCACCTGCGCCCAGTCGCTGCGCGCAGCCAGGGCCTGGGCCATGGTGCTGTCGTACCAGGTGTCGACGATCAGCGGCGAGTCCAGCGCGGCCAGCCAGGCATGCAGCGCCGAGGGCGCCGCCTGCTGCGCGAAGGCCTCGGTCATGGCCGCGACCAGGGTCTTGCGGTGCTTGAAGTTCTCGATGAACTGCGCCGCCGCGGTCAGCCGGTTGCGGATCTTGCCCGGCACCGACACCTTGGCGGTGAGCACGCCGGCCAGCGCCGGCGGATCGGCCGGCGGCAGCGGCCCTTCGCACAGCGCGAGCATGCCCGCGCCGAGGTAGGGCACGAGCGTGCCGGCGACCAGGCCCTCGCTCACGGCGGCGGGCAGTCGATTGATGTTGGTGAATGGCATGGGATGGCCTGTTGCGTGGTCAGTAGATGGCCGCGCCGGCGCCGACATTGACCGAGGAGTCCTTCAGCGTCTTGACGATGAACTTGACGTGGTCGGCGGCGAGGCGGGCGTGGAAGGGCAGGGCGAGCGCACGATCGGCGATGCGTTCGACCAACGGGAACTGGCCGCGCTGCCAGCCCATGCTCTGGTAGTGGAACTGCTGGTGCAGCGGCTGGCAGTACAGCACCGACTCGATGCACTCGGTGCCCAGGTCGTCGATGATCTGCGCGCAGGCGCTGGCGGTGAAGCGCTTGCCCAGGTGCACGAGGTACAGCATCCAGTGCACCTCGTCGACGTCGGGCGCGACGTAGGGCGGCTTGATGCCTTCGAAGCTTTGCATCTCGGCCAGGTACCGCGCCTCCACCGCCTTGCGGCGGGCCAGGATCTCCGGCATGCGGGCCAGCTGCGCGGCGCCCAGCGCCGCCGTGGGCTCGCTGATCGAGGCCTGCAGCGGCACGCGCGAGCCGATCGACACCGAGCGCCGGTCGGCGATGGAGCGGGCGCGGCCATAGCGCAGCTCGGCGGCCAGCGCGTCGTCGTCGGTGACCACCATGCCGCCTTCACCGCAGCACAGCGCCGAGGGCTGCGAGAAGTCGAACACCGACAGCGTGCCGAAGCTGCCGACCGGGCGGCCCTGGTAGCGCGAGCCGATGGCCTCGGTCGAGTCCTCGATCAGCGCGAGGCCGTGCGCGGTGGCCAGCGCGGCGAAGGCCTGCCAGGCCGCGGGGTGGCCGTTGACGTTGCCCACCAGGATTGCCTTGGTGGCCGGCGTGACGCGGGTGGCGGCGCGCACCGGGTCCAGGCAGCCCGACCAGTAGTTGATGTCCGAGAACACCACCGTGGCGCCAGCCAGGCCGATGGCGTGCGCGACCTGGTGCCAGCCGTAGGCCGAGGCGATGACCTCGTCGCCCGGGCCGATGCCCAGCGCGCGCAGCGCCAGCCAGGTGCCCAGCGTGCCGCTGGCCACCGCGCCGGCATGCCGGCGACCCACGGATTGCGCGAAGCGCTGTTCGAAGTGCTCGCCCATGTGACCGGCCGTCAGCCGGGGCTGGCGCAGGGCCGCTTCGACCAGGGCGAACTCGACATCGCCGATGTCGGGCTCGCTCAGGCGCAGCCAGTCGTCGGGCAGATCCAGCGTGTCCTCGCGGTCCGTGTGTCCGCGGAGGCTGCGGCGAGCGCGCTCATGTCATTCATGACCGCTCGGCGAGGAACAGCCCGCTGACCTGGGTGGGGTCGCTGGTCACCTGCCAGCAATGGCCATCGCTGGCGCCGAAGTACAGGGCGCGGCGTTCGCCGGCCGCGGCCGGGGTCTCGCCGCGCATGTCGAAGGCGTCGACCACGACCACCTTGATGCCCTCGAAACGGGCGCGCAGTGCCGCGGCTGCTTCGCGCGTCGTGGCCGGAGCGTCCGCGATCGTCATGGCTTCGGTCAGTGCGTCGCCGTCCATCTCATTCCCCCGACAGCTTCGCGCTTCGACGGTGATCGGCAGCCTGGTGCCGGGCGCCATCTCGGGCAGGGCCAGGCTGCCAGCCGTTGGGGGGCTGGCGCACCCGTTCGTTCGGTGCGCGCGGCCGCGGCCAGCAGCGGGCCGATGTGGCGCACCGCGATGTCGATCACGCGCTGCACATCGGCTTCGGTGGTATCTCGGCCCAAGGACAGCCGCACGCCCGCGCGTGCTTGGGTATCGGTCTCGCCCATCGCCAGCAGCACATGCGAGGGCTGTGTCGCGCCGGCCGAACAGGCCGCGCCCGACGAGGCGACCACACCGGCACGCTCCAGGCGGCCGAGCACGAGTTCGCTGTCCAGTTCGCCGAATCGCACGCAGCAGGTGTTCGACAGGCGGGCGGCCTGCTCGCCGTACAGATGCAGCCCGGGCAGTCCGTGGCGCAGGCCCTCTTCCAGGCGCAGGCGCAGGCGTGAGACCTGCTCGAGGTCGGCGCTCAAGGTGCGCGCGGCGCGTTCGCAGGCCGCCGCGAAACCGGCGATACCGGGCGTGTTCTCGGTGCCGCCGCGGCGCCTGCGTTCCTGGCGGCCCGCCAGCAGCGCGGGCAGGGCGATGCCCTTGCGCACGATCAGCGCACCCACGCCCTTCGGCCATGCAGCTTGTGGGCCGACACGCTGACCAGATCGGCGCCGCAGGCTGCAAACTGGAAGACGGTCTTGCCGATCAGCTGGGTTGGCATCCACGTGCATCAGGGCACCGGCCGCATGGGCGATCCCGGCCAGCTCGACCAGCGGCATCAGCACGCCGGTTTCATTGTTGGCGCCCATCACGCTGACCAGCGCGACGTCGGCGTCGATCAGAGTTCGCGCCGCCGCGAGGTCCAGGCGGCCCTGCGCATCGACGGGTATCAGGTCGACGGGCACGCCCTCGGCGCGCAGCCGGGTCGCCAGACCGAGCAGCCCGGGTGTTCGACCACCGACAGCACCAGGCGCCGGCGCCGGGTTCCGCGCCCGGGCCAGCGCGCCCAGCACCGCCATGTGGTTGGCCTCGGTGGCGCCGCTGGTGAAGATCAGTTCGGCCGGCTGGCAGCCCAGGAAACTCGCTACCCGATGGCGCGCATCGGCCAGCATCCGGCGCGCGCGCTGTCCGGGGTCGTGCGTGGACGAGGGGTTGGCCCAGCCGCTTTGCAGCGCGTCGACCATCTCCTCGATGGCTTCCGGCGCGACCGCGGTGCTCGCGTTGTGGTCCAGGTAGATCATTGCCAGTACTCCCGTGCGGCGTCTTCGCAGACGATGGCAAGGGCCTGCGGCAGCGTCAGGCCCTTCGCCTTGAGGATCCAGCAGTGCGCCGGATGATCGCGGGCATGCAGCTGCCAGCCACCGGCCGGTGCGGGTTCGAACCAGGCGATGTCGATGTCGCCGCCCGCCGGATCGACCGAACGCGAACAGTTGGGGCTGACTATCTTCCAGCCGGCGCCCTCGCGCTCGATGCGCGGCGCCACGTACTTGTAGCGGGCGCGCTGGCCGAGCGCATGTTCGATGCGGCGCCGGTCCAGATCGAGCACCGTGGCCGGTTCGCGCAGCGCATTCATGGCGCGTGCACCGCGGGCGTGGGCAGCGTGCCCGCCAGCGCCAGTTCCTCTTCGAGGCAGCCCAGCACGCACAAGCCGAAATCGACCAGGTACAAGGGCAGGTTCGCATCCGTGTGATGGCCGATCTGCACGATCTCGCCGGGCCCGCCGGCGGCGATCAGCAGCAGGTCCTCGGACACCTCGGGCATGGTGCCGTCGTTGTAGAGGTCGACGGCGGCGACGACGTTCTGTCCCCACTGGTACTTGGGGGCTCGCGGATCGATCATGGTGGGCCTCAGTGCGCTGCGATGCGCTTAGCGAAGAGTGGTCAGTCGGGTGGCCTGTTCGCCCAGGCGTTCGGCGAGCTGGGCGAGCACGTCCTCGGGCAGGTGGTCCAGCGTGCACAGTTCCTTGGCGCGCATGCCCACGCGATGTCCGCTGTCGGCGAACTCCACCGCGTAGATGTAGAACTGCTGCAGGAAGGTGCCGATCGAGCGCACGAAGCCGATCTCGCCCTTGTGCACCAGCACCTCGCCGATGTCCTTGCCGTTGTAGGTGCCGTCGTTGCGGACCACGCTGCGGCTGACCACGCGCTCGCCCATCTCGAAGCGCGGCGGGTACGCGATCTCGATGACGTCGTCGTCGCGGGCGATGTCAGCCATGGCGCAGCTCCTGTGAGGTCGGGCGAAGCGCCGCGCGGCGGCGCGGCGCGCGCACATCGGCTTCCTCATCGGTCAGCAGACGGGCCAGCAGCGCACCGCTGGCGCGACCCGCGACGGTCCAGCGCACCAGCCAGTCCGGGTCGTTCACCAGGGGCTCGAGCAATGCGGGTGGCAGCCGTTCGGCCACGATCCGGCGCACCTCCGGCTGGCTGTCGTCGGCCATGGCCCACAGCGTGGGCATGCCGATGCGGCGAGCCACTTCGCAACGCACCTGGCGGTCGGGATCGCGGGCCAGCAGCGGCAGCAGGTGTTCGGGCAGGCGCCGGGCAACGACCTTGCGGACCTCGTCGTCGGCGTCGCGCAGCATCGTCGGCAGCTCGATGTCGGCCAGGCGCTGCGCGACCCGGATGCGCACCTCGCGGTGCGGGTCGGCACGCATCTGCGCGAGCAGCCGCTGGGGAACTCGCAGCGCGAGCTGCAGGCGCACCGTTTCGTCGGGGTCGTTCATCAGCGCGGGCAGCCGGAACAGATCGACATGGCGCGCGGCGATCGCGCGCACCTCGAAGTACGGATGCTGCAGATGTGAGGCGGCCAGATGGGCATGGCGGCGGAAGAACCGGTCGATCCGCCGCGCATAGGCATCCTGCATGCAGCTGTGCCCGGGCTGGCAGTCGCCTTGAGCTGCCATCTCCCGGTGCGGGCAGGCCACGCAGTCGATCTCGCCGCCCAGCCAGTGGCGCGGCTCGATGTCGCCGACGTCACGGACCTCGGCCGGCGTGGGCACGGGCAAGGCGAAGGGGGCAGCGCGGTCCATGATCGGCGCCGGGTCAGTCCAGGCTCGGGCGGCCGCTGGCACGTGCCCAGGCGGCCGCGCCGAAGGCGGGCATGCGGTTGGCATCGGGTCCCGACGCGTTCTCGTCGTCGAATGCGTCGCCGACCAGGGCGCGCACCCGCACGGCTTCGATCAGGGCGCCGCCGACGCGGTCCTCCGGATCCAGCTCGCGCAGCTTGACCAGCGCATCGCGCGCCTCGATCGGATCGTCCAGGCGCAGGCTCAGGTAGGCGTAGCCCTTGAGCACGAACAGGTAGAAGCGCGTGCGGGGATCGGTCTTCGCGCCAGGCAGCGCGCACGCGGGCACGCTGCGCCATGCGGGCGGCAGCCCCAAGGCATGGGCGCCCACGACCAGCGCCTGGCGCGCGGTCTCGCGGGCCGCCGCCAGCCGGTGGCCGTAGAAGTGGTGGCGGTACAGCGCAATCAGCACGGCCGGGTGATCTGGCGCCAGCGATTGCGCGCGCTTCAGGTGAGCCAGGGCGGCCGCGGGGTCGCTGCCACGCAGCGTGCCGGCCTCGCGCAGCGCGGCCTCGATCTCGGCCGGCAGGCCCAGGCCGAGCACCGCGTCGTCGAAGTCGGCCGCTTCGTCCATGGCGTCAGACCCGTGCGACCCGCTTGATCGACGAGACCGACACGCCAACCTCGGCCGGCGCCGTGGCGGCGCTGTCCGAGCTCGAGCAGCCGCAGGCGGCCTGGTTCGGATTGAAGAAGGTCAGGCCGCTCTGGGTTGGCGTGTCGGCGAAGTCGATCGTCACGCCGTCCAGCAGCAGCCGGCTTTCGGCGGGCAGGAACAGGCGCAGGCCGCTGACCGGCAGTTCGGCATCGCCGGCCCGTGGTGCGGCCTCGACCGTGAACTCGCTGGCGTAGCCCGAGCATCCGCCAGGCGACACGGACAGGCGAAAGCCGCCGGTGGGGTGCTCGGAAAATCGCACCATGCGCTGCATGAACTTTGCGGCGCTGGCGGTGACGGTGACCTGGGGTTGCAGCATGACGTGTCTCCTGTGGTTGGCGTTGGTGTTCAGACGCTCTTGATGCAGCCATCGACCGGGCAGACCGCGATGCATTGCGGCGCGTCGAAGTGCCCTTCGCACTCGGTGCACTTGGCCGGGTCGATGATGAAAGTGCCGCCCTTCTCGCGGATGGCGACGTTGGGGCACTCGGGCTCGCAGGCGGAGCAGCCGGTGCACATGGAGGCGATGATCTTCAGGGCCATGGTGTTCTCCGGTGGCGTGGTGGTGGATGGTTGGAGGGGGGGGGGGGGCCGGCTCAGGCGGCCGTGCGCCGCGGTGAACGCGCCCTGGCGGATGCGCGCGTCGCCGCGGGCCTCGTGGATCTGCTCGCCGCGCGCGATGCGCTCGCGGTAGCCCGCGAACCACGACAGCGCGGCCTTCTCGATGAACTCGTGGGCGAACGTGTCCACCGGCTCGATGCCAGCGGCCTTCAGCTCGTCGCGCGGGCAGGCGCCGATCTTGGCCACCAGCACCGCATGGCAGTCGTTGATGGCGCCGACGATCGACGGCAGCTGCTCGTCTTCGCCGTAGCCGCCCTGGCAGTACAGGTCGACGCGGCGGTGGCCGACGAACAGCGCCTGCGCGGCGGCTCACCTCGTAGATCTGGAACTCGGTGGCGTGGCCGAAGTGCTGGTTCACCTTGCCCTGGCCCTCGGTGGCCACGGCCACCAGCACCTTGAGGTCGGCGTCGACCCCGTCGGCGCTGCCGGCGCTGGCCTGCAGCGCCGTCTGCTGGCTTCATGCTGGGCCTGGCGGGTGGCTTCCACCTGCTGCTGGTAGGCGCGGCGCTTGTCGAGGTCGTAGACCACTTCCATCTGGTCGATCTTGTCCTGCGTGAACTCGTCGCTGCGGTCCTCGCCCAGCAGGCCCACCGCGTCGGCGCGGCACTGGCGGCAATGGCGCATCAGGTTGGCGCCGCCCATGCAGGCGTCCTGCACGGCCTTCAGTTCCTGCGCGCTGGGGCCGCGCTGGCCGGTCAGGCCGAACACCGTGCCGTGCTCGGCTTCGCTGATCAGCGGCATGATGTTGTGCAGGAAGGCGCCGCGCTTCTTGACCTCGCGGTTGACCTCGATCAGGTGCTCGTCGTTGACGCCGGGGATCAGCACCGAGTTGACCTTGACCAGCATGCCGCGCGCGGTGAGCATCTCCAGGCCCTTCATCTGGTTCTCGTGCAGGATCTGGCGGCCTCGCGGCCGGTGACGCGGCGGTGCTTCCAGAAGATCCACGGGTAGATCTTGGCGCCGACGTCCGGGTCGACGCAGTTGATGGTGATGGTGACGTGGTCGATGTTGTACTTGCAGATCTCGTCGACCATCTCCGGCAGCGCCAGGCCGTTGGTCGACAGGCACAGCTTGATGTCCGGCGCCTCGGCCTGCAGGCGGCGGAAGGTCTCGAAGGTCTTGGCCGGGTTGGCCAGCGCGTCGCCCGGGCCGGCGATGCCCAGCACCGTCATCTGCGGGATCTCGCTGGCCACGGCCAGCACCTTCTTCACCGCCTGGTCGGGCGTCAGCACTTCGGAGACCACGCCGGGGCGCGATTCGTTGGCGCAGTCGTACTTGCGGTTGCAGTAGTTGCACTGGATGTTGCAGGCCGGCGCCACGGCCACGTGCATGCGGGCGTAGTGGTGATGCGCCTCTTCGCTGTAGCAGGGATGGTTCTTGACCTTCTCCCAGATCTCGGCGGGCATGTCGTCCGGGCCGCCGGACGAGCCGCAACTCGCCTTGCCTTCGCCGCCGGTGGTGCCGCAGCCGCTGGCGGTCTCGATGACCTGGCTGACCACCTGGCGGCCTTTGCGCAGGTCGCTGATCGATACGAACGCGGTGGAACTGGACATGGGCGGTGCCTCGTTGCGCGGGTGGAAGTTCCCTTCACCATTGCGAGAGGCGTGCCAGGTCTGGTCTTAGGGAAAAGTGCTGATGGATCAGGAGGTTGCGGATCGGGGTGCGAATTCGGCGGGTGTTTGAATGGCGACAATTGCGACAGGGGCGCGGGCGAAGCCGGGGTGAGTCCTCTGCGACGAGGCTGGCGCGGCGGTCGGCGCTACGCGCCGACTTCCCTGCGATGCTCGGGCGGGGCGGGTGGCTGCGGAACTCGCCCCGAACGCCCGCAGGGCGGGCATTCGGAGCTCAGACAGTCCTCGCCACCGTCGCGCTGCGCGCGCCGGAACCCGCCCCGCCCTGCGCTTCTCGGCGCCGCGCGAGCCTCGTCGCAGAGGACCCACCCCGGCTTCGCTCGTTGCAGCGAGGTGTGCGAAGAAACCACCCGCGCGATGGTGCTTGCGTGCGCGCGCGGTGGCGCCTGCCGTTGACTGCTGGTCATCAGCGTCTTGTCCTGCATCGGCTCAGCAATGCGGATCAAAAAGGTACTTGCAACCATACCGAGTAGTCGGTATGTTGCGTACCAACTACTCGGTATGGATGCCATGAGCCCCTTGCCCAACGACTCGAAGATGAAGCTGCTCGATGCCGCCCTGCAGGTGATCCGCACCAAGGGCTACACCGCCACGACCGTGGACGACATCTGTGCGGCGGCGGGGCTGACCAAGGGCAGCTTCTTTCATCACTTCAAGGGCAAGGGCGAGCTGGCGCTGGAGGCGGTGCGGCACTGGAACGAGACCACCGGCGGGCTGTTCGCCGGGGCGCCGTACCAGCAGGTGGCCGATCCGCGGGCGCGGCTGCTGGCGTACATCGACTTTCGGGCGCAGCTGCTGCAGGGCGAGCTGCCCGACTTCACCTGCCTGCTGGGCACGATGGTGCAGGAGACCTACGTCACGCATCCGGCCATCCGGCAGGCCTGCGACGAGGGCATCCAGGGCCATGCCGATACCGTTGCCCAGATCGCAGCGCAGGCCAAGGCGCGTTATGCGCCCGATGCGCACTGGACGCCCGAGAGCCTCGCGCTCTATACCCAGGCCGCGCTGCAGGGGGCGTTCATCCTGGCCAAGGCCAAGGGTGGGCCCGAGGTGGCTGCGCAATGCGTGGCGCACCTGAAGCGGTATGTCGAATGCCTGCTCGGCACCACTCCTGCCAAACCTGTTTCCAAGCGGCGCGCCCACTGACGCGCCGGTGTTTGTCCCACCCCGACTTCCTGAGGTGAACCATGAGCATCCAGCCCTATCTGTTCTTCAATGGCCGTTGTGAAGAAGCGATCGCGTTCTATGGCGAGGCGCTGGGCGCCAGGCTCACCATGAAGATGCGCTTCGACGAGAACCCCCAGCCGCAGACCATGCCGCTGCCCGAGGGCTGGGGCAGCAAGATCATGCATTGCTCGTTGCAGATCGATGACGCGACGGTGATGGCGTCGGACGCGATGAGCGACGAGAGCACGCGTTTCGACGGTTTCATGGTGTCGTTGAGCGCGGCGGATGCGGCGCAGGCCGAGCAGCGGTTCAATGCGCTGTCCGCCGGCGGGCAGGTCCGCATGCCGCTGGGCAAGACTTTCTGGTCGCCTTGCTTCGGCATGCTGACCGATCGCTTCGGCGTGGGCTGGATGATCGGCGTGAACGACGAATCGCAGGCCGTCGAGCCCAAAGCCGACGAGAGCCGCGAGCTCGTGCTGCAGCGGGTGATCAACGTGCCGCGCGAAAAACTCTATCGCGCCTGGACCGAGCCGGAGCTGATCAAACAGTGGTTCGCGCCCAAGCCGTGGACCACGCCGCACGTCGAGTTCGACCTGCGTCCGGGCGGCTCGAGCCTGTTTGTAATGCGCGGTCCCGACGGCCAGGAGTTCCCCAACCCCGGCGTCTACCTGGACGTGGTGAAGAACGAGCGCATCGTGTTCACCGATGCCTATGTCAGCGCCTGGGAGCCCTCGGCCAAGCCGTTCATGACCGGCACCATCACCTTCGAAGACCTGGGCGGCGGCAAGACCCGCTATACCGCCCGCGTCACCCACTGGAGTGCGGCCGATCGCGAAGCCCACGAGAAGATGGGCTTTCACGAGGGCTGGGGCAAATGCACCGACCAGCTCGAAGCGCTGGCTGCCACGCTCTGACCGCGGGGCAAGGACCAAATCATGCAAAAGATCACGCCCTGCCTGTGGTTCGACTTCAAGGCCGAAGAAGCCGTCCATCACTACCTGGGCATTTTCAAGAACGGCAGGATCCTCGAAACCTCGCGCTACGGCGACGCCATGCCCGAGCTCAAGGGCAAGGTGCTGGTCATGCGCTTCGAGCTCGAAGGGCGCGAGTTCACGGCCCTGAACGGCGGTCCGCAGTACCCGTTCAGCGAAGCCATCTCGCTGAGCGTGGACTGTGCCGACAGGGGCCGAAGTCGACCACCTCTGGGATCGCCTAGCGAGGGCGGCAGCCCCGGGCGTTGCGGCTGGTTGAAGGACAAATTCGGACTGTCCTGGCAGATTGTGCCGCGCGCCCTGGTGCGCCTGCTCAGCGACCCCGATCCGGTCAAGGCCAGCCGGGTGATGCAGGCGATGATGCCGATGAGCAGGATCGACATCGCCGCGCTGGAACGGGCGTACGCCGGCTGAGTGGTGGACCGGTGCGGACGCAAGTCTGCCCGGTATGCCACCCGGCCCTGATGCGGCGCGGCCGGTGCGCCGAGGCCGAAGCCAGCGACCGTAGCCTGTGGCCCTCAGAACTTGCGCACCTCGATCCGGTGCTTCTGCAGCGCATAACCCAGCTGGCGCGGCGTGATATTGAGCAGGCGTGCCGCCTTGGCCTGCACCCAGCCGCACTGCTCCATCGCCCAGATCAGCCGGTCGCGTTCGCTGTCGGGCGGCTCGTTGCCGAAGTGGCGGGTGCTGGCGACGTGTTCGGTCGGGCCGATGCGGATCACGTCGTCGTCGTCGGACTCCATCATCGACTCGCCGTCTTCGCCCTCGAAGCCGTCGTTCGGGTCCGGCGGCGGGCTGGCGCGAGATACCGTGGGCATGGGCAGCGCGACCGGCGGCGCCACCGCTGCCACCGCATCGGCCTTGTCCAGGAAATGCAGCGTCTGGGTCAGGCAGCGGTTCTGCTTGCACGGGAAGGCCAACTCGCGGATCTGGTCGCCCTGGATCATGGTGGCGGTGCGCTCGATGCAGTTCTCCAGCTCGCGCACGTTGCCCGGCCAGTAGCAGCTGGCCAGCACCTTCATCGCCTCAGGCGTGACCTTCAGGTTGCGCCGGTTCTCCTTGTTGAAGCGATCCAGGAAGTGCGCGACCAGCGGCGGGATGTCGGCGCGCCGTTCGCGCAGCGGCGGCAGGAAGATCGACACCACGTTGATCCGGTAGTACAGGTCGGCGCGGTACTCGCCGCGCTGGACCATCTTCTCCAGGTCGCGGTTGGTCGCGCAGATCAGCCGCACGTCGACCTTGACCGATTTCGTGCCGCCCACCCGCTCGAACTCGCGCTCCTGCAGCACGCGCAGCAGCTTGGCCTGCAAGGCCTGCGAGATGTCGCCGATCTCGTCCAGGAACAGCGTGCCGCCGTCGGCCAGCTCGAAGCGGCCCTTGCGGTCGCCGATGGCGCCGGTGAACGCGCCCTTCTCGTGGCCGAACAGCTCGCTCTCGAGCAGCGTCTCGGTGAGCGCGGCGCAGTTCACCTTGATGAACGGCGAGTCCTTGCGCGGGCTCAGGAAGTGGATGCCGCGCGCGATCGCCTCCTTGCCGGTGCCGCTCTCGCCGCGCAGCAGCACGGTGGCGCGCGAGGGCGCGGCCTGATGCACTTCGTTGAACACCTGCTGCATCGGCCGGGATTCGCCGATCACGTTGTCGATCGTGTGGCGCGCGCGGGTCTCGCGGGCCAGCGCCTTCTGCAGCCGGGTGGACTCCAGCTGCAGGCGCTGGTGTTCGTCGCGCACGGCGCTGTGCAGCGCCACGGCCTGGGCGAGCAGCGTGGCGACCATGGTCAGGATGCGCTGGTCGTCGGACAGGCGCGCGCCGCCCTGCACCTCGCGCTGCGCGGCCAGCACGCCGACCACCGCACGGTCGGTCTTCATCGGTACCACCACGAAGGCCATCATGCGCTCGGCCTGCGGCCCGAAGGCACCCGTGCGGTCGATGAAATCGCCGTCCTGGGCCACGTCCGGGATGACGGCGGGCATGCCGGAGGCAAATACGTGCCCGATCACGCCTTCGCCGTAGTGCCAGCGCCCGCGCGCCTCCTGTTCGTGATCCAGCCCGACCGAACTGTGCACATGCAATTCGGAGTCCGCATCGTCACCGGTCATCACGATCATCGCGCGCGGCAGGCCCAGGTGGGCGGCCAGCACGTTGAGCGATGCGCGAAAGGTGCGCCCGATGTCCAGCGAGGCGCCCAGGATCCGGCATATCTCGTAGATCGTGATCAGTTCGACGTGGGAGCGCTCGGTCATCGACGTTCTGCCTGTCATCTCGCACCTCCTCAGTCCAGACGGTAGAAACACCGGTGCGCTGCGCCACTGAGCTGTGCACGCTTTGCATCGTTGCCGGGCACCGAGTTCCCGGTTTGTCCTGTTCGATCCAACTCGCAAGAAACGCGCCGGCCTGGCTTTCGGGCGAACGAGGCCAGCGACGGATGCCGCCGGGCGCCTTCGATGCGCAAGCGAGCCGCGCGAGCCGGTATCGGTGCATGCGCCGCCTGCTGATTGGCCGGGCTCACGGGCGAGACGCCGGGCTCATGGCGGGCTGCTCCGGCCTACGCCGCGGTGCGGCTGGCGATGATCCGCTCCAGCTCCATCACGTGCTGCGCTTCTTCGGCCGCGAATTCGCCAGCCAATGCGCACAGTTCCGCGTCCTGCGTCGTGGCGGCGATCGCCGCGTAATAGGCGTGGCCACGGTGCTCGCTGTCCAGGGCGAGGCGCAGCGCGTCGCTCGCATCCATCTGCGCATCGACGCCCGACCATTCGGCGGTCTCGGGCGAGGTGCCTTCGGGCCAGTCGTAGTCTTCGGGGCGCATCACCGGCAGCTCGCGAAAGCCGCCGCGTGCCACCGCCTGGGCCAGGTGCAGGCGCGAGAATCGCGCCATCCGCGCGAAGAACGCCTTCAGTTCGGCATTGCCGTCGGTCTGCATCGCCGCGGCCAGCTCTTCGTAGCGGCGCGCGGCGTCGCGTTCGAGCTGAATGGCGTGGGCCAGGAATCGTTCGACGTCGTTCATCGCATCAGCCGAACTTGAAGAGGATGCCATGGCCGCCGCGCGGATAGTCCCAGGCCACGTTGCTGTGTTCCGAGCAGATCACCCGGCAGCTGCCGCACTCCAGGCAGCCGTCGGTGATCAGCGTGACGGTGCGGTTGCCTTCGGCCTTGTAGCAGCCGGCCGGACAGATGAAGGTGCACGACTGCGAGGCGCATTCGTTGCTGCACAGTGCCGCATCCTTGATCTTGATGTGCGGGCGGCCGTGATCGACCTTGTAGCGGTTCTGGAACAGCTTCTCTTCGACATTGACTCGAATCGCGGTGCTCATCGGAAGGCCCTCCAAAGCTTGAGTGCGTCGCCGACCAGGCCGCTGACGCGCCGGGCGGTCCTGAAACTGCCAAAGATCTGCTTCTCCTTGGACTTCTTGTCGACGCCATCGACGGTGAACATCGTCTTGGCGGCGCCGGTGACCAGCGACGGATAGGTGGAGAAGAACTGCGGGCTGGTGTGCAGCACCTTGGGCATGTCGCGGTACTTGTGCAGGTCCTTCATCACGAAGCTCTCGTCCAGGCGCTCCTTGTAGGCGCGCAGCGTCTTGGCGGTCAGGGGCTGGGCGGCGGCCTTGGCGGCGATCACGGTTTCGGCGGCCAGCCGGCCGGTGGTCATCGCCAGGTTCGAGCCCTCGCGGTGCACGGCATTCACGAAGCCGCCGGAGTCGCCGACGATCATCCAGCCGTCGCCATACACCTGCGGCACCGCATGGAACCCGCCTTCGGGAATCAGGTGGGCGCAGTACTCCTTCATCTCGCCGCCCTCGATCAGCGGCGCGATGCTGGGGTGCGCCTTGAGCTTCTCGAGCAGCGCGTAGGGCGCGGTGCGCTTCGGATTGGCCTTGAAGTCGGCCAGCATGCAACCCACGCCGATGGTCAGCGAATCCTTGTTGGTGTACAGGAATCCGGTGCCGACCATGCCTTCGGTGACCGTGCCCATCATCTCGATGACCACCCCCTCGTCTTCCTTGATGTTGAAGCGCGACTGGATGACTTCTTCGGGCAGAAACAGGATCTCCTTGACGGCCAGCGCCACGTTGCCGGCCTCGAGTTCGCCGTGGAACCCGGCCTTGCGGGCCAGCGTCGAGTTCACGCCATCGGCCAGGATCACCACGTCGGCGTACACCTCGCCGCCCTTGCGATCGCAGCGCACGCCGATGCAGCGTTTGCCGTCCATCAGCAGTTCGTCGACGGTGGTCTCGCAGATCAGCAGGGCGCCCGCTTCGCGCACCTTGGACGAGAACCATTTGTCGAATTGCGCGCGGATGATCGTGTAGCGGTTGAAGGGCGGCTTGTTGTAGTCCTCGCTGCGATAGTGCGTGCCCACGAAGCTGGTGTCGTCGAGCACCCAGATGCGCTGTTCGATGATGTGCCGTTCCAGCGGCGCGTCGTCGCGAAAGTCGGGAATCACCTTCTCCAGCGCATCGGCGTACAGGATCGCGCCCTGGACATTCTTGCTGCCGGGGTATTCGCCGCGCTCGATCTGCAGCACCTTCAGGCCAGCCTTGGCCATCGTGTACGCCGCGGTGTTGCCCGAAGGGCCGGCACCGACGACGATGGCATCGAACTGTTTGTCGGACATGGTTTCTCCTGACTCGTTGGCCGGTGGGTGGGACTCACGCAACCTTGCGGATGCGCTTGTCCAGATGAGTGCGGAACGCGCTGGTCAGAGCAGGCAGCACCTGCATGGCGTTGCCGACGATGCCGTAGTGGGCGAAGTCGAAGATCGGCGCGGCCGGGTCGGTGTTGATGGCGACGATCACGTCCGAGCCCTCCATGCCCACGCGGTGCTGGATGGCGCCCGAAACGCCCGCGGCGATGTACAGCTTGGGCCGCACCGTCTTGCCGGTCTGCCCCACCTGCCGCTCGGCCTCGGCCCAGCCGGCCTGGACCACGGCGCGGGTGGCGCCCACCTCGGCGCCCAGCACCCGGGCCAGATCCCACACCAGCTTGAAGTTGTCGGCGTTCTTCAGACCTTTGCCGCCGCTGATCACGATGTCGGCATAGGCCAGGTTCACCGTCTGGCGGTTGGCATCGGGAATGAAGTCGAGCAGCTTGGTGACGATGTCGTGTTCGATCATGCCCAGGGGCATCTCGACGACGTCGCCGCTGCGGGTTTCGTCGCGCCGCGGCATGCTCATCACGCGGGGACGCACGGTGGCCATTTGCGGCCGGTAGGCCAGGGTCATGATCGTGCACAACAGCGAGCCGCCGAAGGTCGGCCGCGTGGCGGCCAGCGCGCGGCCGTCGATGTTCAGCTCGGTGCAGTCGGCCGTCAGCCCGGTGCCCAGCGTGGTGGCGACGCTGCCGGCCAGATCGCGGCCCATCGTGGTGGCGCCCAGCAGCATGATCTCGGGCTGGTGGGTATTGACCAGGTCCGTCAGGCCCTTGGTGAAGGGCTCGTTGCGATAGCCCTTGAGCACTGGATCGCGCATCAGGTAGCAGCGGTCGGCACCGTACGCATAGGCCTCGCTCGCGAAGCGTTCCAGCGGTTCGTCGGGTCCGCCCAGCAGCACACCGGCCACACTCACTTGCAGCTTGTCGGCCAGCTTGCGGGCTTCGCCCAGCAGTTCCCAGCTCACCGGGTGCACGGTGCTGCGGTCGTGCTCGATGAACACCCAGACACCCCCTTGTAGGTCTTCAGGTGTTCGGGCAGTTCGGTGTTGCGGCCTGCACGGCCGGCGGCCCTGGGCGCGGCGGGTTTGACGGGTTCGGTCATGGCGTGGGTTCCTTTAGGCGCTCAGCCGCTCGACGGTCTCGGCTTCGAGCGTCGGGTGCCGGGTGAAGATCTTTTGCAGCAGGTTCAGGCAGATGTCGTTGACGCTGCTGTCAGCCACGACCTGGATGTCGGCCTTCTCCGAGCGCGGGGTCGGGCCGAAGACCTTGCTCACGATCGTGGGCAGGCCCTTCAGGCCGATCTTCGACAGGTCCTCGATGCCGGCGTCTTCCTTGTTCCAGCGCCGCACGGCGCAGCGCCCGGCGCGCAGCATGTCGTCCAGGCTGGCGAAGCGCATCTCGTTGGTGCCCTCGAGCATCGTCACCAGCGAGGGCAGCGTGGTGTCGAGCAATTGCACGCCGCCCTCGGCGCGGCGCTCGACCTTCAGGCGCTGCCCGTCCAGATCCAGCTCGACGATTCGGCTCACATAGGTCAACAGGTTCATGCCCAAGCGCTTGGCCACGCCCGGTCCGACCTGCGCCGTGTCGCCATCGATGGTCTGCTTGCCAGTGAACACCAGGTCGACCTGCTGCTCCTGGCTGATCTTTCGGATGGCGGCGGCCAGCGCGTACGAGGTGGCCAGGGTGTCGGCACCGGCAAAGGCCCGGTCGGTGACCAGGATTGCGTCGGTGGCGCCGAAGCTCAGGCATTTGCGCAGGGCGTCCTCGGCTTGCGGCGGGCCCATGCACAGCATCGTCACCCGGCCGCCGAACTGATCCTTCAGGCGCAGGGCCTCTTCCAGCGCGAACAGGTCATAGGGGTTGACGATGGCGGGCACGCCCTGGCGCATGATCGTGTTGGTGACCGGGTGCACCCGGATCTGGGCCGAATCGGGCACTTGCTTGATGCAGACGACGATGTGCATGGTGCTCTTTCTCAGGACGGATGCGCCGGCGACATCGCGGCAAGGGTCGGCGTGGCGGCGATGGCCGGCGTGGCGGCGCGTGGGGTGGCCTGCGCGCTGCTGCCCGTCGCTGACGGACGCGGGCGTCGATCGGCCAGGCTGTCGCGCAGTGACGCAAGGGCGACGCTTTGCTTGCCCTCGGCATCCTGGAAGACCTTGAACACCTTCTCGCGGGCGGGTGTCGAAGTTAGGAAGTCGCCATAGGCTCTGGCAAGCAGGTCGCGCTGGCAGCGGAACAGCGCGACGTCATCCAGCGTCGAGGTGCCCGGCGTCTGGTGCAGGTACTGGTAGAAGCGCTTCAGGATGTGCAGACGGTTGACCTGGACGACACGCTCGTCGAAGGGCACGCCGAAGAAGAGCAGGAAGTCCTCGGCGCTCGACAAGGTCTTCAGGCGTTGGATCAGGCTTTCCATGGGAGTCCTTTCGGGGGTGTCAGGCGGGAATCAGGCGTGGACCAGGCAGCCCGCGGCGGCCCGGGTGTCGACAAAGAAGCGAGCCAGGTCGTCGGCGGACGGTTCTTCCTTGGTGGCCAGCACGTGGGCGCGAATCAGCGCCAGCAGTGCCGCCACCTGGCCGGGCTCGATGGCCATGCCCAGCTGCGCGTAGCGGTCCAGCAGAGCGGCCGAGCCTGAGTGCTTGCCCAGCACCAGCCGATGGCTGCGTCCGAGCTCTTCGGGCGCGAAAGTCTCGTAGTTGCGGCGGTTCTTCAGCAGGCCATCGACATGGATGCCCGATTCGTGGCTGAAAACGGCGGCACCGACGATGCTCTTGCCCGCCGCCACCGGCCGGCCCGAGGCCCGCGCCACGATCCGGCTCAGCGAGACCAGGCTGCGCGTGTCGATGCCGCATTCGATGCCGTGCAGATGGCGCAGGGCCATCACCACCTCTTCCATCGCGGCATTGCCGGCGCGTTCGCCCAGCCCGTTGACGGTGGTGCTGGCGTGCGTGGCGCCCGCCTGCAGGGCGGCCAGGGTGTTGGCGGTGGCCAGGCCCAGGTCGTTGTGCGCGTGGATTTCGATGTCGATGTCGATCGCCCGGCGCAGCGCGCCGATCCGGCGGCGGGTCTGGAACGGGTCGAGCACGCCGAGGGTGTCCGCATAGCGCACGCGGACCGCGCCGCTGCGTTGTGCCATCTCGGCCGCGCGCAGAAGAAAACGCGGGTCGGCGCGCGAGGCATCTTCGAAGCCCACGCTGGCGGTTGCGCCGGCGTCTGTCACCGTGCCCACCCAATGGGCGATCTGCGCGAGCGCCCAGTCGCGATCGCGACCCAGCTTGTGCATCAGCTGGATGTCCGACACCGGCACTGAGACATGCACGATGTGCGCGCCACAACGCAGCGCCGCGGCGACGTCGAGCGAGGTCATGCGGGCCCAGACCATCGTGCGGGCATGACGCATCGACTGCGAGATCGCACGCAGCACGTCGATTTCCAGCTCACCCATCGCCGGGCGGCCGATCTCCATCTCGGGCACACCGGCCAGGTCGAGCGCCCGTGCGATGGCGAGCTTCTCGTCGTCGGTGAACGCGACACCAGCCGTCTGCTCGCCATCACGCAGGGTGGTGTCGTTGATCGTGATGCGGGTTGGGCCTGGCTGGGGTGTCGTCATGGTGTGCTCCTGGCATTCACAAGCGGTACTACCGCAAGCTGCGTGCCACCTGTCGGTAGGTTTGCAAGTGACTGTTCTATAAAGAGATTGTTGCGACGAGTGGGCGCCTGTCGGGCCTGTCGACTTTGTGGGGTTGCCGACAGGGAGCTGTGCTGCGCAGAGGGCGAATGGCATGCCGACTGCCAGCGGGGCCCAGTGCGCGCACGGCGCGACGCTGCCGCGACAGGGCAATTCGGGGGGGGCATTGCGAGAGCGGCGCGGGTCAACGCCGCCGGTGACGCGAGTGGCGTTACTTTTCGCGCGCGTGGTTGCGCGAGAACTTCGGCAGTTCGATCACCAGCGCCGGGCCGCGGACCCGCACGCAGCAGGCCAGGCGCGACTGGCCGTCCAGGCCCCAGGCATCGCTCAGCTGGTCTTCTTCCTCGTCGTCCGCCGCCTTGACGAGTTCGCCGCCTTGGCGCAGATGCACGTGGCAGGTCGAACAGGCGCAGACCTTTTCGCACGCGTGCTCGATCGCAACGCCGTGGCGCAGCAGCTCGTCGACCAGCTTGCGCCCGATACGAGCGTCGAACTGCAGGCCTTGCGGACACAGCTGCGGATGTGCCAGCACCGTGATCCGGGTGGCCAGCTGGTCGCTGGCGCTGGCCGAGCTCGGGTCGAGGGAGGTCAGCGCCCGGCGACCGCTGCGGCCCGATCGAAGGCCTTGTCGGGGCAGATTCTGTGACGGCCATGGTGCAGTTCAGGCCGGCATCTGGTCGATGGTCTGGCCGGTCAGCGCCTGGCGCACCCGCGCATCCATGCGCCGCCCGGCGAACGGAGTGGTGATCAGGTTGAGCTGGCTGGTCGTCTGGCGCAGCTGGTCGCGCAGGCCTTTCTGTTCGGCCGGTGTCGTACCTTCGCTTTCGGCGCATTGCGCCAGCACGTCGGCCACGCCCTGCATCGCCTTGAGGATCTGGAATTGTTCCGGCGGACTGAGCAGCCGGTCGCCGTCTTCGTGCAGCGCCGCCTCGGTCGCGTCCAGCAGGCGGCGCGCATCGACCTCGGCCTCGCGCAGCATGCGCGCCGCGGCGTCGGTCTCGGCGCTTCCCAGCGCCTGCTGCAGCATGTCGGCGACCACGTCGTTTTCCAGGCCGTAGCTCGGCTTGACCTCGATCAGCGCCTTGGCGCCCGAGACCTGTTCCAGCGCGCTGACGCTGAGCAGGCCATCGGCGTCGACCTGGAAGGTGACCCGGATCCGGGCTGCGCCGGCCACCATCGGCGGGATGCCGCGCAGCGTGAAGCGCGCCAGCGATCGGCATTCGCCGACCAGGTCGCGCTCGCCCTGCACGACGTGCAGCATCATCGCGGTCTGGCCGTCCTTGAAGGTGGTGAAGTCCTGCGCGCGGGCGGTGGGCACGGTGCTGTTGCGCGGGATGATCTTTTCGACCAGCCCGCCCATGGTCTCCAGCCCGAGCGAGAGCGGATTGACGTCGAGCAGCAGCAGGCCACCGTCGACTTCGCGGTTGCCGGCCAGCTGGTCGGCCTGGATCGCGGCGCCCAGCGCCACCGCCTGGTCGGGATCGATGCCGGTGTAGGGAGCGCGGCCGAACAGCGTCGTGACCGCCTCGCGAACCGCCGGCATCCGGGTCGAGCCGCCCACCAGCACCACCCCATCGACCGCGTCGGCTTTCAGGCGGGCATCGCGCAGGGCGCGGCGCACGGGTCCGAGGCTGCGCTCGACCAGGGGGCGGGTCAGGGCATCGAACTGGCTGCGCTGTACGGCGAGCGTGGCCAGCGTGCCATCGGCGCGCCGGCATTGCATGTCGACCGTATCCTGGTCGGTGAGCGCCTCCTTGGCATGGCGGGCGGCGGCGTGCAGCGCGGCCAGGTCGGCCGGCTGCCAGTTGCCGCTGGCCTGTGCGAACCAGTCGGCCAGCGTGTGGTCGAAATCGTCCCCGCCCAGCATCGGGTCGCCCGCAGTGGCGATCACCTCGAACACACCCCGTGTCAGCCGCAGGATGCTGACATCGAAGGTGCCCCCGCCCAGGTCATAGACCACATAGACGCCTTCGCTGGCGGACTCGAGCCCGTAGGCAACGGCGGCCGCGGTGGGTTCGTTGAGCAGACGCAACACCGTCAAGCCGGCGCGCGCCGCGGCGTCCTTGGTGGCCTGGCGTTGCGCGTCGTCGAAGTAGGCCGGCACCGTGATCACGGCGGCGACCAGTTCCCCGTCCAGCGAGGCCTCGGCGCGCTGGCGCAGCACTCGCAGCACTTGCGCGCCGATCTCGACCGGGCTCTTCAGCCCGGCACGGGTGCGCACGCCGATCGCACCCTCGCCCAGCGCCTCCAGCGCATAGGGCACGC
The DNA here is from genome assembly GCA_016710525.1 of Burkholderiaceae bacterium. Classification (GTDB taxonomy): domain Bacteria; phylum Pseudomonadota; class Gammaproteobacteria; order Burkholderiales; family Burkholderiaceae_E; genus Quisquiliibacterium. Next base: position 89,610 of record JADJVQ010000002.1, read on the forward strand.
TGCCCGGTGCGACATCGGCCAGAGAACGGCCGATCAGCCGCTTGGCCGACGCGATGGTGTTCAGCGGATCGGCCAGTGCCTGCGCGCGCGCCATGTCGCCGACACAGCATTCGCCCGACTCGGCGTAGTGGACGACCGATGGCAGCAGCAGGCGTCCGTGTTCGTCGCCCAGCACCGTGGGCAGACCGCTGCGCACCGTGGCGACCAGCGAATTGGTGGTGCCCAGGTCGATGCCCACGGCCAGCCGGTGCTGGTGCGGCGCGGCGGCGAATCCGGGTTCGGCGATCTGGAGCAGGGCCATGGTTGGCAGTCCGGCGCGTGAGAGACGACTAGACGGTGAACGATTCGCCGCAGCCGCAATTCGACGCGGCATTGGGGTTGTTGAACTTGAAGCCTTCGTTCAGGCCCTCGCGCACCCAGTCGAGCTGGGTGCCGTCGATCAGCGGCAGGCTGCGCGAGTCGACCAGCAACTGCACGCCTTCGCTCTCGAAACTCAGGTCGTCATCGGCGGCGGCGTCGGCGAATTCGAGCGCATAGGCGTAGCCCGAACAGCCGCTGGTCTTGACGGCCACGCGCAGGCCGACGCCGCCGCCACGCTTGACGATGGCCTTGCGGATTTGCGCGGCCGCCTTGGGTGTGACACTGATCGACATGGCGGGCTCCTTAGACGCTGAACGAACTGCCGCAGCCGCAGGTGCTGGCGGCATTGGGGTTGCGGATCACGAAGCGCGCGCCCTCGAGGTTGTCCTCGTAGTCGATCTGCGCGCCGACCAGGTACTGCAGGCTCATCGCATCGACCACCACCGCGATGCTGCCGCGCTCGACGCGGATGTCGTCCTCTTTCGTTTCGTCATCGAACGAGAATCCGTACTGGAATCCCGAGCAGCCGCCGCCGGTGACGAAGATGCGCAGCTGCAGGCTGGGGTCGCCTTCTTCGGCCAGCATCTCGGCCACCTTGTCGACCACCGAATCACTGATCTGCAGGGGTCGGTGCCGTCGGCCCAGGTGGGCATGGCGGCGGGCGCGGACAGCGTCTGGGGGCTGGTCGAGCAGCTCGTGGCTTGGGACTGGCAGGCGGACATGGATGGACTCCTCGCGGATCGGTGTTCGGGATGGGGGTCAGCTAGCGCGCAGCGCGAACGGCCAGGCCGATTCGACGAGACGATCCGGCGCCGCGCCGGGCGTGCAGGCCGGCTGTTCGAGCAGGCTGTCGGAGAGGCCAGCGGACGAAGCGCCAAGCCCTGACGCGACCGCCGCGTTCTTGCGCAGCCGGTAGTCGGACACCGCCGCCTTGATCGCGTCCTCGGCCAGGATCGAACAGTGGATCTTGACCGGCGGCAGCGCCAGCTCTTCGGCGATGGCGGTGTTCTTGATCGCCAGCGCCTGGTCGAGCGTCTTGCCCTTGACCCACTCGGTGACCAGCGAACTCGACGCGATGGCCGAGCCGCAGCCGTAGGTCTTGAAGCGCGCGTCCTCGATCACCCCGGTGCTGGGGTTGACCTTGATCTGCAGCTTCATCACGTCGCCGCAGGCCGGCGCGCCGACCATGCCGGTGCCCACCTCGCCGTCGCTGCCCTCGAAGGCGCCGACGTTGCGCGGGTGCTCGTAGTGGTCGATGACCTTTTCACTGTATGCCATGGCGGGACTCCGGTGATGGGTTCGGTGAATGATTCGCGGGATTGGGCGACGCGGCTCGATCAGTGCTCGGCCCATTGCACGCTGGCGATGTCGACGCCGGCCACGTGCATGTCCCACAGCGGGCTGAGGCTGCGCAGGCGCTCGACGGTTTCACGGGTCAGCGCGATCGTCGCGTCGATGTCGGCCTCGGTGGTGAAGCGGCCCACCGAAAAGCGGATCGAGCTGTGCGCCACTTCGTCGGACAGGCCGAGCGCGCGCAGCACGTAGCTGGGCTCCAGGCTGGCTGACGTGCAGGCCGACCCGGACGACACCGCGACCCCCTTCATGCCCATCAGCAGCGATTCGCCTTCGACGAACTGGAAGCTGATGTTCAGGTTGTGGGGCACGCGGCGTTCCATGTCGCCGTTCACGCAGACTTCGGGAATGGCCAGCAGGCCGGCCAGCAGCCGGTCGCGCAGCGCCAGGGTGCGCTCGTTCTCGGCCGCCATGTGCTCGCTGGCCAGCCGGAACGCCTCGCCCATGCCGACGATCTGGTGCGTGGGCAGCGTGCCCGAGCGCATGCCGCGCTCATGGCCGCCGCCGTGGATCTGCGCCTCGATGCGCACGCGCGGCTTGCGCCGCACGTACAGCGCGCCCACGCCCTTGGGGCCGTAGGTCTTGTGGGCCGACATGCTCATCAGGTCGATGGGCAGCGCCGACAGGTCGATCGCGATCTTGCCGCTGGCCTGAGCCGCGTCCACATGGAACAGGATGCCGCGCTCGCGGCACAGCTTGCCGATGGCGGGGATGTCCTGCACCACGCCGATCTCGTTGTTGACGAACATCACCGAGACCAGCAGCGTGTCCGGGCGCAGCGCGGCGGCGAGCGCGTCGAGGTCGATCAGTCCGTCGGCCTGGACGTCCAGATAGGTGACCTCGAAGCCGGTCCGCTCCAGTTCACGCATCGTGTCCAGCGTGGCCTTGTGCTCGGTCTTGACGGTGATCAGGTGCTTGCCCTTGGCCTGGTAGAACTGCGCCGCGCCCTTGATGGCCAGGTTGATCGACTCGGTGGCACCCGAGGTCCAGACGATTTCGCGCGGGTCGGCGCCGATCAGCGAGGCGACCCGTTCGCGGGCGATCTCGACGGCCTCGTCGGCGGCCCAGCCGAAGGCGTGACTGCGCGAGGCCGGATTGCCGAACTGCTCGTACAGGTAAGGCACCATCGTCTGCACCACCCGCGGGTCCACCGGCGTCGTGGCCGCGTAGTCCAGGTAGATCGGCTTGCTCGGACTCTTGTCCATCGGGTGCTCCGTCAGGGGTGGGCTTGACGAAGCTAGTGCACGGACCGTGCCAGTGCATCTACGGCACCGGATTGTTCTGGAAAATCAAAGACTTGGGGAATTTCAGGCTTGAATTGTCCGATGCCATCCACTTCGCGCGGCTGTCGGTTTTGTCGCCTATTCGACGCCTGCCGCCGGTCCCGCATGCGGCCGATCAGCGCAGATTGAATTCGCGCAGTTTGCGGTAGAGCGTATTGCGGCTGATGCCCAGGCGGCGAGCCGCGTCGGACAGGTTGCCCTCGCAGGCCAGGACGATCTGCCGGATGGTGCGCTCGGACAGCGTGCGCAAATCGCTGGCCTCGTCGTCGAGCGGCCGGGCAGCAGGCAGCTTGCGCAAATCGTCGGCCAGGTCATCGGGCAGATGGGTCCAGCCGATCAGCGATTCGTGCGGATCGAGCAGCGCGCAGGCGGTTCGCATCGCGTTGTGCAACTGGCGAAGATTGCCGGGCCAGGCGTAGGCGGACAGCGCGTCGGCCAGGTCCGGCGCGAGCCGCACCATGCGCTCGGGCTGCAGCTCGCGCAGCATGGCGGCGATCAGCGCAGGACGATCCTGCCGTTCGCGCAGCGCGGGCAGGCGCAGCGTCAAGCCATTCAGGCGGTAGTACAGGTCTTCGCGAAAACGCCCCTGATCCATCTCGTGGCGCAACAGCCGGTGTGTGGCGCATACCAGCCGGAACTCGACGGCCACCGGCTGCCCGCCGCCCAGCGGCACCACCTGCCGGTCCTGCAGCACGCGCAGCAGCCGCGCCTGCATCGGCAGCGGCATGTCGCCGATCTCGTCCAGGAACAGCGTGCCGCCCTGGGCCTCGCGGATGCGGCCCGGTGCGCCGTCGCGGCTGGCGCCGGTGAAGGCGCCCGGCCGGTAGCCGAACAGTTCGGCTTCGATCAGCGATTCCGGCAATGCCGCGCAATTCACCGCGACGAACGGACCTGCGCGACGCGAGCCGCTCGCATGCGCGGCCCGCGCGAAGACCTCCTTGCCGACTCCGGACTCGCCCTGCAGCAGCAAGGCGATCGGTTTTTCGATGACGCGGCGCGCGCGGTCGATCGCCGCTGCCATCTTCGGGTCGCCGGTATCCAGCGCGGCCAGCGCGTCGGGCGGCGGGGTTCGAGCCGCTGCCGGGATCGGCCAGGACTCGGGCAGCGCCGAGTCCGCCTGCGCCGGTGACCGTGGCGGCGCGGAGGTCCGCGAGGGGACTGGCGCCCGCGCGGACGCGAGTGAAGCGCCCAGCACGCCGCGTCCCGCTTCGACCCGCACCCACAGCACGCTGCCGTCGAGGCGGCGCACCGAGCGGGTCGCTGTCCCCGGGCGGTGGCACCACGCGTACAGGGCGCTCAACTCGACCTGGAGCACCCGATCGAGCGTGCATGCACCGATCGCCTGGCGGGTCAGACCCAGCATCGTCAGCGCCGCCGCGTTGGCGCCGATCAGCCAGCCGTCTTCCGACAGCGCCAGCAGGCCTTCGGTGACGGTGCCCAGGCCCTCGGGCTGGGCGTGCAGGCGCAGCCGCAGGCTGGAACCGTGCCGGGTTTCGAACAGACGGTGCTCGATCATGCGTGCGGCCGAGCGCACCAGGGCCAGCGTGTGGCGGTGATATCCGCGATGGTCCCCTGAGATGTCGAGCGCGCCCAGCAACCGTCCCGCGGGGTCGATGATCGGTGCGGCGGTGCAGGTCAGAAACGCATTGCGCTCAAGGAAGTGCTCGCCGCCATGCACCACCACCGGCGCACCCTCGGCCAGCGCGGTGCCGATCGCATTGGTGCCGCGCCACTGCTCGTGCCAGTTGGCGCCTGGCCGCAATGCGACGCGCTGCGCGCGGTCCAGGAAACTCGCGTCACCCAGTGCCTGCAGCAGCGTGCCCTGGGCATCGGCCAGGATCACCATGCCATCGGCATCATGGGTCTGCTCGAACAGGAATTCCATCACCGGCCGGGCGTGCGCGACCAGTTCTCGCTGATGGTCCAGCGCCTGCGCGAGTTGCGCGGCCGACGCGTGCGGCGCGCCTGGCGCGCGGCCAGTGGGCGCCAGCCCGAACTGCAGGCTGCGCTGCCAGCGCTGGCGCAATGCCGGGTCGATCAGATCGGAAGCCACCTGGCCGTTGTCCAGCAGCTGGCGTCGCGCCGTGCGCAGGCGCGTGGACAGCGAACGTTGGACGGGTGGACGGGCGCTCATCGGAGTCTCCGGATCGACCCTGCTTCGGGCCTCTGGTGTGGCACTGCCGACCGACAGCGTATCAACGCGTGCATCGGGCGCAACCGATTCGGCATGAATTGGCTGACGAACTGTCTTGTTTTGTGACAGGCGTTCAAGGGCGGGTGTGCCGTTGCACCGCGCAGCGGCCCGCCGGCGCCGTACTTGCGACGGATTTTGTCGTTCCGCGGGTTGAATCCGGCTGGCACAAGGCTTGCGATATCGCCCAGCGGAACCGCGCGGCGTCCGGATCGCGCGGCCAACCCGCCACCCTTGTGCCGGACGGAGACAAAGGACCACCATGCTCTACGCCAACCCCAACACCGCGGGCGCCAAGCTCGCCTTCAAGCCGCGCTACGACAACTTCATCAACGGCCAGTTCGTGGCGCCCGCCGACGGGCGCTACTTCGACGTGATCACGCCGATCAGCGGCAAGGTCTACACCCAGGCGGCGCGCTCGGGCGCCGCCGACATCGAACGCGCGCTGGACGCCGCACACGGCGCGGCCGCGAAGTGGGCCGCCGTGCCCGCCGCCGAACGGGCCAACGTGCTGCTGCGGATCGCCGACCGGATCGAGCAGAACCTGGAGCTGCTGGCGTATGCGGAGACGGTGGACAACGGCAAGCCGATCCGCGAGACGCTGAATGCCGACATCCCGCTGGCGGTCGACCACTTCCGCTACTTCGCCGGCTGCCTGCGCGCCCAGGAAGGGGCGCTGAGCGAGATCGATGCGCACACGATCGCCTACCACTTTCATGAGCCGCTGGGCGTGGTTGGCCAGATCATCCCCTGGAACTTCCCGATCCTGATGGCCGCGTGGAAGCTCGCGCCGGCGCTGGGCGCGGGCAATACCGTGGTCCTGAAACCTGCCGAATCGACCCCGATCAGCATCCTGGTGCTGGCCGAACTGATCGCCGACCTGCTGCCTGCGGGCGTGCTGAACATCGTCAACGGCTATGGCGCCGAGGCCGGTACGCCGCTGGCGACCAGCAAGCGCATCAACAAGATCGCCTTCACCGGCAGCACCGCCACCGGGCGCGTGATCGCGCAGGCCGCCGCCGCCAACCTGATCCCGGCCACGCTGGAGCTGGGCGGCAAGAGCCCCAACATCTTCTTCGACGACGTGATGGCGGCCGACGACGCGTTCCTGGACAAGGCCATCGAGGGCCTGGTGCTGTTCGCGTTCAACCAGGGCGAGGTCTGCACCTGCCCGTCGCGCGCACTGATCCAGGAGTCGATCTACGATCGCTTCATCGAGCGGGCGGTCGCCCGCGTGGCGGCGATCAAGCAGGGCAACCCGCTGGACACCGACACCATGCTGGGCGCGCAGGCCTCGGCGATGCAACTCGACAAGATCCTGTCGTATCTGGCGGTCGGCAAGCAGGAGGGCGCCAAGGTGCTGATCGGCGGACATCGTGCCGAGATGACGGGTGAACTGGCCGGCGGCTACTACGTGCAGCCGACGCTGTTCAAGGGCGACAATTCGATGCGCGTGTTCCGCGAGGAGATCTTCGGCCCGGTGCTGGCCGTGACCACCTTCAAGGACGAGGCGCAGGCGCTGCAGATCGCCAACGACACGCCCTACGGCCTGGGCGCCGGCGTATGGACGCGCGATGGCAGCCGGGCCTACCGCGCCGGCCGCGCGATCCAGGCCGGCCGGGTGTGGACCAACTGCTATCACGCCTACCCGGCGCACGCTGCGTTCGGCGGCTACAAGGAATCGGGCATCGGCCGCGAAACCCACAAGGCCATGCTCGACCATTACCAGCAGACCAAGAACCTGCTGGTGAGCTACAGCCCGAACGCGCTGGGGTTCTTCTGATCCGGCCTGCCGGTCAGTGCTTGTGCCCGCTCGCTGCGGCATTGAGCGCGCGCACCGGCGCCTTGATCTCCACCGACTGGCGCTTCTTGTCCTTGTCTTCGAAGATCAGGGTGATCGGGACGGATTCGCCGGTGGTCATGGGCCGCTTCAGATCCATCAGCATCACGTGATAGCCCCCGGGTTTCAGCTCGACCGCCTTGCCCGCGGGCAGGTCGAGTCCGGGAATCTGGCGCATCTTCATCACGTTGTTCTCCACGGCCATCTCATGAATCTCCACGACACCGGCGACCGGAGACCGGGCCTCGATCAGGCGCGTGTTTTGCGATGCGGTGAGCTTCATGAACGCGCCCGTCGCCTTTTGCGCTTCGACGGTGCCGCGGACCCAAGGCTCGGTCACGGTCACTTGCGCCAGGGCGGGCGCAGCGATGATCAGTGAAGTGAGGACGGCCAGAGAAATGCGTTTCATATCGGGTTCTCCCGTTCAGTTGAAAAAAATGGGGGTCGGCTCAGGAAGTGCCCATCAATTGGCGCAGATCGTCCGCGTATTGTTGGGCGGTGTCGGCGGCAGTGCCAAACGGGGGGGCGGGGGCCCGCGCGGCACGCGGCGCCCGGGCGGCTTGGCCGGCAGGGGGCGGGGGGGGGGGGCGGCGGGGGGGGCGGGCGGAAGCCGGGGCGCGGTCACACCGGGGGAAGAGACCGCTTCGGGGCGGCCGGGGCGGGGGGGGGGGGGGCCCCCCCCGGGGGGGCTCGGGGGGGGGGGGGGGGGGGGGGGGACGGGGGGGGTTCCGGGAAAAAAGCCCGGGGGGCCGGGGGGAAAAGGGGGGGGGGGGGCCCGGGCCCCCGGGGGCGCGGGGGGGGGCAACCGGGGGGCCACCGGGGCGGGGGGGGGGGGGGCCCGGGGACCGCGCGGGGGCGGGGGGGCGCCGGCCCCGGGAAAGGGGAAAACCGGGGGGGGGGGGGGGCACCCGCCCCCCGGGGGGGGGGGGGCCGGCGTTCGGCGCGGCCGCACAGGCGAGATCACACTCATGGCGGCATCCGGACCGTGCCGTCGGGCAATTCAATCCACGGCACGGGCGTGGCATCGGGCGTGCGATCGCTGCGCCAGGCAGGTTCGGCTCGCGCGTCGATCAGGGGGATGCCCGGTGCCGTCCGGTTTGACGCGGCCGCTGCGGGGCTGTCTGGGCGAAGTTCGATCGCGATCGGCCCGGACGGCGGCTGAACGTCCGAGGCGTAAGGGTTCCGGCTGATAACGCCATTGCCGCCCATGAAAGTCACGACGGCCAGAATCGCAACCGCCGCGACATTGAAGAGAATCGCGAGCCACAATCCGCTCTTCATCGGGGCCACCTGCGCGGTGATGCGGTGCGGGGCTCAGGACGGCTTCGCCGGAATCCGGCGAAAGACAAAGTGGGCATTGCTGCCTCCTGGGTTCGACATTGAATGCACACGAGCCCGGCACCGGAGTGCGGGTCGCGCGATCAGGGACGGTCAGGAGGCCTGAGGGGGGCCGCGGGGACTCGCGGCCGTCCAGGTGAACAGCGCGTGGTGCGCCGTGTAGTAGCGGGACGGAGGGCCATCGCCGAGGGCTGGCGCCGGTGTGACCGATTGCGCCGTGGGGGGCGGCGCGGCCGAGCCGGACGAGGGCGTGCAATAGGGACATTCGCCCGAATGCCTGCCCGCCGGGTTTTCGTCGGCAGGCGATTCATCGGCGCGCGCCGACACGTCGATCCGACGCTGCTGGGTTCCATCGGCGGTGCACACCGTCATCAGCAACACCTGCTCGCCGCGGCTCGAGGCCATGGCCTGTGTCAGCAGAGGTGCGACCGTGTTCATGACCATGACCAGGCACGCCAGCCAGGCGGCAAGGCGATAGCGGTGCGAAGGGGATGCGGCGTGTGTCACGAACAAATGCTAGCACGGGTACTGCGCGTGTCCGGGCAGCCGACGCTCGTGGTCAGGCGGCGGTTTGACGAGCTTCGAGGGGAGTACGGCTGGCGAGTGCGCATTCGACACTATCGAGGAGCCCTTCCAGGTCTCGGTCCATGTCCCGTCCGACGTCGTGCCGATGCTGGCGCTCTGCGACCGGCCTGGCCAGCAGCGCGCCGATTGCCTGGCGCAAACGGCGAGAGCTTGCCCGGCTGGCCGGCACGACCAGGCCGGCACCCAGGCGTTGAATCCGCTGGCCGTTGTCGAACTGGTCGAAGGCGAAGGGCAGGGTCAGTTGCGGGATCCCCGCGCGCAGCGCTTCGGCCGTTGTGCCGATGCCGCCGTGATGGATCAGCATTGCCGCGCGCGGCAATAGCGCGTCGAACGGCACGTGGGATTGCCACAGTACCTCTGGCGGGAGCGGTGCCGGCAGCTGCTCGGGGTAGGGCGTGATGAACAGTCCGCGCCTGCCCAGTGCGCGCAGCGCACTCAGCGCGTTGCGAAAGAGGCGCGCCGCATGCCGGTGCCCGGTTCCGGGCGTCAATACGATCGGAGCGTCGCCTGCCGCCAGGAACGATTCGAGTTCGGCCGGCAATCGCCGCGAACGCGTGGGCGGTCGAAGTGGAAACTGGCCCTCATGGAAGGTCGATGGCCAGTCAGGCTGCCGATGCGCGAACCAGGATGGGAACAGGCCGATCGACGCGTCGCAGGTCGACTGCATATGATCCAGAAAGCTCGGCACGGCCTTCAGTCCTCGCCGGGCTCGCGCGGCGTTCAGGCCGGGCAGCAGGTCCGGGTCGATCCATCGGCGATCGATCAGGCGCCACAGCGCCCGTCTCCAGGCCACTGGAACCCAGGACGGAAGGTTCAGAGAGCCGATCGTCAACGGATCGTGCACGGTCCGCAGGCTGGACGGCGCCAGATAGGCACCGACGATTCGCAGGGCCGGACTCTGCTCGCGCGCCATCGCGGCCACCGGCACCAGAAAGGGATGACTGATGACGATGCAGGGGCCCGCCCTCGCAATCGAAACCAGCAGGTCCTGCAGTTCATCGAGGCTGGGCAGCACGCCCCGCCAGACGACACCGAATCCTTTGCGCTCGTCCCACAGATTGGGGTCATCGAGCACCGACTGGCTTTGCTCGTGCGTGCCGAAGGGCAGGTACGCCAGGCCGGTGCCCTGCACCAGCGCTTCATGGAACTTAGGGACGACCAGCAGGGTGCGCCGACCGCGGCGCTGCAGGACTTCGGCCAAGATCAGGAACGGCTGCAGGTCGCCGCCGGTGCCGAACGTCATCAGCGCGATCAGCGGTGCCGGCAGAGTGCTCCGGGGGGTGATGTCCCGAGCAGGGCGGAGGGGGGGGAGGTGAGGGAAATCCGGCGGGCAAGGGTGCGAGGTCGCAGGGCTGGACAGAGGTGGCGCAGAGGGCGGTCGAACAGCAGAACAGGTGGCGGTTCCGGAGCCAGACGGGGTGGCCTGGGCGTCGGTGGCGTCCTGTCGGGTGCGTGTGGGCGCCGGGCGCAAGGGGCCGGGCGGGGGTTGGGGGTGGACAGTCCGTTCGGGGGCGGGCGGGGGGCGGGCGGGGGGGGATGGGGGCGGGGGAGGGCGGGCGGGTGGTGGGGGGGCGGGGCGCGCGGTTCAGGCAGCGTGCGGATCACCCAAGGCCAGGCAGTCGACCTCTGTCCAGGTGTTGGCGGGAAACGCGGGCCCGTCCGCCGCCGTCGCCCATGCGATGGCCGCTCGAAGGCAGGCGATGGCCTGCGCGCTCTGCGGCAGGGTGTCGCCGTAGGCGTGGAACTCGTGTGTCATGTGCTCCCAGACGTCGAGGCGAACGGGCGCGCCCTGGGACTGAAGTGTCCGGGCAAAATCGCGAATCATGTCCACCAGGATCTCCTTGCCGCCCGCCTGAAGGTAGATCGGTGCCGCGCCTCGGAAGTCCTGGTGAATCGGCGAGAGTTCCGCATCGCTGCACGCAGTGCCGCCCTTGAGCCACTGGCCGTAGCGCAGCGTCTGCCAGCCCTGCACCATGTCGTAGCGGTCGTTGCCGAACTGGCTGGCGCCGCGCCGGCCGATGTCGGTCCACGGGCTGAGCCCGATGGTCAGCGCGGGTTGCGGCAGGCCGAACGGGATCAGCCTTGCCAGAAGCATCAGGGCCAGATGCCCGCCGGCCGAGTCGCCGCCCACGATGAGCCGGCTCGGCGCAAGGCCAGTCCCGAGCAGGAACTGGTATGCCGCCAGACCATCGTCGATCTGCGCGGGATGGGGGTGCTCGGGCGTCAGCCGGTAGTCTGGCGCGAAGATCGGCATCTGGAGCCACCCAGCCAGCATCGCGATGAAGTGCCGGGACACCGTGCCGTAGAAGGCGTACCCGCCGCCGTGGAAGTACAGCAGGGTGAGCGGGCTGGTGTGTCCCCGCGGGATGAACCAGTCGCCGCGGGGCTCGCCCGATCGGCTGGCGCGGACCTCGACCTGGGGATGCGCCTCGACCACGGTATACAGGCTGTCGAAGTAGGCCCGGCTCTCGGCGATATCCGGCAGGGCCAGCGCATGGTTGAACTGCCGGCGAAAGAACAGGGTTCCGATCTCGAACGGGATGCTCCATTGCGGCACCAGGGGTCTGCCGGCCGCGCGGCGCGCGAGCACGCCGAAGGTCGTGGCCATCAGCCAGGCGAAGCTTCGAAGGCGGTAGGACAGGCGCCCTTGTAGTATCGTTTTGGCCATCTTCTTGCCGGCGAGTAAGTGACCGAACCAGTCTCGCCGACGGCCGGCAGCCGGTCTAGAACGGAATCGACAACCGAGGTGTTCCTGCAAAACCACTCACGCCTGCACCTGCCGCGCCCGAGCCTGGGGGCATGCCTCTATCTGGGCGTGGAGCGCGACACGAGAACGCTGCGCCTGAGCGACTCCCAGCGCTTCAACTACTATCCGGCCACCCCCCTGCCGACCATTCACTGGATCTTCCACGGTGACCTGCGGATGGTGCAAGCGAGCGCCTCGATGACGGCGGAACCGACGCTGGGGCCTGTGCTGCCGCGAGTCGTACTCTCGGGCCCTCACCGATCGCCATCGGCAAGCTGGTCTCCGGAGGGGGTGCATGCCCTGTCCGTCGGCTTTTATCCGGAGGCGATGTCCCGATTGTTCGGGATCCGCATCGAGCCGCTGATGGACAGGATCGTCCCGCTCGACGCGGTGCTCTCGGGCTCCCTGCTGGGCCGACTCCTCGAGATCGGCGAGCCAGGCGCTTGCGAGCCGTTCGATCAGCTCGAGCGGCTGCTGCAGACGTTGTGGCACGACGCCAATGGCGACGAGTCCCTGCCCACCCTTCGTGGCTGGGTGCAGTCGATGGCGGTACGGGCCGCGTTCTCGAGGACCGGCGCGGGCCTGCGCCGGGCGCAGCGCCGGTTCAGGGACTGGACAGGGCAGAGCCGTCGCGACCTGCAGCTGTTCGTGCGTACCGAGCAGGCGATGGCACGGGCCTCCTCGCAGCCGCATGACGGGACCCCCGATCTGGCGGCGCTGGCGGCCGAGGCGGGCTTTGCCGACCAGTCCCATCTGGGCCGCGAGGTGCGGCGGGTGACGGGACTTCCTCCGCGGCGTCTGGGCGAACTGATGAAGACCGAAGAGGCATTCTGGTTCTACCGCCTCTTGAGCGAGCATCTGCGCGAACGGCCCAGACCCGTCGCCGATTGAAAAGGCGCGGCGGCCCGATGCGTGCGGTGCTGCCACGACTCCCGCAAACACTGTCTGCGGCGCTGCGGCGTGACAGGGCCGGACCCCCTGTCATCGCCGCACCCGGGCGAGCCCCGCATGGCCTTACCTGACCCAACCCCGGCAGTGCGCAAGCACCCCCGCGCCAGACCTGGGCCGAGGTGGGCGACCGGGTCGCCAGACTCGCCGGCGCGCTCCAGGGTCTGGGCCTGCGCGCCGGTGAGCGGGTTGGCATGATGGCGCTGAACTCGGACCGGTACCTCGAGTATTACTTCGGCACCTGGTGGGCCGGCTGTGTGGTCAACCCGGTGAACGTGCGCTGGAGCCCGGCCGAAGTCGCCTATTCCCTGGACGACTGCGACACCACGGTGCTGATCGTCGACGACCACTTCGTGCCGATGGTGGCCGAGCTGCGCACGCGCAGCCGCTCATTGCGCACCGTGATCCATGTCGGCGCGGGGGCGCCGCCCGAAGGCATGCTGTCGTGGGAGCGGCTCCTCGCGCAGGCAAGTCCGGCGCAGGATGCGATGCGCGCTGGCGACGATCTTGCGGGCGTGTTCTACACCGGCGGCACGACCGGCTTTCCGAAGGGCGTGATGCTCTCGCACACGAACCTGGCGTCCAATGCGCTGACCGATGTGGCCGATGGCCTGGTCGCCCCCGACGGCACCGCGCTGATGGTCGCGCCGATGTTCCATCTGGCCGCCACCGCGCTGCTGCTGTCCAACATGATCGTGGGCAGCCGGCTGGTGTTTCTTCCCTCGTTCACTCCGCAGGGCGTGCTGGGCGCGATCCAGGCCGAGCAGGTGACCAGCGCCTTGCTGGTGCCGACGATGATCCAGATGGTGATCGACCATCCCTCGCTGACAGACCACGATACCCGCTCGCTGCGCGATGTGGCCTATGGCGCTTCGCCGATCAGCGAGGGCGTTTTGAACCGCGCGCTCGCAGCTTTGCCGGGCGCCCGCTTCACGCAGGCGTATGGCATGACCGAGCTTTCGCCTTGTGCCACCTTCCTGCCGCCCTGGTACCACACCGCCGAGGGCCGCGGCGCCGGCAAGATCCGATCGGCGGGGCGTGCCGCCAGCGCCTGCGAGGTGCGCATCACCGACCCGGATGACCGCGAAGTGCCTCGGGGCACGGTGGGCGAGGTCTGTGTGCGTGGCCCGGGGGTGATGCAGGGCTACTGGAACAAGCCCGAGCTCACCGCGCAGGCGCTGCGCGGCGGATGGATGCACACGGGCGACGCCGCCTACATGGACGAGGACGGATTCGTGTTCATCGTCGATCGGGTCAAGGACATGATCGTCACCGGTGGCGAGAACGTGTATTCGGTCGAGGTCGAAAGCGCGCTGTCGCAGCATCCGGCCGTGGCTGCCGCCTCGGTGATCGGCATTCCCGACGACAAGTGGGGCGAAGCGGTGCATGCGGTGGTGGTGTTCAAGCCCGGGCAATCGGCCAGCGCCGAGGCGCTGGTCGCCCATGCCCGCGGCCTGATTGCCGGCTACAAGTGCCCGCGCAGCATCGAGTTCCGAGAGGCCCTGCCGCTGACCGCGGCGGGCAAGGTGCAAAAGACCGAACTGCGCAAACCGTTCTGGGAGGGGCAGTCGCGCAACGTGGCGTGAGGTGTCCCGTGCGCCTTCCCGTCGTGTGAACAGGCCCTAATCGACCCGCGCGCCGGACGCCTTCACCAGCGGCACCCATTTGGCCAGATCGTCCTGAATGTTCTTGCCGAAGGCAGCCGCGGGCGTGACCGGCGCCAGCTCGAAGCCCAGTCCGAGCAGCTTTTCGCGAACTGCCGGCACGGCCAGCGCCTTGTAGATCTCGGCGTGCAGGCGGGCCACCACCTCGGGCGGCGTGCCGGCCGGCGCCACGAAGCCGAACCAGGTGTTCACCTCGTAGCCTTTGATGCCGGCCTCATCGAGCGTGGGCACATCGGGCAGCAGCGGGGAGCGGGCCAGGCTGGTGACGCCCAGCGCGCGCAGCCGGCCGTCCTTGACCTGGGCGATCACCGTGGGTGTATTGAAGAAGCCCATCGTCACTTCTTCGGACATCACGGCCAGGATGCCCTGCGGGGCCCCCTTGTAGGGCACGTGCAGCAGTTGAGTGCCGGTGGTCTGTCCGAACAGGACACCCGACAGGTGATGGCTGGTGCCGCTGCCGCCCGATGAAAAAGTCAGTTCGCCCGGTCGTTTTTTTGCCGCCTCGACCATGTCGCGCGGCGCGCGCGCCGGGTGCTTCGGGTGAACGATCATCACGTTGGAGACGCCGCCCAGAAACGCGATCGGGGAAAAGTCGCGGGCCGAGTCGTAACCGGGCTTTGCGTAGAGCGCCTGGTTGAACACCAGCGTGCCCTGCGAGGCGAAGCCGATGGTGTAGCCGTCGGGGGCGGCCCGGGCCAGTTCGGCCATCGCGATCGTGCCGCCGGCGCCGGCCTTGTTCTCGACGACGACCGGCTGGCCCAGGGCGCGGGCCAGTTCGGTGCCCACCGTCCGGGACACGATGTCGGCGGTGGAACCGGCGGCCAGCGGAACCAGCAGCCTGAGGGGCTTCTGAGGCCAGGCGCCCTGCGCCTGGGCCAAGGACCCGAGCAGCGGCATCAGGCAAACAATCGTTGTCGCGGCAGCGCGAACGAAACTCGACAGACGCATCCGATCCTCGCGGGTGAACACCTTGACGGTACAGTGCAAGCATACCCGGGTCATGGCCCCGATGCTGATCGGTGCATGGGCCGCCGCCGCGGGTTTGCGCTCCCTCTTGTACAGGAACTCATCATGGCGACGAAGAAGTCCGCGCGTGCGCGCCCCAATCTGCTGGTCATCCTGATCGACGATCTCCGCTTCGACGAGTTCGGTGCCGGCGGCCATCCCTACATGAAGACGCCGAACATCGACCGCATCGCACGCGAGGGTGCCACCTTCACCCGAGTGTTCCACCCGACGCCGATCTGCTCGCCGAACCGGGCGTCGATCGTCACCGGCCAGTATGCGAGCCGCCACGGCATCATCGACAACGTGGCCCGCGACGAGATGAGCTTTCGCCTGCCCAACTACCACCTGTCACTGCAGGCGCTGGGCTACGAGACAGCGCACATCGGCAAATGGCACATGGGTAACAGCGCCGCGCCGCGGCCCGGGTTACGACGAGTGGTTCAGCTTTCCTGGCCATGGCAGCCTGATGGACCCGGAGTTCAACGACAACGGCAAGGTCGTCCAGCGCACCGGCTACATGACCGATCTGCTCAACGAGCGTGCACTGGACTTTGTGTCGCGCAAGCGCAGCAAGCCGTTCTCGCTGTTCCTGGCGCACAAGGCGGTGCATCCCGATGCCTTCCAGGCGGCCGACGGCACGCTCGATCTGGCGGCTTTCGGCGGGTACCGGCTGCCGCCCCGTCACGAAGACCTGTATCGGGGCGAGCACTTTGCGCCGCGCCCGAACGTGATGACGCCGGCGCAGGCGGCCAAGAGCAAGCCGGCCTTTGCCGAGTCGGTCGAGCTCAAGCAGCTGCCCCGCTCCAAGGCGGTGCTCGAGGCGATCCAGTCGGGTTCGCAGGAAGAGATCCGGCTGCGGGCCGCCATGATGGCGTCGGTCGACGAGGGCGTCGGCCAGCTGCTGGACGAACTGACGCGCAGCGGGCAGCTGGACAACACGGTGGTGATGTTCCTGGGCGACAACGGGTTCTTCTTCGGCGAACACGGCCTGGGCCCGGAGCGCCGCTTCGCCTATGAAGAGGGCATCCGTTCGCCCTTCCTGATGCGTTATCCGAAGCGCATCAAGGCCGGATCGGTGATCGACCGGCTGGCGATGTCGATCGACATCGCGCCGACGCTGGTCGCGCTGGCCGGGGGCAAGCCGGCCGCTACCGTCCAGGGAGTTTCGCTGCTGCCGCTGCTGAAGGACCCGAAGGCGCCCTGGCGCCGCTCGATCCTGTGCGAGTACTACGCCGAGAACGCCATGCCCTGGCTGGTGGGCATGAGCTACAAGGCGGTGCGCACCGACCGGTACAAGCTGATCCACTGGGTCAACAAGGATGGCATGCCGGGTGTCACCGACGAGCTCTATGACTTGAAGGAAGATCCGTACGAAATGCGCAACCTGATCCGTGCCAAGGCGATGGCCGGCACCGTGCAGCGCCTGCGCAAGGAACTGGGCAGGCTGGTGGCCCAGTCGGTCGGGCTGTAGCGGCGGGGCCGTCATCAGAGCCGCGGGATGGCCCGGGCCGCCGGGCCCGCGGCCGCCGCCGCCGCGGCGGCCCCCGCCCCCCCCCCCCCCCGGGCGGCGGGGGCGGGGGGGGGGGTGGCCAGACCACGTGCTCGAGCAGCGTGTCGGGCAGTCAGGCCTGCCAGTGATCGTCGGAACGTTCCATCGTCGCCTTCGGCTACATCAGCGCCACGCCCTTGACCTGGGCGTACAGGGTGTCGCCCGGGCGCAGGGCCAGGGACTCGCAGCTGCGGCGAGTGATGCGGGCCAGCAGCCAGGTTCGGGTGCCGGCGCCCGGTCCACCGCCGATTGCCAGGCGCAGCAGCGCGGTGCTGCGATCGGCCTGCAGGCTTTCGAGCACGGCCGGCAGCACGTTGACGACACTGGTCTGTGCCGGCGCGACGCGCGCGACGCTGACGTCGCGGGCCAGCACGCGCGCCCTGACCTGCTCGCCGAGCGCCTTGTCGGTTTCGCCGACCCACAGGCTGCCGCCTTCGAAGGCGACGCGCGACAGGCCGAAGGCGGCGTCGTGCTCGGCGACGCGGGCCTCGATCACGACGCCGGCCTCATCCTGGCGGCCGATCGGCAGATCGGTGCGCGACAGCAGTTCGGTCAGCGGTCCGGCCGCCAGCACATGGCCGCGCTCCATCAGCACCAGGTGATCGGCCAGCCGGGTCAGTTCATCCATTGCATGGGTGACGTAGATGATTGGCAAGGCCAGTTGCGTGTGCAGGCGTTCGAGGTAGGGCAGGATCTCGGCCTTGCGGGCGGCATCCAGCGCCGCCAGGGGTTCGTCCATCAGCAGCAGGCGCGGGCGGGTGGCCAGTGCGCGGGCGATCGCCACCCGCTGGCGCTCGCCGCCTGACAACGTGGGCGTGCGCCGGTTCATCAGCGCGCCGATGCCCAGCAGTTCGACCGCCTGGTCGAGTTCGGCGCTTGCCGACCCACCGCCGGTGCGGCGCAGGCCGTAGGTCAGATTGCGCCGCACATCCAGATGCGGAAACAGGGCCGCCTCCTGGATCACGTAGCCCAGGGGCCGGCGATGGGTCGGGACGAAGGCGCCGGTGGCGTCGTCCTGCCAGACTTCGTTGCCCATCGCGATGCGCCCGCGAGCACGCTCGAGCCCGGCCAGGGCCCGCAGCACGGTGGTCTTGCCGCAGCCCGACGGTCCGAACAGAGCGGTGATGCCTTGCGCCGGCAGCTCGAGCGTGACGTCGAGCGCGAACCCCGGGCGCGCCAGCGCCAGCTTCGCAGCGATCATGGGCGGCTCGCCGCCTCGTCGCGTGCCGGCCGATTCGTCAGATACAGGCTGACCAGCACCACCAGCGCAAAAACGACCATGCCGGCGGCCAGCCGGTGCGCATCGGCATACTCGCTGGCCTCGACGTGATCGTAGATGGCCACCGACAGCACCCGCGTTTCACCCGGGATATTGCCCCCGATCATCAGCACCACGCCGAATTCGCCCACCGTGTGGGCAAAGCCCAGCACGCTGGCGGTGACCAGACCCGGACGTGCCAGCGGCAGGGCAACGCTGAAGAAGCGGTCCCAGGGACTGGCGCGCAGGGTCGCGGCAGCTTCAAGGGTGCGCTCGGGAATGGCCTCGAAGGCTTGCTGCAGCGGCTGCACGACGAAGGGCATCGAGTACAGCACCGAGGCGACGACCAGTCCGGCGAAGGTGAAGGGAAGGCGCCCCAGACCCATCGCCTGCGTGAACTGCCCGACCGGTCCTTGAGGTCCCATCAGCAGCAGCAGATAGAAGCCCAGCACTGAAGGGGGCAGCACCAGCGGCATGGCCACCACCGAGGACACCAGCGGTTTGAGGGCAGATCGTGTGCGTGCCAGCCACCAGGCCACGGGCGTGCCGATCAGCAGCAGCAGCACGGTGGTCAATGCCGCCAGTTCGGCGGTGAGACGGATCGCGCTCCAGTGGGCGGGGTTCATGTCCGTATTCGTTCAGTGTCTTGTTGGTTCAGCGGATGGAATCGGCGTTCAGAAAGCGTAGCCGAACGACTGGATGATCGCGCGGGCCGGCGCGCCCTTCAGGTAACCGAGCAGGCTGATCGCCCCCGCCTTGTTCTGTCCGGTCTTCAGCAGCACCGCGTCCTGGCGGATTTCGCCGTACAGATTGGCGGGCACCCGCCAGTACGAGCCGATGACCGCCTTGCCGGGCACCGCCACCTGCGACAGCGCAACGAAACCGAGCTCGGCATTGCCCGAGAAGACGAACTGATAGGCCTGCGCAATGCTCTCGCCCGTCACGAGCTTCGGTGTGACGGCCTCACTGAGTCCGCGCGCCTTCAGGACTTCGAGCGCGGCCTGACCGTAGGGCGCGATCTTGGGATTGGCGATGGCCACACGGGTGAACTTGCCCGAGGCGAGCACCGCGCCCTGACCGTCGACAAAGCCGGGCTGTGCGCTCCACAGCACGAGCTGACCGATCGCATAGGTGAACTGGCTGCCCGCCACGGCATGGCCCTCGGCGATCAGCTTCTTCGGCGTTTCGTCATCCGCCGCGATCAGCGCCTCGAACGGGGCACCGGAAATGATCTGGCTGTAGAACTTGCCGGTGGGGCCGGACGAGACCTTCAGCGTGTGGCCGGTGGCGGCGGTGAAGCCTTCGGCGATCCGGGCCAGTGGGCCGGCGAAATTCGCGGCCACCGCGACCGACACCTCGTCGGCCTGGGCGCACAGGGTGGCGAACATCAGGGAGGCGCCCAGCAGGGCCTTTCGAGAGCAGCGAATCATGATGAGGCTTTCAAGAGGTGTGAAGGGAGGCGGGTGAGGGGAGCTCAGTCGATCACCGCGAGAATCACGCTGGAGACCTTGAATGCCGCGCAGGCCCGGCTGCCCACGGCCAGTCCGAGGGACTCGACCGACTCGCGTGTCACCACCGCGGTCGCGGTTCGGCCGTTGCCCAGGTCCAGCGTGACCGACGCGTTGACCGGGCCGTCGACGATGCGCTGCACGGTGCCCCAAAGCCGGTTGCGCGCGCTGATGCGCAAGGACTCGTCGGTCAGCAGCAGCAGCGACGAGGCCTTGATCAGCGCGATCACTTCACTGCCTATCGCCAGGCGCAGCTGCTCGGCCGACTCGCGGGTGACGACCGCTGCCAGTTCCAGCGAGTCGTCCAGCCGGATGCGAACCTCGTAGTCGACCGGGCCTTCGCGCAGCCCGCTGACCGTGCCCGCGTACTGGTTGCGCGCGCTGGTGCGCACCGCCATCCGGCGCAACAGGCGCTGAAAGGCGCGCACGTCGCCCACCGGCGCCTGCTCGAACTGGCTGGCCAGCCGGTCCAGCGCGGCCTGGTATTCGGCCTCGACCGCGCGGTACATCGCGATCACCCGGCGCCCGTAGTCGGTCAGGCGCGTGCCGCCGCCGGCGCGCCCGCCGGTCGAGGAGTCGACCAGCGGCTGGTCGGCGAGGTTGTTCATCGCATCGACCGCATCCCAGGCGGTCTTGTAGGAGATGGGCACATGCTTGGCGGCACGCGAGATGGAGCCGTGTTCGTCGATGGCCTCGAGCAGCCGCACGCGCGTGTCGCCCAGGAAGGCGCCCAGGTCGGTGCTGACCTCGAGGTGGCCGGTCAGGCGTGTGGCGATTTGACGGGGTTTCATCGGTTGTAGACTTTCATACATAGCGTTGCCAGTCAGGCAGATTCAGGCATCGCGGACTGCGGCTGATTCGAGAAGACGGATGTGGCGCTATGATTGCGGCGTGATGATGGGCAGGGGTAAGGTCGGATTGTCGGTTCTCGAACTCGCGGTATGTAGTTAATAATATAACGCAAGTCGCATGCCAGGCCGATCCATCCACCTTCCTCCTGAAAGCGGCCGATGAAGATCAGTGCAAGAAACGTGTTCGAAGGCCGCATTACCGCGATGACGCCCGGACAGGTCAATACCGAGGTCGTGCTGGCCTTGCCCGGCGGCGAATCGCTGGTGGCGGTCATCACTCAGACCAGCGCCCGCGGGCTCGGGCTGGCGGTCGGCGGCACGGCCCTTGCAATCATCAAGGCGCCCTGGGTGATCGTGGCGGCTGGCGACGGCGGGCCGCGGTTCTCGGCACGCAATCAGATGAGCGGCATCGTCAGCGCGGTCAAGTCCGGGCCGATCAATGCCGAGGTGGCCATCACGATGGCCGGCGGCACCACCGTGCATGCGGTGATCACCCAGGAGGCCGTGGAAGAGCTCGGGCTTGCGCCCGGTGTGCCGGCCCAGGCGGTGATCAAGGCCAGCCACGTGGTGCTGGCGGTCAGCGGATCACGCTGAGCGGGCTGCACCCCTGTCCGGGTGGCGCCCGTGGGGGTGGCGGTTCGAGGCCGCGACGTCTCAGGTCAGTTCGATGCCCGCATAACCCTTCGCGACCACCTCGTTGATTTCGGCGACGAACTTCGGCGCACCGCCGTTGTAGACCAGGTAGCGCGGCCTGCCGTGCTCATGGCCGGGAACATTGGAGTTGTACCCGGTGAACCAGGACTTGGCCTTGCGCATCAGCACAGCCGAATACATCTTGGTCACTTTGGCACTCCACTCCTGCTCGGCCTGCAGGCTCGGGTCGGCACGGACGATGTCGTGCTTTCGCGCGTACTCGAGCAGGTTCGTGCACCAGTTGACGCCGGTTTCGATGCCGCGCGGAAAGTTGGTCGTGGCCGACGCGCTCTGCGGTCCGCTGGGCATCAGCAGGTTCGGGAAACCATGGATCATCATGCCCAGGAAGGTGGACGGCCCGTCCTTCCATTTCTCGGCCAGGCGCTCGCCGCCGACCCCGCGGATGTCGATCCGATCGAAGGCTCCGGTGATCGCATCGAAGCCGGTGGCGTACACGATGATGTCGAAATCGAAGTCGCGTTCGGTGGTCGCGAGGCCGGTTGGCGTCACCCGGACGATCGGCGTCTCGCCGATGTCGACCAGGTGCACGTTGTCGCGGTTGTAGGCCTCGAAATAAAGGGTCTCGAGCGGCACCCGCTGGACGCCGAAGCCGTGGTCCTTCGGGATCAGCTTCTCGGCGATCGCCGGATCCTTCACGCGGCGACGGATCCGATCGGCGATGTACTCGGAGAACTCGGCATTGGCCGCTTCGTCAGTGAAGATCTCGCGGAAATTGGCGAGCCAGATCCCGAAGCCGGGCTCTTCATAGAGCCGGTCCCATAGAGCGATCCGTTCCTCGCGCGTGACCTCGTAGAAGCCACGGCGATCGGGCTCGTGCTCGAAGCCGCCGGGCGTGCGGGCGCAGGCCGCCAGGATCTCGTCGTAGCGCGAGCGGATGTCGGCCATCTCCGCGTCGGAGATCGGGCTGTTGTTCAGCGGCGCGCTCCAGTTGGGCCGGCGCTGGAAGACGGTCAGATCGCCCACCTTGTCGGCGATCTCGGCGATCACCTGGATGGCGGTGGCGCCTGTGCCGATGATGCCGACCCGCTTGCCGGCCAGCTCCACGCCCTCGTGCGGCCAGTCGAAGGTGTGGAACGAGCGCCCCTTTGAACGAGGCCATGTCCTCGATGCGCGGCAGGGTCGGCGCCGACAGCAGGCCCAGGGCCAGCACGACGAAGCGGCAGCTCAGCTGCCGGCCGTCGTCCAGGCCGAGCCGCCACTGGTTGGCGGCTTCGTCGAAGTGTGCCGACTGCACCCGGCAGTTGAACTGCATGTGCTTGCGCAGGTCGAACTTGTCGGCGACGTAGTTCAGGTAGCGAAGGTTCTCGGGCTGGCTGGAGAAGCGCTCTTTCCAGTGCCATTCGTTCAGCAGCTCCTTGGAGAACGAATAACCGTAGGTGTAGCTCTCGGAGTCGAAGCGAGCGCCCGGATAACGATTCCAGTACCAGGTGCCACCCAGGTCGGGGGCCGAGTCGAGTACCGTCGCATCGATGCCCAACGAGGCCAGGCGATGGATCTGGTAGATGCCCGCCACACCGGCACCGATCACGATCACCTCGAAATGCGTCTTGGATTGGTCAGTCATGCTGCGCGCCGTCAGAGTGGAAACGAGTTCCATCATATCGGGCGGGCTCGATCTCGGGATTTCATTCGATCCCCGAGCCGCTGGCATGCCCGTCCTCGGGTCCGAAGCACTTTGCATAGTCGCTGCACACCGCACAGCTGGGCGAGCGGCAGATGAAGATCTCCTCGCGTTCGCACAGCTGCTTGTACAGGAACTTCTTCCACTTCATGTCGCGGTCGTTGCGCGCCGCCAGTGCCGGGAACCAGCGGTTCATCAGTGCCGACAGCTCGGCGCGCGAGGGCAGCTGCAGGTCCTGCCACAGGTGGTTGTCGCCCAGGCAGGCGAGCGCCACGGTTTCGGCGACCAGCCTGATGTCGGCCGGGCTGCCGGCCGCTGCGCTGCCGTGCTCGATCAGCAGGCCGATCAGATCGTCGACCTCATCGTCGCGCTGGCCGCGGCGGGCAACGATCTCGGGCAGCGGCTGCCAGATCAGCGGGTGGGCACCCATGGCGACAAGTCTCCGTTCAGGGGCTTCGCGTCGTGTGAACACGTCCTAGATCGACGCGGCGGCGTGCGTATAGCACTTCTTGGGACAGATCTTCGAGCAGGCGGTGCAGCCGATGCACAGCTCCTGATGGGCGATGGTCATCACCTTCTTTTCGTACTCTTCTTCCTCGTCGCCGTCGGGATCGAGGCCGATGCGCTGGCCTTCGTCGTCCAGCCCGACCAGCTCGAGCACGCCGCGCGGGCAGACCCGGAAGCAGCGCCCGCAGCCGATGCACTTGGCTTCGTCGATCGACTGCACGAAGGTGGGGGTCCAGCTCGCCCCTGAGGGCAGCTTGACGCTGAATGTGCTCATGGTCGCCTCCGTCAGCCGGCCTGCAGGGCGGCGAGTTGATTGCGCGCCGCGATCAGCGCCGCGTGCGCCTCGTGGGCGACGCGGGCCACGTCGGGGATGCGCTCCCAGTTGATCGGCAGCTCTTCGCTGAGGTCGTGCAGGTCCATCTTGGCCTGCGTCGCCTTGGCGTTGAGCTTGCGGATCTGCAGCTTCAGTTCGTCGATGTCGGCCATGGCGGGTTCACTCGTAGTCGGCGACGGCACGGTAGGTCTCGATCATCGTGACCCCCTCGCTGACCAGCTTGTTGCCGGCGGCCGCCAGCTTGGCCAGGCTGGCATAGCCGAATCGGTGCACGTCGCGCAGATGGCGGTTGACCACGATCAGCCGGCCGGCGGTCAGCACGGTCCGCCCGAATCCCTCGTGACTGATCTTGGTCATCGGCGTGACCATGCAGCGGGTGGCCCGTTCGATCGTCAGGCCGACCGCGTTGTGAAAGAGGTCCAGGCGCCACAGGGTGTCCGGGTCCGGGTCGCCCATCATCGGCAGGGCGCGCCGCTGCTCGGCGTCCAGGATGTACGGCTCGAGCAGCTTTCGGTCGCTCTTGCCCTCCCAGGTGCCGTGGGTGTCCTGCGCGCGGATCTGCTTGATCAGCTCGCGCACGAACGGGTCCTGCATCAGTTCGTCTTCCGAGGGGTCCGCAGGACGGGTCTCGGTGTCGGCCGGGCTGGCGGCGCCGCTCATGACTTCACTTCGGCCGACGCCGCATCGGACGATGTCGTCGCGCTCGCGGCCGTCTCGCCAGCGGATGCCTGGTCGTCGTCCTCGAAGTCGGCGCTGCGCGGCTGACCCTTGAGCAGCGCCTTGCGCAGCCACGGCGGGGGCGTTCCCTGCAGCACGACCTGCAGCCGATCCAGGATGTCCAGGATCGGCTCGGGCTGGGTCACCTTCACCGGATGGATCTTGCTGGCCACGACCCGGGCCGCCGCCGAGCCGCCGATCGCCGCGACGTAGACGATCGCGCAGTCCTTGATGATCTCCAGCTTGGGCGCGAGCTTGTCTTCGTTGCCGTCTTCGGCAAGGTCCTCGCCGAACGCGTGGTCGGCGACGAAGCGATAGCCCTCGGGCGTGATGTCGTACACGGCCAGGTGGCGGGCCCAGCCGAAATGCGCATCGACGCGCTGCTGGTCCTGGGTGGCGAAAGCGATCTTCATGATGATTCCTCGCAGGGAAGGGATTCGGGTCGTTCAGGCGCTGGCGGCCGACACGGTTTCGCCGGGCCTGCGCGCGCGTTCGATCACCGCGGGCAGATAGGCGGGCGCGGGCGCAGCAACGGATGCGGCGGCGCTCAGCGAGGCGGCGGGCAGCGGCCAGTCGTCGGGGCCGTGATGGCCGATCTGTGCCATCAGCAGGTTGCCCACCTCGTAGACGAACTGGCGGCTGCCGCGATACCCGACATGGCAGATGTGCGCATTGCCGATCCGGTCGAAGCTCGGGATGCCCAGCCGGAACAGCGGTCGGGCCAATCGTTCGGCCGCCTGGCGGCCGTGCGAATGGGTCATCAGCAGATCGCAGCCGGCCGCGCGTGCGGAGCTCTCGAAGTCCTCCAGGTCGCCGATGATCACTTCGGCGGCGGGCAGGCGCTCGAGCAGCGGTGACCGGGTCGTGGTCACGCAAACCGCCAGCTCGGCCCCCATTTCGGCCAGGAACATGCCGGCGCTCCACAGCAGGTCGGGCTCGGCGCCCAGGGCCACCTTGACGTTGCCGAAATGGAAGTGGCCGTCGAGCATCGCATCGACCAGATGGCTGCGCTGGCGGCGGATCTTCGCCGGCACCGCGCGCCCCGAGAGCAGGGCGAGGTGGCGCACCAGCGCATCGCTGGCGGTCAGTCCGGTCAGCCGGTCGAACAGCGTGAAGGGCACCGCGCAGCGCTGCTGCAGGGCCAGGGCGGCCGGGCGCATCTGTTCGCCGATCGCCAGCGCATGCATGGCGCCGCCAATCTCCCGCAAGCCGGCCAGGGGCGTGCCACCCAACGTCGTGCCAAGCCACTGTTCGGGGATATGGCCGTCCAGCGAGCCCGACACGTCCGGCACGAACACCGGCTCCAGCCCGAAGGCCTCGATCAGCTCGCGCAGTTCGTCGATGTCGCCGGGGCTCAGGTGGCTGCCCGGCAGCACGGCGATCCGGTTCGCGCAGCGCGGGCTGTCGGCGCGGGGCACCTGCTCGACCAGTGCGGTCACCGCGCGCGCCCAGCCGTCCTGGAAGGCGCCGACGTAGTCCGGCGTCGAGACATAGACGATCTGTGTGTCGGCCAGTTCCGGATGCTTCTGGCGGGCGGTGGCGATGTAGCCCAGCACGTCGTCGCCCTTGGTTTCGGTCAGGCCGGTGGAGCACAGCGCGATGATGTCCGGATGGTTGCGCTGACGGATGTTCAGCAGCGCTTTGGCGACGTTGTCGTAGCCGCCCATGATCGTGGTGGCCTCGTTCATCGCGGTGGTCTGCAGTGGAATCGCCTCCTTGAAGTGGCGCACCAGCAGCACCAGCCCGAACGAGGTGCAGCCCTGCGAGCCATGCATCACCGGCATGCACGAGCCCAGCCCCATGAACGCGTAGGCCGCGCCCAGCGGCTGGCTCATCTTCAGCGGATTGACCGCGCAGGCCTTCTTCGGTTCGACGACGAGCGCCATGATCAGGCCTCCAGCGCGAGCAGCGCGTCGTGGGTTTCCCAGGGCGCGGGCGTGCGCACCTGTTCCCACACCGGGTTGAACAGCGCCTTGTCGATCTCGGCGATCATCGTGACCATGCCTTCGTAGCCGGCGAAGGCGTGGTGCCGCTCCTGGTTGATGTCCATCCAGGGCATGCGGGCCTTCAGGGCCACGAACTGGCTGCGCCCGCCGCTCAGCATGATGTCGGCGCGCGCCTCGCGCAGCATCGCGTACATCTCGCGCGGGGTCATGTCGTCGATCATGTGCGCGTCGTCGCCCATGATCTCCTTGATCTTGTCCTTGTCCTCCTTGGTGCTCTTCTTCACGCTGGTGCCCACCACCTCGAGCCCGGCCTCCTGCAGCGCCGACACCACCGACCAGCTCTTCACGCCACCGGTGATCAGCAGCACCTTCTTGCCGGTCAGGCGCTGCTTGTAGGCGCGGATGCGCTCCCAGGCGCGGGCTTCCTCGGCGTTGACCAGCGCTTCGGTGCGGCCGATCAGCTCGGCGGGCGCGCCGCGAGCCACCAGCAGCCGCGCGATCTCGCGCAGCGTGGTGCTCATGTCGCTGATGCCGTAGAACGAACCCTCGAAGTACGGAATGCCCCAGCGCGACTGCATCTTGGTGGCGATGTTGATCATCGACTTGGAGCACACCATCATGTTGGCGCGCGCCCGGTGCGCGCCGGCCACCTCGTTGTAGCGGCCGTCGCCCGAGATGCAGCTCTGCACGCGCACGCCCAGCGCGTCGAGCAGCGGCTTGACCTGCCAGAGTTCGCCCGACAGGTTGTATTCGCCGATGATGTTGATGTCGTAGGGGGTGGTCACGGTCGGCTCGACCGTGCCGATCACATGGTCGAGCAGCGCCTCGGCGCCCAGCTTGTTGCCCAGGTTCTTCGGGCCCGCGAAGCCCGGGGCATCGACGGGGATCACCGGCTTGCCGAACTTCTCGCTGGCGCGCTTGCACACGGCTTCGATGTCGTCGCCGATCATCGCGGTCACGCAGGTCTGGTAGACGAAGATCGCCGGCGGGTCGGTCTTGTCGATGATTTCGCGGATCGCCTTGAACAGCCGCTTCTCGGCGCCGTAGATCACGTCGAATTCGTTGATGTCGGTGGTGTAGCCGGTGCGGTAGGTCTGCGGGCCCGACGAGGCGCTGTGCCGGTTGTCCCAGCCGTTGCCCTCGCAGGCGATCGGGCCGTGCACCAGGTGCGCGACGTCGACGATCGGCTGCAGCGCGATCTTGGCGCCGTCGAAGGCGCAGCCGCCGGCCGCCGCGCCGGGGTTCAGCTGCTTGGTGCAGCCTTTTTTGCGCTCCTTCTCGGATTTGGCCTGGTTGATGTCGCAGCCGGGTTCATCGAACACTTCGGCGATCTTGGCTTGCAGCGATGCGGACATGCGGGCCTCCTGTGACGGACAAGACCCTCCATGCACGATCGATGCCAGCTCGGTCGATCGGAAAAATGACCTATGAATCAGCAGCTTGGCAAATCGAAGTGGCGGCGCCCGCGCGGCTGCGCACTTGGCGGCTTTGCGACAAAGGCGACGTGGCGGGGGCGGAACCCCACCGGGCGATGGTTCGCGCCCCCTTCAGTCCTGCCGGGGCTCAGGTGCGTCGGCGCCACTGCAGCGTGATGACCACCGCCATCAGCGCGAGGCCGCTCACGTCGGCCCAGGCCTTGGGATACACGAGCAAAAGCCCGGCAGCCAGCAGCATCACTCGCTCCAGCCGAGAGGTGCGCTCGATCAGCCATCCCTGGAAGCCGCCCGCCAGCGCGACGATACCGGCGGCTGCGGTGAGCGAGACGATCGCGATCGACCCCCAGTCGGCGCCGGCCAGCGCCTTGACGGATCCCATCAGCAGCAGGCCCTGGCCTGCCGGATCGAGCACGAACACGAACGGCACGAGGAAGGCCGGCATCGTGTATTTCCAGCTCTGCAGCGTGGTTTTGTAGGGATCTCCGCCGGTGATGGCCGCGGCGGCGAACGGCGACAGCGCCGTGGGCGGCGACACCTCCGAGAGCACCGCGTAGTAGAAGATGAACATGTGGGCGGCGTAGTCCGGCACGCCGAGCTTGATCAGCGCCGGCGCGGCGATCACCGCGCAGATGATGTACGAGGCGGTCACCGGCACCGCCAGCCCGACGATCCAGACGATCAGCGCCGTGTAGATGGCCGTGAGCATCAGCGAGCCGCCGGCGTACTCCAGGATGATCGACGAGAACTTCAGCCCCAGCCCGGTGAGCGTCACCACGCCCACGATCAGGCCGGCACCCGCGCAGGTGGTGCCGACGTTGAGCATGCCGACCGAACCGCCCTCCATCGCGCGCATCAGGCCCGAACTCATGAAGGCCTTGAAGGGGCCGCGCGGATCGCGGAACAGGTTGCGCGGCACCAGCGCGCAGTCGCGGTGCAGGAAGCTGGTGAGAAACGACAGCACCGTGGCCCAGAACACCGATAGCACCGGCGAGAAGCCCAGCAGCATGAAGACGATGATGGAGACCAGCGACACGAAGTGAAACCAGTACTCGCGGGTGAGCGCCCAGACGCCGGCCACTTTTTCGAAGGTCACGTCGCGCATGCCGTACTTGCGCGCGTCGATCTCGACCATCAGGAACAGCGCCAGGTAGAACAGGATGGTCGGGATCACCGCCATCAGCAGCACGTCCAGGTACGAAATCTTCAGGAACTCGGCGATCAGGAAAGCGGCTGCGCCCAGCACCGGCGGCGAAATGATGGCGCCCAGCCCGCCCGCGGCCAGCAGGCCGCCCGCCGCGTTCTTTTCGTAGCCGACCTTGGCCAGCATCGGGTAGGCGACCGACCCCAGCGTCACCGTGGTGGCCACGCCCGAGCCCGACGGTCCGCCCAGCAGGAACGAGGCCAGCACCACGGTGCGGCCGGCGCCGGTGGGCTTGCCGCCCATCGCCGAAAACGAGAAGTCGATGAAGAACTTGCCGGCGTGCGAGTACTGCAAGAACGCGCCGAAGATCGTGAACAGGATGATCAGCGATGACGACACATCGATGGCCGCGCCGAAGATGCCTTCCAGGGTCATGTACATGTGCCCGACCAGCCGGCCCACTTCGTAACCCTTGTGGGTCCAGGGCGCGGGCAGCCACGGGCCGGCGAACGCGTACAGGATGAACAGGCTGGTGATGATCGGCATCACCCAGCCGTTGGAGCGGCGCATGGCTTCCATGATCAGCAGGATCAGGGCCACGCCGAACACGATGTCGAGCCGTTCCGGAGACGTGTTGCGGTCGGTGAAGTCGTCTCCGCCCATCAGCATGTAGACGACAACGGCCACCGACAGTGCCGCCATCAGCCAGTCCCACCACATCACACGGTTGCGGAACCGCCGTGAAATGGGAAAGCAAAGGAACGAGACGAACAGCACCATCGCCACGTGCACCGGGCGAAGGGTCTGGGTCGGCACGATGCTGTAGGCGGCATACAGGTGGAACACCGACATCAGCACCGCGGCCAGCGTGACGAACAGGCCCAGTGCGCCCGCGAGGTGGTTGGCCGCCCCCTCTTCCTCTTCGATGAAGGATTCGGCCTTCTTCAGGGCCTCGTCGCTGACCGCGCCGTCGGCCATCAGTTGATCTTGATGCCGCGTTCGGCCAGGTATTTGATGGCGCCAGGATGGTAAGGAATGGGCGTGGCCGCGGCCTTCTGGTTCTCGAGCTTGAAGTTGGCCGCCTCCTTGTGGACCGCGATCAGGTCGTCGCGCTTCTCGAACACGGTCTTGACGATCGCATAGGCATCTTTCTCGGACATCGATTCATGGGCCACCAGGATGTTCCAGACGGTGGCCTGCTTGTTGTCGACGTCCATGCCCTTGTAGACGGACTTGGGGATCGTGTCTTCGATGTAGAGCTGACCGTACTTCTGGTTCATCTTGGTGACCACGTCAGCGTGGTCGATCATGTGGATCTTGGTGCCGGGCGTGTTGGCCAGGTCGGTGACGGCGGCCGTCGGCAGGCCGCCGACCCAGAAGAACGCGTCGATCTTGCGGTCCTTGAGCGCATTGACGGATTCCGCCACGCCCAGGCGTTCGCGCTTCATGTCCTTGTCCTTGTCCAGGCCCGCCGCCTCGATGACCCGGAAGGCCATGACTTCAGTGGCGCTGCCCGGCGAGCCGGTGGACACCCGCTTGCCCTTCAGGTCGGCCATCGACTTGATGCCGGTGCCCTCGATGGTGGCCACGTGCATCCGGTTGGGATAGAGGACCAGCAGCGTTTTCAGGGGCACCTTGTTGCCCTTGAACTTGTCCACGCCCTGCTGCGCATCCTGCGCCGCGTCGGCCATCGAAAAGGCGATGTACGGCTTGCCGGAGCCGACCAGCTTGAGGTTGTCGACCGAGCCGCCAGTCACTTCGGCGGTGGCCTGCATGCCCGGCACATGCTTGGAGAGCGCCGCCGCGAGGCCGCCCCCCAGCGGGTAATAGACTCCGCCCGTGCCACCGGTGGCGATGGACAGATTCTGCGCGAAAGCGCCCGCGCTGAGCAGCGCAGCCGCGGCGGCGAGGGCGCCGCGTACCTGGAAGGCCTTGAACATGGAGTCTCCTTGCGTCGTCATTCGGGGCCTGTGTTCGGCCCGTGGGGGGCCAGTCTATTGAAGTCGGGGCCGCGCGGTCAAACCGGCCGCCTGGCGTGTCACAAACACGCCCGGTGATCTGCGTCTGAGGCGGGCGAGGGCTTATGGTTGGCGGATGACTGCCGACACCCACATCCGCCCTGATTCTCCCGCGCCCCTGAAGGGCATGCGGGTGATCGATCTCACCACGGTCCTGTTCGGGCCCTATGCCAGCCAGTATCTCGGCGACTACGGCGCCGACGTGATCAAGGTCGAGACCCCCGCCGGGGACTCGCCGCGGCGCACCGGCCAGTCCGTGCTGCCCGACCTGGCGGCCGGTTTCATCTCGGTGAACCGCAACAAGCGCTCGATCGTGCTCGACCTGAAGACCGCCCCCGGCCGCGAGGCGCTGATGCGCCTGGTCGACAGCGCCGATGTGCTGATGCACAACATCCGGCCGCAGAAGCTCGGCGCGATCGGCCTGGACCCCGCGCAGGTCCGCGGGCGCAACCCGCGCCTGGTCTACGCCAGCCTGAACGGCTTCTCCGAGGCCGGGCCCTATGGCGGACGGCCCGCCTACGACGACATCATCCAGGGCATGTGCGGGCTGTCGGACCTGATGGGGCGCCAGACCGGCGAGGTGCGCTTCCTGCCGACGGTGGCCGCCGACAAGACCTGCGCGATGGTCGCTGTTCACGCGATCCTGGCCGCGCTGCTGGAGCGCGAGCGCACCGGCGTGGCGCGCCAGGTCGAGGTGTCGATGTTCGAGACGATGGTGGGATTCACCCTCGTCGAGCACCTGGGCGGGCGCAGCTTCGAGCCGGCCAACGGGCCCACCGGCTATTCGCGGGCGCTGGCGCCCTCGCGCCGGCCCTACCGCACGAGCGACGGGTATCTGAGCGTGCTGCCCTATACCGACACCCACTGGTCGCGCTTCTTCGCCGAGGTGGGCCGGCCCGAACTCGCCCGCGACGAGCGATTCGCCACCATGCAGGCGCGCACCGTCAACATCGAGGTGCTCTATGCGATGACCGGCGGCTTCATCGCCGAACGCAGCACGGCGCAATGGCTGGAGGCCTGCGCGCGCATCGACATCCCGCATGGGCCGGTCATCAGCCTGGACGACCTGCTGGTCGACGAGCATCTGCGCGCCGTCGGCTTCTTCGACGAAGTGCCGGCCGGCGACGGGGTCTCCACCATGCGCCTGCCCGGCAACGGCGTGCGCTTCGACGGGCGCACCCGCGAAGTGCGCCGCACGCCGCCGCGCCTGGGAGAACACACCCGCGGCCTGCTGCTGGAGGCCGGGTATACCGCCGAAGCCATCGATGCCCTGGTCGCTTCGGGGGCGGCGCGCGAGTTCAAGGCCGCTGGCCGATGAACTTGCGTTGATCGCCTCAGACGCCGGTCAACCTGAAAGGAAGCAGAGGATATGAACCCTGTCATCGTGCGTCTGCCGGATGTGCGGACGGTCCCGTGCTCGACGGGCAGGCGCCACCTGCTGGGGCTCGGCGCGGCCAGCCTAGTGCTCGCCCGCTCGGGCGCGGGCCTGGCCCAGACCGACTGGCCGAACAAACCGATCCGCTTCGTGGTCGGCTTTGCACCCGGCGGACCCACCGACAGCTTCGCGCGCCTGCTCGCCAAGCGCCTGACCGAGCAGCTGGGTCAACCGGTGTCGATCGAGAACCGGGTGGGGGCCAATGCGAACATCGCCGCCGAACTGGTTGCGCGCGCTGCGCCCGATGGCAGCACGTTCCTGTACAACAGCTCGTCGATGGCGATCAGTGCCTCCTTGTACAAGGATCTGAAGTACGACGCGCGCCGCGACCTGATGCCGGTGGGCCTGGTGATGGGGGTGCCGGTCGCTTTCGTGGTGCACCCCAGCTTGCCGGTGTCGTCACCGGCCGAGCTGGTCGCCTACCTGAAGTCCAGGCCCCGGGAGCTGAACTACGCCTCGGGAGGCGTGGGCAATGCACAGCACCTGGGCATGGAGATGGTGCTGCAGCATTTCGGTCTGCAGGCCAGCCACATCGCCTACAAGGGCAGCGCGCCGGCGCACATCGATCTGATCGCCGGCCGCACGCAGATGATGATCGACACGGTCGGCAGCGTGATGCCCTACATCCTGGACAAGCGACTGCGCCCGATCGCCACCCTGTCGGCGCAGCGGGTCGGCTCGCTGCCGGGAGTGCCGACGATGCGCGAATCCGGCATGCCGGGCTTCGAACTCTCGGCCTGGTATGGCTTGATGGCGCCGGCGCGCACCCCCGAGCCGATCGTGCGCAAGCTCAATGCCGAGATCGACCGGGCGATGAAAACCGATGAGCTGCGAGCCGCGGTGACCGGGCAGGGAGGTCTGCCGCTGACGGGCACGCCCGAGGCCTACGACGCCTATCTGCAGACAGAAATCGCCCGCTACGCGAAAGTGATTGGCGCTCTCAACGTGAAGCCGGAATAGCCGATGGCCAACTCTTCACCAACCTGCACGATCGGGGCGGCTCGGCGATCGAGGGGCGCTTCGTGCCCGTGATGAACCCGCATGGCCAGGTCGTGATCGCCTGCAACGCGCTGCGCATGATCCGGCGTCGCGCGGCCGCGGCCGGGTGAGAGCAGTTGCTGGTGCGAGGTACTGGCCGACCGGGAGTTGATCGGGCGGCCAGTCGGGAAGCTCGCCCGCGCGAAGGGCGGGCCTGAGGCGGGCAGATCGCCCGCACGAGGCGGGCGAGGGCGGGACTCAGCCGAGTTCCTGCATCCGCAGCACCGAGGGCGGGCCGTCCATGAACGCGCCCATTTCGCGGCCCAGCGTGCGGAAGTGGTCGGTGCCGCGGTGGTTCTTCAGCGCGTCGTCGTCCTTGTACCGCTCCATGAAGACATAGGTGAGCGGATCGTCGCCCTTGGAGAGCGTATAGAGCAGGCAGCCCGGCTCGTTGGCGGCGACGGCGGCGACCAGCTTGAGCGCGACGGCTTCGAAATCGGCGGCTTTGCCGTCCTTGACCTTGATGGTGGCGACGATGCTGTGGGTCATGTCAGATGCTCCTGAGAGGGGTTGGGTAGGCACTGTTCGGGTTGTCGCGCTTCAAGGGGGCTTGCCGCGTTGTCCGTGGCGGCCATGATCCCACCGCCAGCGCGCGGCAGGGCTGCCGCGCCGGGCGCTGGCGGGCGTAAGGCTGAAAAAAGAAACGCGTCGCCCGGCCCGCGCCGGGTTCAGGCCGCCTTCACCTGGCCATAGGCCCATTCGAGCCAAGGCAGCATGCGCTCGATGTCTTCGGGCTGCACGGTGGCGCCACACCAGAAGCGCAGACCGGCCGGTGCGTCCTTGTACGAGCCGCAGTCGAGCGCAGCGCCTTCGGTCTCGAGCAGTTTGACCAGTTTCTTGACCTGGTCGGCCGACAGGTCCAGCGACAGACATACGCTGGTGTTCGAGCGGATGGTTTTGTCCTGGGCCAGGAAGCGGATCCAGTCGTGGCGGGCGACGAAGGCCTCGAACAGCGCCAGGTTGGCCTGCGAGCGGCGGATCAGTTCCTTCATCCCGCCAATGGACTGCGCCCAGGCCAGCGCGTCGAGGTAGTCCTCGTTGGCCAGCATCGAGGGCGTGTTGATGGTGGCAGCCTCGAAGATTTCCTCGAGCAGCTTGCCGCCTTTGGTCATCCGGAAGATCTTGGGCAGCGGCCAGGGCGGCTTGTAGGTCTCCAGGCGCTGCACGGCGCGCGGCGAGAGCACCAGCATGCCGTGCGCGGCCTCGCCGCCCAGCGCCTTCTGCCACGAGAAGGTGGCCACGTCGATCTTGGACCAGGGGATGTCCATCGCGAACACCGCGCTGGTGGCGTCGCACAGCGTCAGGCCTTCGCGCTGGTCGCTGATCCAGTCGCCATTGGGCACCATCACGCCGCTGGTGGTGCCGTTCCAGGCGAAAACGATGTCGTGGGCCGGGTTGGCCTGGCTCAGGTCGGGCAGCTGGCCGTAGGGGGCCGAAAACAAGCGCGCGTCGGCCAGCTTCAGTTGTTTGGTGATGTCGGTGGCCCAGCCTTCGCCGAACGATTCCCAGGTGAAGACGTCGACCGGCCGCGCGCCGAGCATCGACCACATCGCCATCTCGAAGGCGCCGGTATCGGAGGCCGGGACGATGGCGACCCGGTAGCCTTCGGGCAGGCCCAGCATGCGGTGGGTCTCGGTGATGCTGCGCAGCAGCCGGGATTTGCCCAGCGCGGAACGGTGCGAACGCCCGAGCGTGTCGGTGGGCAGCGCCGTGACGCTGTAGCCGGGGCGTTTGGCACAGGGGCCCGAGGAGAAGTTCGGGCTGTTGGGCTTCAGGGCGGGTTTCAAGGTTGTCCTCAGGTCAATGGAAGGGAGAAGGTCAGCCGGTGCGATCTGCCGCGGTGCGCACCCATCGGCGCGCGTACGCAAGGAACTGGCGAGTGCCGGCATTGCGGAAGCGCTGCGGGTTGAGCAGCAGGCGGAAACTGCGCGACAGCGCGCGCCGCGCCGCGACCGAAGCGAGCGGAATCTCGGTGAGCGTGCCCGCCCGGAAGGACTCCTCGACGCTGCGCCGGGACAGGCAGCCCAGCCAGTCGCTGCGCTGAACCAGCCGCCGCAAGGCCTCATTATCCGAGATCTCGGCCCGGACATCGAGTTCGCTGTAATCCTCCATCGCCCGCAGGAAGGCTTCCCGGGTGCCGGAGCCCGGTTCGCGCAGGGCCCAGGCGCATTCGGCCAGGCGCGCCATCGAGAAGCCGCGCGCCGGAGCCGGCTGCGCCGCCAGCAGCGGATGGCTGGGCCGGGCGAACACGCACAATTCGTCGCGCAGCCAGATCTCGCTGTGCAGCGACGGGTCGGCCACGGTGCCCTCGACGAAGGCGATGTCGATCGCGTAACGGGCCAGGCCGGCCAGGATCTCTTCGGTATTGGCCACGGTCAGCGTGAAGCGCGCCAGCGGCGCGGTTTCACGGTAGTCGTTGAGCAGTTCGGGCATCAGCGTGACGCCGATCGTGCGGGTCGCGCCGATCGCCAGCGCCGGCTGGTGCTGTTCGGAGCGGCCCAGCGACTGCTGCAGTTCGGTGGCGCGGTCGAGCAGTTCCTGGGCCTGGGCGCGGATCTGCGCGCCGCCGGCGGTCAGGGCCAGCGTGCGGCCGCGCCGCTCGAACAGCGACACGCCCAGCGCCTGCTCGAGGTCGCGCAGCGCCATGCTGACCGCCGAGGGCGTGCGGCCGATCTCGGCGGCCGCCTGCGAGGCATTGGCCAGCCGGGCCACCGCGCAGAAGGCTTCGAGCTGGCGCAGGCTGAATCGGGTTCGGGACGTGGGTGCGGCGAACGCAGGGCGCGTAGAGGAGTCGGGCATCTGGCGGTCGGTTTGCGGTGTTGTTCCGGAAACTCATATTGTCAGTGTTATTGAAAATATCATTCAGTAAATCTCGATTTTTCTGAATTGACTTCATGCGTACCATCGGCGCGTCATGTCAGCCGCCTCCACGTCCGCGCCCCGATCCGCCGGCCTCGCCCGGTTCCTGCCCTTCCTGCTGTGGGCGCCGCTGCTGCGCACTCCCGGCGTGCTGCGCGCCGACGTCCTGGCCGGCATCACCGGGGCGATCGTGGTCCTGCCGCAGGGCATCGCGTTCGCCACGCTGGCCGGCATGCCGCCGCAATACGGCTTGTACGCGGCGATGCTGCCCTGCCTGGTGGCCGCGCTGTTCGGATCGAGCCGGGTCATGATGACCGGCCCGGCCAATGCGATCGCGCTGACCACCGGCGTCCTGCTGGCGCCGATCGCGGTGGCCGGGTCGGACGACTATGTGAGGCTGGTGGTCACCCTGTCGTTCCTGATCGGCGTGCTGCAGATCCTGATGGGGCTGGCGCAGGCCGGGCGGCTGATCGAGAAAGTGCCGCATTCCGTGATCGTCGGCTTCACCTGCGGGGCGGCGGTGCTGATCGTCAGCGCGCAGCTGCCGGTGCTCACCGGAGTGAGCCTGAAGGGCGCCCATTCCGTCGCCCAGCAGTGGCTGGGCGTGTTCGGCGCATTCGATCAGTGGCAGTTCCTGCCGATCGCCGTGGCGCTGATTACGATCGTGATCGTCAAGCTGTGGGCTCCATTGAACCGGCGAATCCCGGCCATGCTGGTGGGCGTGGTGGCCGGCACGCTGGTGGCGCAGCTGGTCCAGCAGGCCATGCCGCATCTGCCGGCGCTGCGCAGCGTGCCGCCGCTGCCGGGCGCCTTGCCCGCGCTGTCGATGCCCGACCTGTCGATCGAAACCCTGCGCCGCCTGTTCGCGCCGTGCCTGGTGATGACGATGCTCGCCTCGATCGAGGCGGTGGCCATCAGCCGCGCGCTGGCGGTGCGCCACGGCCAGGCGCTGGACGGCAACCAGGAATTCATCGGCCAGGGCATGGCCAATATCGTGGCGGGTTTTTCGTCGGCGATTCCTGCCAGCGGCTCGTTCAATCGTTCGGCGGTCAACTCCGCGGCCGGCGCCCAGACGCCGATGTCGGGCGTGGTCGCGGCATTCGCGCTGATGGGGCTGCTGGTCTTCGTCGGGCCGCTGGCCCGCTGGCTGCCGCTGGCGGTCATTTCGGGTCTGCTGCTGCTGGTGGCCTATGGCCTGGTCGATCGGCCCGAGATCGCCCGCATCTGGCGCCACGAGCCGTACGAACGGGCCACACTGGCTATCACCTTCCTGTCGACGATCGCGCTGTCGCTGGAGTGGGCGATTCTGCTGGGGCTGCTGACCGCGATGGTCAGCGCGCGGATCAAGGCCTCGCGCGGCCACTGACCGGCCAGCCGGCCGGGGTGCTCATCCGCGCCCCATGGCCGCCTTGCCCAGGTCCCAGATCGGCAGAAACACCCCCAGCGCCAAGACCAGCACGATGCCGCCCAGCACCAGGATCAGGATCGGCTCGATGGCCGCCGACATCCGCTGCAGGTCGTATTCCACGTCCTGCTCGTAGAAATCGGCGGCGTGTTCGAGCATCTCGTCCAATGATCCGGCCTCTTCGCCGACCGCGATCATCTGCAGCACGATCGGCGTGAACACGCCGGTCGAGGCGCACGAACGCAGCAGGCTCTCGCCCCGCTCCACTCCCGCCCGCACCCGTTCCAGGCGTTGCGAGATGTGTTCGTTGCCGACCGCCTGCGCCACCAGCGAGATCGCCTGGGTGGCGGGCAGCCCGCTCTTCAGCGTCAGGGCCAGGCTGCGCGAGAATCGGCCCAGCGCGGCGTTGTGCAGCAGCCGCCCGATCACCGGCAGTCGCAGCACGATGCGATCCCAGGTGAGGCGCCCGGCGCGGCTGGCCAGCCAGCCGCGCGCGCTCCAGACGGCCAGCGCGCAGCCGGCCAGCACCAGCGGCCAGAAGTTGACGATGAAGTCCGACATGCCGATCAGGATCTGCGTCATCAGCGGCAGATCGACCTTCATGCTCTTGTAGACCGCCGAGAAGCGCGGGATCACGAACACATTGACGACGATCAGTGCGACGGCCATCGCGATCATCACGAAGCTCGGGTAGCGCAGTGCGGTGCGCACCCGCTCGCGGGTCTTCATCTCGAATTCCAGCCAGCCGGCCAGGCGTTTCAGGATCTCGTCCAGGCGGCCGGTCTGCTCGCCCACGCGCACCAGCGCCACGTACAGCGGCGGGAAGTCCTTCGGATGGCGGGCCATCGCCGTCGACAGTTCGCGGCCCTGGTCCAGGCTCGCGCACAGTTCGCCCAGCACGCGGCCCACGGTCGGTCGGGTGGCCGATTCCTGCATCGCGCCCAGCGCGCGCATGATCGGCAGGCCGGCGCGCAGCAGCGCCTGCAGCTGGCGCGAGAACAGCTGGAGTTCGGTGCTGCTCAGGTTCGCCGAGCCGCCGAACCAGCGCTTCGATTCGGTGGCCTTTTCCAGCGCCGGCTCGATCTTCAACGGCGTGATGCCGCGCCCGGCCAGTGTGGCTGCGGCCATGTCCGGCGAACTGCTGTCCAGTGTGCCGGCCACCGACGATCCTCCGGTATCCCGGCCGCTCCAGCTGTAAGTGGGCATCAGGCGTCCTCGGCCGTCTGCGTGGCGATCCGCATCGCTTCATAGACGCTGGTGACGCCTTTTCGAATCAGGCGCAGGGCGTCGTGCGCCAGCGTACGGCCCTCGACCTGCGCCCGGGCGGCCTCGAGGTAGGCCTGGGTATTGTCGCGGGCCAGCGCGTCGGCCAGCGGACGGGTCAGTTCGAGCGATTCGTAGATCGCCGAGCGGCCCAGGTAGCCGGTGCCGTTGCATTCCGGGCAACCGACCGGTGTCCGCGGCCGCAGGCTGGCGGCGGCCTCGATGCCGGCGACCTCCAGCACCCAGGCACGCTCCTGCGGAGTCGGTTCACCGGGCTTGCTGCAGTGTTCGCACAGCTTGCGCACCAGTCGCTGCGCGATGATCAGCTGCAGCGAGGTCGCCAGCATGTACATCGGCACGCCCATGTCGGCCAGGCGGGTTGCGGTGCTGACCGCGTCGTTGGTGTGCAGGGTGCTGAGCACCAGGTGGCCGGTCATCGCGGCGCGCACGCCGATCTCGGCGGTCTGGGTGTCGCGCATTTCGCCCAGGAGGATCACGTCCGGGTCATGGCGCAGCACCGAGCGCAGCACCCGGGCGAAGCTCAGTTCGATCTTGTCGTTCACCTGGATCTGGGTGACTCCGGCCAACCGGTATTCGATCGGGTCCTCGACGGTGACCAGCTTGCGCTCGTCGTTGCGCAGCGCGGTGAGCAGCGCGTACAGCGAGGTCGTCTTGCCCGAACCGGTGGGCCCGGTGACCAGCAGCATGCCGCTGGGCCGCTCGATGCCGCGGCGCACCTGCGCTTCGACGTGCGCGGGCATGCCCATGCGCTCCAGCGACAGGGTCTGGTCCGACGTGTCGAGCACCCGCAGCACGACCGACTCGCCCCAGTGCGAGGGCATGATCGAGATCCGCATGTCCATCGGCGTGCCGCGCACCGAGACCTCGAAACGGCCATCCTGAGGCATGCGCTTTTCTGCGATGTCCAGGTTCGAGATGAGCTTCAGGCGCAGCACGACCGCGCTGGCGATCTCGGCGTCGAAACGCATATGGCTGCGCAACACGCCGTCGATCCGAAAGCGCACATGCAGCTGGTCGGACTGCGGCTCGAAGTGGATGTCCGAGGCGCGCGAGCGCACCGCGTCTTCGAACACGCCGGCCAGCAGCCGGGCCACCGGCGTCGTGTCGTCGGGGCCGTTGCTGGCGAGCTGCGCCAGCATCGTGGTGTCGGGCGCGAGGTCGGCCTTGAGTTCGCGCGCCAGGCCGGCCAGCCCGTCGCCGCTCTGGTAGATGCGGTCCAGCAGACCCAGCAACTGCGACTCGGCCAGCGCGCACAGCTCGATCTCGCAGCGCAATGCGCGGGTCAGTTCGTCGTAGGCGGTCAGGTCGGTCGGATCGGCCATGCCCAGGCGCAGCGCGCCGTTGGGGACCGCGGCCAGAACCAGCGCGCGATAGCGCCGGGCGTGGCGCTCGGGCAGCCGGCGCGCCACGCTGGCGTCGATGGTCAGCGAACGCAGGTCGACGAACTCGATGCCCAGCTGTTCGGCCAGCAGGCGCGCCAGGCGTGTTTCTTCGATCAGGCCGGATTCGATCAGCACGCGGCCGAGCCGGCGTCCGGATCGCTTCTGTTCTTCCAGCGCCTGGCTGAGCTGCTGCTCGGAGATCAGGCCTGCGCCCAGCAGCATCTCGCCGATGCGCACTTTGCGTGGCGTGGCCATGGGCCTGCCTTTCATCGTGGAGGGTTCGGTGTCCTCGAGCAGTGTGCGAGCGCCGGCGCGCGCGTGAGCCCCGGAATACCGCCGCAATGCCGCCGTGTTTCCGGGCACGCCACCAGGCATCCCGATGGCTCAATCCGAGGTCTATGAATCCTTCGGCCTTCGTTCGTCTGTTGCCCGACCGCCCCGAGCGCGCGCGTGGCTTGCGCCTTAGGCGCGCGCGCGAGCGCCGCGCGCTTCGCGCAGGCTGTCCCTCGCGGCTTTACCATCGTCGAGCTGGTGGTGGTGCTGATGCTGGTCGGCATCCTGTCGGTTGCGGCGGTGTCGCGCATGTCCAGCCAGGACCTTTTCACGCAGCGCGCCGGCGTCGACGGGCTGGCCGCCGCGATGCGCCAGGCCCACAAGCGGGCGATCGCGCAGCGCGGCGGGGTCACGGTGAGCATCGACACGGCCGCCGGCCAGGTGCACTTTTGCCCGCGATGCGCTGCCCGGTTGTCCGAATCCGCTGATCGAGCCGGGCGAGTCGTCGGCGCTGCGCTTCAACGCGCCGGCGGGGGCGACCCTGTCGGTCGTGCCCGCAGCGCCGGTGACGTTCGGCTTCGATGGACTGGGCCGGGTGGTCGGAGCCGGCGCGGCCAGCACCGACATCGTGCTCGACTCGAGCGTCGCGGTCGCGACCGTGCGCACCTGGAGCGAGACCGGACTGACGGAAATCCTCTGGAGTCCGAAGTGAGGGCGCCGGTGCGAGCGGCGAATGGCGTGCCGCGCCCGCGGCTGCGCCAGGCCGGGGTCACGCTGGTCGAGGCCACGCTGGTGATCGCGATCGGGGGCATCGTGCTGGCCGGCATCGCGGGTGCGATCGCATGGGCGGCCGGTCGCAGCGGCTCGAACTGGCCGATCCGCCAGTCGCTGTCGGTGGCCGAGTCGCTGCTCTCGGAGATCGGGCTGAAGTCCCACACCCGCTGCGATGCCGACGGACCGGCGGCGACCCGCGGTGGCGTATGCGCCGTGGCCAATGCCATCGGCCCGGAAGCCGGCGAGAGCCGGACCAGCTATGCCCAGCCGTTCGATCATCCGGACGACTACCACGGTTTCGCGATGGCCTCGCCGCCGGGCATCACCAAGCTCGATGGCGCTGCGGTGCCGGGATTGCAGGACTACAGCGCTCAGGTCAGTGTCGTGCCGCAGGCTCTGGACGGCGTGGCCGCGACCGATGGCACGCTGGTCTCCGTCACGATTGCCGGGCCGGCCGGCACCAGCCTGCGCCTGCAGCTGTGGCGTGCCAGGGTCGACCGATGAGACCTGCGCAGCGCCATGCGGGCTTCACGCTGGTCGAGCTGGTGCTGGTCATCGCGCTGCTGGGCGTGGTCGGGACGCTGGGCGCGGGCTTCATCGCGCAGGCCGCCCAGATGTACCGGGTCGGCACCGCGCGGGCCGAACTGATGGACGAGGCCAGCGAAGTGATGCGGCGCCTGGCGCGCGAGGTTGCCGGTTCGCTGCCCAACAGCGTGCGCGTGACGCTGGCCGCCGATGGCGCTCATCTCGAACTGGTGCCCACGCTCGCGGCCGGCCGGTACCGTGCGCACGCATCCGTCTCCGCCGAACCCGGCGGCAACGATCCGC
Organism: Burkholderiaceae bacterium; assembly: GCA_016710525.1. GTDB lineage: Bacteria > Pseudomonadota > Gammaproteobacteria > Burkholderiales > Burkholderiaceae_E > Quisquiliibacterium. Next base: position 131,804 of record JADJVQ010000002.1, read on the forward strand.
TCGAATTCGGCGCCAGTCCGGCGGACACGTCGTTCCAGGTCCTGGGGCCGCCGGTCGACATCGCCCCGGGCAGCCAGCTCGTGGTCTACAACCTGGGCAGCGCCGAGGCTGATGCCTACGTCGGCAACAACCGCCGCACGCCGACGGCCACCGGCGCCGCCCTGGGCACGGTGAGCTTCTCCGCCGCAGGCGGGGGGTTCCCGATCGATTCGCCCGATCATCGGTTTTTCGTCGTCGGCGATCCGGTCAGCTTCCATTGCGCCGGCGACGGCCGGCTCACCCGGTACACCGGTTACGGCTGGTCGGCCACGCAGCCGACGCTGGGCTCGGGAAGTTTCGCGGCTGCTGCCGCCTCGCGGCTGGCGACCACCGCCAGCGCCTGCAGTTTCGAGCTCGACGCTGGGCTGGCCAACCTTGGCTCGCTGCTGATCCGACTGACCTTGTCACGCGATGGCGAATCCGTGACGCTGCTCCATCAGGTGACTGTCGATGCGACACCGTGAACGCGGCTCGATGCTGCTGATCATCATCTTTTTCATGGTCGTGGGCGGCGCGCTGGCCGCCGGCGTGCTGGCCGCCACCCGCAGCCAGTCGCAGGAAGTCGCGCTCGACGTGCAGGGCGCGCGAGCGTACTGGGCCGCGCGCAGCGCGCTCGAATGGGGCGCCTTTCAGGTGATCGATCCGGACAACAGCCAGGGATTGGCCGCCGACCAGCTGCCGGCCTGCTTCGCCTCGCCGAAGTCGCTTGGATTGCCGGGCGACCTGGCGTCGTTCACCGTCACGCTGACCTGCGTGCGTCAGCCGGGCACCGGTTCGCACGAGGAGCAGCAGACCCGCGTGGTCGGTTACGTGCTGACCGCCACAGCCAGCAGCGGTTCGGGCGCGTCGGCGGACCGGGTCGAGCGACAGGTGCAGACGACGGTGATCAAGTGCAAGAATCCGATCGCCGGATCGGCGCCTGACTACGCGTGCTGAGGACGGGCCGGCGCGAACGTGGCGGGCGCTGCGCCCGCGAGTGTTTCAGCGGCCGCTGGCCAGGCGTTCGCGCGCGTAGTCGGCGGCATCGGCCTTCAGGCCGGGAAGGCTCAGCGCCCGCTCGTAGGCAGTGCGTGCGTCCTGCCCGCGGCCCGCACCGTCCAGAGACACCGCGAGCCCCAGCCACCATCCGGCGTGGGCCGGACTGCGCTGAAGCGCGCTGTTCCAGTGAGCCAGTGCTTCGCCATCGCGGCGCAGCCGCGACAGCACATCGGCCAGCGTCGCCTGCAGTTCGGGTGCGGCGTGTTCGCCGGCGGCGGCCTGCAGGATGCGGGCGGCGGTGTCCAGGTTCCCCTGGCGCACGAACAGTCGGGCGGCCATCGTGGCGAAGGGTCCCTGCGAGGGATCCAGCGCCAGGCCCTCGAGCAGGACGGCCTGTGCCTGCGCATAGTCTCGCCGGTCGATCAGCATGGCCGCCAGCGCCTGCCGCGACGCGGTGTGACGAGGCTCCTCGGCCAGCGCGGCCTGCAGCAGGCGGGCTGACTCGTCGAGCTGTCCGGCGTGGTAACGCTGCATCGCGTTGCGGTAGTGGCCGTCGGCCCGGCCGGTTGCGATCGGGCCCAGCGAAGTTCGTTCGATCTGCAGCGGGGCGGGCGCGATGCCGGCCACCGGCGCCGCGCCGCGCGAAGTGGTCGTGACGGGACTGGGGATCGCGGGGGCACGTGGCGTGCCGGCCTGCGCCGGGGCGGCGATCGAGGCCAGGGCTGGTGCGGTTCCCTGAACCGCGGCGGGGGCTGCCGATGCCGGCGGGTTGGCCGGCGCGTTGGCCGGCGCGGCGCCTGGCGCCGGTGCGGTCAGCCAGGCCATGGCCGGTCCGGCATTGGCCGAATTGGCCGAATTGGCTGCATTGGCGGCATTGACTGCATTGACCTGCGGCGGCAGCGGCGTGCCAGTCATGGCGTCCGCCGATATCGCGGCGGTCTTGGTCGCCGCTGCAGGCGCCTCGGCGCCGTGGCCGCCGGCCAGGATCGAAGCCGACCGCGCTGCGACAGCCGGCGTGGCGGATGCCGGGCTGGGTCCGTATGCGTTCGGCGCAGGATCAGCGGCGGGTTCGACCGGCTCCAGCGCCCGCAGCGAGGCGACGGTCATCGCCCGGGCCGAGGGTGTGGAGCCGACCGGTGCCGCCGCCCCCGGCAGCGGCACGCCGGCGGGCACGCCGCGGGCATTGGTAGGGCCGTCGGCTGCGCCACCGACGGATCCTGCCGCCGTGATCGCGCCGATCGGGCCGCCGGCCGAGGTGGCCGTGGTTTTCCAGCCCCAGGACCCCTGGCCGAACAGTGCGGCGAGTGCAATCGCGATGACCGGAACGGTCAGGGTCAGCGCAGGAATGCGGCGCGGCCCGTCCGCGACCACCGGCGGGTCGATGGCCCAGACCGGCTCGTCGCCGGATCGGCCGGACTTGCGCGCGTCCAGATCCTGCAGCACCTGATTGATCACACTCATGGCCTGAGCCCCTGGTTGAATGCGCCTTGCGTCGTCAGCAGGCCTCGGCCGGCCCACGAGGGCAGCTGAAACAGCCGTCCCTGGCGATGGTCCTCGGTGTCGCGGGCGGCGCACCAGGTCTCGTCGATGCCGACGCGCGGCAGGCCGCGACCATAGGCCACCATCAGGCTCTTGTTCGCGATGATGTTGACCAGGCGCGGCACGCCCGCGCTGGCGGCGGTCAGGGCCCGCACCGCCGCCGGCTCGAACAGGTCGGTCCTGACGCTTCCGGCCACCCCGAGGCGGTGTCTGAGGTAGGCGTCGATCTCGGTGTCGCGCATCGGCTTCAAGCGGATGCTCACGGTGATCCGCTGGCGAAGCTGGCGCACCGCGCTTTCGGCCAGACGGTTTTCGAGCTCTGGCTGACCGAACAGCACCAGCTGCATCAGCTTGGCTTTTTCGGTTTCCATGTTCGACAGCAGGCGCAGCTGTTCGAGGCTGGCGGCGGGCATCGTCTGGGCCTCGTCCAGACACACGACGACGGGCACGCCACGGATCGAATGACCGATCAGCGCGCGCTCGATGCGCGAGCGCAGTTCGTATTCGGAGGCACGCGCCGGCACGTCCAGGCGCAGCTCGCTGGCCAGCGCCGCCATCAGGCCGCGCGGCGTCAACGACGGGTTGGGCAGGTAGGCGGTCACCGCGCGCCCCTTCAGGCGTGCCAGCAGGCGCCGGCACAGCAGGGTCTTGCCGGTCCCGACTTCGCCGACCACCTTGACGAATCCTTCGCCCAGCTGGAAGGCCACCAGCAGTGCCGACAGCGCGCGCTGCTGGGCGCGCGAGCGAAAGGCGAACGCCGTGTCGGGCGTGATCGAAAACGGAAACTCCCGCAGTCCGAAGTGTTCGAGGTACATGGCGGTTCCCTATTGCGATGCCGGCGAGCGACGCAGCCAGTCGTCAGTGGGGCGCTGGGCATAGCCCGACAGCCGCTCGCGGGTGCCGCCGAGCTCCTCGGCCCAGTCGGAGGCGCTCTTGATCACCGTCGGCTTGATCAGGATCACCAGTTCGCGCTTGGTGAAGCTGCGGCTGCGGTTGCCGAACAGCGTGCCCAGCACGGGCGCGTCGCCGGCGCCGGGAATCTGCGCCCTTGAATCGTTCTGCTCCTGGGTCATCAGACCGCCGATGGCGACGATCGCGCCGTCGGGCACGCGCACGATGCTGTCGCTCTCGTTGATGCTGCTGGAGGCCAGCGGCAGCGTGTAGCTGCCCATCGTGCCCAGATTGATGTTCTTGTTGCGTTCGGACACCACGCTGACCGACGGGTGCACGTGCAGGATGATGTTGTCGTGCTCGTCGATCTGCGGTGTGACATCCAGCGCGATCCCCGAGAAGAACGGCTGTACCGTGATGCTCGGCGAGCTGGTCGCGGTGGCCCCCGCGGTGACGGTGTTGGTGGCGACGTTGGTGACGAAGAAGTCGTCGGTGCCGACCTTGAGCACCGCCTTCTGGTTGTTCAGCGTCGCAATCCGCGGATTCGACAGCACATGCACGCTGCCCTGCGACTCCAGGAACTGGAGCATCGACTGGAAGCTGCCGGTCTGGAAGGCCAGGCCGAACAGGCCGCTCGCCGCGCGTCCGGTGGCGGTCGCCAGTCCGCTGCCCAGCAGCTGCGACAGCGATCCCTGAGTCGTGCGGTCCTGGCCGATCGCGTTGGTGTCGGCACCGACCGAGAAGCGGTGGCGGCCTGCGGAATCGAAGGCGCCCCAGTTGATGCCGCTCTGGAACCCGTCACGCAGCGACACCTCGACGATCTTGGCTTCGAGCATCACCTGGCGCTCGACCGAAATCTGCATCGCGCGCAGGAACGCCTCGACCTGGCGCTGTTCGACCGCCAGCGCGCGCACGACGATCACCCCGGCCATCGGATTGACGACGACGCCGCGTCCCCCTTCGGTGCCGACGATCGCCGACAGCGAGGCGCTCATCGTCGCCCAGAAATCCGAATCGGTGGTGGTGACCAGGCGGCTCGCCTCGACACTGCGCGAGCCCGCGCCGGGGGAGCCGGAGCCCCCACCCGCGGGATAGCCGCCGCCGGGCAGGGCGCCGCCGGCAGCGCCGGGCGCGGAAGACGAGTTCAGCGAACCGGAGCTGACGCGGACGTCCGATTGCCCCTGACGCTTGATCGACAGGTAGTTCACCCGGAACAGGCGTGTCTGGAGGGCTTGCGACTGCACGAAGACGCGCTTGCCCTCGATCCGGTATTCGTAGCCGTAGAGTTCGCGCAGCGACTCCATCGCTTCGCGGACCGTGACGTCCTTCAGGTTGACCGTGATGGTGCCCGGCAGGTTGGGCGGCAGCAGCATGCTGTAGCGGGTGTCGCTCGCGATGGCCAGGAACACCTGGGGTGCGGGCGCATTGACCACCGAGAGATCGAAGCGCGGTTCGGGCAGCCAGCTGGCTGGCGCCTCGACCGGGGCGGCCTGCTCGATGGCCTGGCGAACCGCGGCGGGCACCGGTGCGGCCGGGGGACGAGGCGCCGGTGCGGCGAGCTGCTGACCAATGCTGGCCAGGGCCGTGTTGGGTGGTGTCTGCGTGGCGCAGGCGGCCAGCAGCAGCAGGGCGCAGGCAATCAGCAGTCGACGGTGAAACGCTGCGGGGTTCATGGGTTTTCCTTGTTCGGCCGGCGCGCAGGGACGCGCGCGGGCTTGGTCCTGGTCGGTGCGATCGCCGATGCCGGGGCGGCGCCCGTGTCGGCTCCGTCCAGCCGCAGCCGGGTGATGCCCGCCTGGGGGATCAGCGCAATGCTCTGGCGGCGGCCGTGGGCCTCGAATTCGGCATGGTGGCGCCCGATCGTCACGAGCCGGCTGCCGTGCACGGTGTCGCCGGTGCGATACAGCCATCCATCCACCATGACTCGCGCCGGGCGCCCGTCCGGATGCAGGATGGCCTGCAGCACGATCGGCGCCAGCGGGGGCTCGGCGCTGCCGCGCGGCGCACCGCCAGGCCCTGGCGACGGGTTGCGCAACAGATGTTCGGGAGGCTGGGTCGGGTCGGCCGCGCGCGCGGCCGGCAGATGGCCGGCGCCCAGCAGCACGCCGGCCAGGCTGATGGCCGCGATCGCTGGAAACCGGTGGTTCAAAGCTGCAGCCATGCCGCCTCCAGACTCAGGGTGTGCAGCGAAATCTTCATCCGCGTGGTCGGGTGTTCCTGCGAGGTGAGATGCAGCTGACCCCACTGCAGGCGCCGCGGCGATTGTTCGATGTCAGCCAGGTAGGCGCGCAGGGCATGCCAGCCGCCCTCGAGCTCGAGTTCGACGCCGTGGCGGTAAAGGCCATTGCGCTGGTTGCCCGCGCCAGGCGGCGGCGCGGATGCGCCGCTGGAGGCGGCGGCCGTATTCGCCGCACCGGCATCGGGGTCCGACCCGGGCTTGATTCCGGCCCAGGGTTCGCTCGCCAGCGAGCGCATGCCCAGCAGCCGGACCCCGGGGTGGCGCGCCAGCAGCCGCTCGAGCAGCTGGACCATTTCGGTCGGAGCGACCATCGAACGCGAGAGCTCGGCGACGGCCTTCTGGTCTTGCACCAGTCGCGCCTGCAGACTGGCCAGTTCCGTCCTCGCCATGGCGTTGGGATCGAGGGGCTGGCGGCTCGCCAGCCGTGCGGATTCGGCGCGCAACGCCGCCAGTTCGGCCTGCAAGGCCAGGTGGGCGCGCCAGGCGGGCTCGACCCACAGGCTCAGTGCAGCCAGCGGCAGGCCGATCACCAGCAGCGCGGCGACCATCAGGCGCTCGCGACGACTGCGCGCCGCGAATCGTCCGGCCAGCGCCCGCCACGCGGCTTTCATGATCCGCGCCTCGTGATCGGCGAGGTGCTCAGCTGGAACTCGACGATGCGGTTCCCGGGCTGCAGTTCGCGCTCCTGGATGACCATCGCCTGAAACCGGCGATCGCGCAGCAGGGTTTCGTGGTTCAGCTGCTTCAGGTAGGGAGCGACGCGTTCCGCGTCGATGGCGCGGGCGGTGATCGTCAGGCGCTGCGCCGGGCCGTCGGCCGTCAGGCCGACCAGCCACACGCCGTCCAGGGTGCGCCGGGCAAGCGCGTCGAACAGATCCGAGAATGGCAGGCCCGGGGTGCTGTCGATCTCGCGAAGCTGCGCGCTCGCGCCCTCCAGCCGGGCGAGCCGTGAGCGCGCCCGAGCGAGCTGGCTGTCGAGTGCGCTGTCCAGCACGATCACGGCGCTCGTGCGCTGGGCGTCGGCCAGCTTGGCGGCGCGCGCCTCGCGGGCCTGTTCCTTCGAAGCGGCGAGGCGGTCACGCACGAGCCAGCCGGTGCCGGCCGTGGCGAGCAGGACGATCGACAGGCAGGCGGCCACCAGCGGCAGCTGGATCGGATCGCGCGCTTCGGCGCGTTCGCTGCGCAGCAGGTTGATGTGCTGTTTCATGCGGCCGCCTTCAGCGCGTCGCTGGCGAGGGGTTCGGGGTCGAAGCGCAGCGCGGCCCCGATCGCCAGCGTCGCCAGGGTGCTGTGCGCGGCCACTTCGAGCAGGGCCGGATCGGCGCTGTCCAGGAAATCCGCCAGCCGCAGCGCCTGGACCGGCACGGGCAGGTCGCGGGCCAGGCCAGCCAGCACCGCCTCGGTGAACTGGTCGCATTGCACGATGACCCGGTCGATCGGTCCGGCGCCGTACTGGCGCTCGACGTTGTCGAAGGTGCGCTGCAGCTCCAGCGCGAGCCGCTCGATCAGCGACTCACGCCGGTCCTCGTCCTCGCTGGCCAGCGCGACCGCGATCGGGTCGAGCTGGCGTGTCGCGTACATGCCGTCGTCGCGGCTGATGGTGAGCATGCCGCGCTGGCTGTCCAGTGTCAGCATCGCGACGGTGCGGCCGGCCGGGGCGCATTGCATGGCCAGATTGCGCTGGGCCAGTTCGGCGATGTCGGCCGCCTCGATCACGACGCCGGCGGCGCGCAGCGGCGCGATCAGTTCATACACGCGACGCCGGCGCGCCACCACCACCATCCACAGCTCGTGCTGGTTGCCCGGTGCCTGGGTGGCCACGGTCACGCATTCGATCACCGCCTCGTCGGACGGAAACTCGAGATCGTCTTTCAGGCGCCAATGCAGCGCCTGGGTGCGTTCGGCCTGGGCGACCGGCAGCCCGGGCATGAACATGACCTGGTAGTCCTCGGCCGGCATCAGCATCGCGCAGGGCACAGCGGGCTTGCGCAGGGTGGCGGCAAGATCGGAGATCCGGCGCGCCGGTGCATCGCCCGTGGCCGAAAGGACGCGCAGGCGCTTCAGGCGCAGCCTGCCGGCGGCCTGGCGGTCCACGCAGGCGGTCGCCGTGGCCGATCCGCTGGACGCCATGCCCCAGCCGCCGCCCGTGGCCGAGCCGAAGCGGCGCCGCAGGGCGCGCAGGAGTCCGACTGGATTCTTTGGAAGGAGGCTCACGCTGGTTCGTTCGCTCGATTGGCTGACCCGACTGGCCGACCCCGGGGTCGCATGGCCATGGGGCCGTTCGGCAGGCACACGACCCACCACCCGATTCAGCCACTGTCGCAAATGGGCGGCCCCGGCACTGCATGGATCAGACGGACGATTCCACCGCTTTACCGGCCTTGGTCGGCGAATCGCGCTGCCGATAATGCAAAGGCGTCCCCCTGACAAACAAAGGCAAAACCATGCGCAAGCAAACACAGAAGGGCTTCACCCTGGTCGAACTGGTCGTCGTCATCGTGATCCTCGGCGTGCTCGCCGCGGTCGCGCTGCCGCGCTTCGTCGGATTGCAGGGCGATGCCCGATTCGCCAAGGGCCAGGCGGTCCTGGGCACCGTCAAGAGCGCGTCGGCGCTGGCCCGTGCGGCGGCGCTGGTCAAAGGCCAGACCGGCGCGACCGGTTCGATCACGATGGAAGGTGCGGCGGTGGGCCTGGTCAACGGGTATCCGAGCGCGACGGCGGGGGGCATCGAAGTGGCGGCGAACCTGGCCGGCATCGACGGCGTCACGATCACCCACACCGTGGCGACCAAGACCACCACCGTGCAGATCCAGGGAGCGGGCACGCCCGCGAACTGCCAGATCAGCTATGTCGAATCGGCAGCTGCCGACACGCCGCCCACGGTCAGTTTCAACGGCTCGGCCGCCAACTGCGGCTGATGCACGGCCGCCGCCGGCCCCGATCGTCGGGGCGGCGGCGCTGATCGGGCTCGACCCGATGAATTGAGGGACGGTGCCGGGCCGTCTGCAGGGCTGGCCGGTCCGATCGAGGCGGGCCGCGTGCGATGCTGTGTAGAATCCCAGTGTTCTCACCGCCCCGCCATGTCCGATCTCCTCGCCAATCTCAACGAACGCCAGCTCGCCGCGGTCACCCTGCCTGCCCAGCATGCGCTGATCCTCGCCGGTGCCGGCAGCGGCAAGACCCGCGTGCTCACGACCCGCATGGCCTGGCTGATCCAGACCCGCCAGGTCAGTCCGCAGGGCGTGCTTGCGGTCACGTTCACGAACAAGGCGGCCCGTGAAATGCTCACCCGGCTGTCGGCGATGCTGCCCATCGTCACGCGCGGCTTGTGGATCGGCACTTTTCATGGCCTGTGCAACCGCATGCTGCGAGCGCATCACCGCGATGCGGGCCTGCCGCACACCTTCCAGATCCTCGATTCGCAAGACCAGCTGGCCGCCATCAAGCGCCTGCTGAAGTCGCTCAATGTCGACGACGAGAAATTCCCGCCGCGCAATATCGCGAACTTCATCAACCATGCCAAGGAAGAGGGCCAGCGCCCTGGCGATGTCGAGGCCTACGACGACTATTCCCGGCGCTGCGTCGAGCTGTACACGGCCTACGACGACCAGTGCCAGCGCGAGGGCGTGGTCGACTTTGCCGAACTGCTGTTGCGAAGCTACGAACTGCTGCAGCGCGGCCAGCTGCTGCGCGAGCACTACCAGCGGCGTTTTTCGCACATCCTCGTCGACGAGTTCCAGGACACCAACACGCTGCAGTACAAGTGGCTCAAGCTGCTGGCCGGGGGCGGCGCCTCGGTGTTTGCGGTCGGCGACGACGACCAGAGCATCTACGCCTTCCGCGGCGCCAACGTCGGCAACATGGCGGCCTTCGAGCGCGAGTTCCAGGTGCCCAACCTGATCAAGCTCGAGCAGAACTACCGCTCGCACGCGCATATCCTGAATTGCGCCAATGCACTGATCAAGCACAACGCGCGGCGCCTGGGCAAGGAGCTCTGGACCGAGGCCGGCGAGGGCGAGCCGGTCCGTGTCTACGAGGCCATGACCGACGGCCAGGAGGCGCAATGGCTGCTCGAAGAATTGCGCGGGCTGATCGCCGAAGGCTGGGCGCGCGCCGATGTCGCGGTGCTGTACCGCTCCAACGCCCAGTCGCGGGTCATCGAACACGCGCTGTTCTCGGCCGGCGTGCCCTATCGGGTGTATGGCGGGCTGCGGTTTTTCGAGCGGGCCGAGATCAAGCACGCGCTGGCCTACCTGCGCCTCATCGAAAACCCCGATGACGACGGCGCCTTCCTGCGGGTCGTCAATTTCCCGGCGCGCGGCATCGGTGCCCGGTCGGTCGAGGCGCTGCAGGATGCGGCCCGGCGGGCTGGCGTCAGCCTGTTCCAGGCGGTCGGCGCCCTGTCGGGCGCGCCGGCGGCCAAGCTGTCCGCGTTCACGCGGCTGATCGAGACTCTGGGCCGCGAGTCGCGCACCCTGACCCTCACCGAATCCGTCGAACATGTCATCGAGCGCAGCGGCCTGATCGCCCATTTCCAGGCCGAGAAGGAAGGCCAGGAGCGCATCGAGAACCTGCGTGAACTGGTCACCGCGGCGGCGGCCTTCCTGGCCGAAGAGGGCATCGGGCAAGACGTTCCGGCATCGATGGGGGTGTCGCCGGGCAACGCGCCGGGGTCCGGGGACTCCGCACCGGGCGGCGATGCCGCGGTGCTCGACGCCGCGGCGCCGGGCGCGGTCAACATCACGCCGCTGGCCTCGTTCCTGTCGCATGCCTCGCTGGAAGCCGGCGAGAACCAGGCCGGTGAAGGCAGCGATGCGGTGCAGCTGATGACAGTGCATTCGGCCAAGGGGCTGGAGTTCGATGCGGTCTTCATCACCGGCCTCGAAGAAGGCCTGTTCCCGCACGAAAACTCGGTGACCGAGGCCGACGGCCTCGAGGAAGAGCGCCGGCTGATGTACGTGGCCATCACGCGCGCGCGCCAGCGCCTGTACCTGTCGTTCACCCAGACGCGCATGCTGCACGGCCAGACGCGCTACAACGTGCGCTCGCGATTCCTCGAAGAACTGCCCCAGGACGCGCTGAAGTGGCTCACGCCCCGGGTGGCGCTGCGCAGCACGGCGGGCGCCTGGCGCGAAGGGTATGGCGGCGCCTGGGAAGGCCAGAGCCGCGGTGGCCAGGGGCCGGGCCGGCGCGAGGCGCTCGGGCTGGCCCGGGACGCCGATGGCGGACGGGCGGACGCGCACGCCCAGCGCGCCGCGCAGGGCTTCGACCGGGGGCTTGCCTGGCGCGTCGGCCAGAGCGTGGCGCATGCCCGTTTCGGCGAGGGCGTCATCGTCAATCTCGAGGGGCATGGCGAGGACGCGCGGGCCCAGATCAACTTCGGGCGCGAGGGCGTGAAGTGGCTGGCGCTGTCGGTCGCGAAGCTCACCGCGGTGCCCTGACGGATCGGCCGGGCGCGCGGGCGAACCGGCAGCGGGCATGCTGGCCTGCCCGGGCACCCGGGCCGGCCCTCAGGATTCAGGGCGCTGGCGCGTAGCCCGGTTCGCCCATCTGCCACAGCAGGAACACGATCATGTCGGCCCGCTCCTGTTCGTCTTGCTGCTTGGTGCTGCCGATGCCGTGTCCGGCATCGAAGTCCAGGCGCAGCAGCACCGGGCGTGCGCTGGCGCTGGCGGCCATCAGCCGGGCAGCTGTCTTGGTCGAATGCCAGACTTCGACCCGCGGATCGTTGACGCCGTGGGTGAGCATCACCGCCGGATACGGCGTGCCATCGCGAATCTGGTGATAGGTGCTCATCGCGAGCAGTGCCCGGAACCCCGGCTCCGTGCGCTTGCTGCCGAATTCGGGAATGTTCGGCACGCCATTGGGACTGTCCTCGGCGCGCACCATGTCCAGCGCGCCCACTGAGGAAATGACCGCGGCGAACAGGTCGGGGCGTTCGGTCATCGCGCGGCCGACCAGGATGCCGCCGGCCGATCCGCCCAGGATGCCCAGGCGCTGCGGGCGGGTATAACCACCGGCCACCAGGTACTCGGCGCAGGCGATGAAATCCTTCCACGAGTTGGGCTTGGTGGCCTGGTAGCCGTCCTTGTACCACTGCTCTCCGTAGACGCCCGATCCTCGGGGGTTGGCGATCGCGTGCACGCCACCGGCCTGCAGCCAGGCCATCCGGAACACCGAATAGTAGGGTTCCTCGGTGTTGCCGTAGGCGGCGTAGCCGTACAGCAGCGTCGGGCGATTGCCGTCCAGCGGCGTGTCGCGCCGATGGATGATCGACATCGGCACCAGCTGTCCGTCGTGGCCGGGCACCTGCACTTCGGTCGTCACCACATCGGGCAAGGTGTCGTAGGGTCCCTGCGGCTGCAGCCCGGTATTGGTCACGGTGCCGTCGCCGCGCACTTCGTAGATTTGGCGGGCCTGGGTCCAGCCCTGCAGTTCGATCACCGCGCCGGGCAGACGCGGGTCGGTGGCGCCGCCACCTTCTTCCGGGGACAGCGTGAACGCGCCGGCGATCGGCAGCTTGATCGTCTGCGCGGCGCCGTCGCGATAGGGCAGCCGCAGCAGTTCCTTGATGTTGCCGGCCCGCGCCTCGACGTACAGCGCATCGCTGGCGGTGCCCAGGCCGGTGATCACCCGCTCGGAGTGCGCGAGCAGTTCGCGTGCCTGGCCCATCGTGCCCGCCCGGATGTCCAGGGCCATGACTTTGGAGCGCGGCGCGGTGCGGTGGCTGATCAGGTAGAGCGTGTCGTCGAAATAGTCGGCTCGAGAGACCTCGTCGGCACGCTCGACCAGCGCCCGCCACGCCGGCCGGCTGGCACGCAGGCTGGCCGCCGGCGCCACGTACATCCGGATTTCACGCTGCACGCCGTTGATGATCCAGCCCAGCGCCCAGCGACCGTCGTGGGTGATGCTGACGTACGGGATCTCGGCCGGGTCGATCGTCACCCCGGCCACCCCGTAGCCCAGGACCGGGACGGGTTGCGGCGCGGGCGCCCCGACCGTCATCCGGTAAACCGCGCTGCGCTGGAACTTGTCGAGCGCCGACGAGTCCGGTTTCAGCGGCGCCAGGCGGTTGAAGTACAGCGTGTTTTCGCCGTCCCAGCTGACGCCGGCAAACTGCATCCGATCGACCGGCCGGCCCACCGGACGGCCGCTGCGCACGTCGAGGACATGCATCACGGCATCCTCGGAGCCGCCCGCGGACAGGCCGTAGGCCAGGTAGCGCCCGTCGGGCGAGGGCGAGAACCAGTTGATCGCCAGCGACTGCCTGGTGCCGCGCGACAGGGCCTCGGGGTCGACGAGCAGGCGTTCCGGGCCGGCCAGCCCCTGGCGCATGTGCAGCGAGTACTGGTTGGCGCCAGCCACGCGCTTTTCGTAGAACCAGAGTCCGGAGGGGGTGCGCAGCGCCGCGGTCACGCGCGCCGGGGTTGCGTCATCGATGCGGCGCAGCGTGTCGATCAGGCGGCTGCGCGCGCCGATCGAATCGAGCAGCGCACGCGTGCGCGACGCGTGTGCCTTCATCCAGGCGGCCACCTCGGGCGCCTTGACGTTCTCGAAGTAACGGTAGGGGTCGGGCACGACCGTGCCGAACAGGGTCTGGGGTTCGTCGCGGATGTCGGCCACCGGCGCCGGCGGCGCGGCGCGCGGCTTTGCCGGTTCGTCGCCGGCGAGCGCCGCGGGCAGGCCGGCCAGTCCGCAGAGCAGCGCACAAACCAGCGCGATCGCGGCACGCTTGACCGACTGCGAACCTGTCATCGACCAGACCTCCCTGCAGACAACGGCGCTGACGCCGGTCGCGTCAGTCGCGCACGACGTCGCGATACGTGGCCCAGAACGAACAATAGAGCGCAGTCAGCACCACCAGCGAAGTAGGCGACAGCACCAGGGATATCAGCAGCGGCGAACTGCCCAGCAGCATCTTGAGCAGCTGAATGGCCAACGAGGCGACCAGCGCCACCGCGAACCAGCCAAGCGCGTATTGCAGGAACGCCCAGCGGTTGCGCATCACTGCCGCCAGGCTGAAGAACATGGCTTTTAGTGGCGGCTGTTCGTGCCAGGCGCAGAACAGTGGCGCGAACCAGAGCGCCATCTGCATCGGCGTGTACGCGAGCAGGAAGATCAGCGACGCGAAGACCAGCGAGGAGTCCTGCAGCGACGGGTCGTCGCTGACCACCTGACCGGTGGCGATGCGCAGCAGGGTGCCTCCGTCGGCCAGCGAGGCCAGTCCCAGGGCCAACAGGGTCGAGGCCGCGTTGATCACGCCCAGCGCCAGCAGCGCGCGCCAGGCCCGGCCAGCCGACGCACGAAACCCGGCAAAGAGCATCTGGGGCGTCGGCAGGTCGCCGTGTTCGGCGGTGCGTACCGCGTGCATCACGCCGACCGCCAGCGCCGGTGTCAGCATCATCGGGGCGAAGGGGCCGATCAGGGGGATCAGCGTGGCGACCATCAGCACCAGCAGGTAGATGAAGGTCAGGGCGAGCAGGGCAAGGGGGGCGCGGCGCAGCAGCCGGAATCCGTCGATGACCCAGGTGCGTCCCGCCCTGGCCGCCAGCAGCTCGATGCGCATCAGCGGGCCCCTGGCAAAGGCGGCGCCAGTTCGCGCCGCGACACCAGCAGGCGCTCGAAATGCAGGGGATCCTTGGGGGTCACCATCTGGGCCGGGCGCGGCAGATGGAAATCGAACAGGCGCGACAGCCAGAAACGCAGGGCCGCCGCCCGCAGCATCAGCGGCCAGGCCTCGCGTTCGGCGGCCAGCGGCTCGCGCACCGCCACGTAGGCCGACAGCAGCGCCACGCGGCGCGCGTCGTCGAAGTGGCCGGTGGCGTCGTCGATGCACCAGTCGTTGCAGGTGACCGCCAGGTCGAACAGCCAGGTGTCGCAGCCGGCGAAGTAGAAATCGATCACCCCGCCCAGGGTGTCGCCATCGAACAGCACGTTGTCGCGAAACAGATCGGCATGCACGGCGCTGCGCGGCAGTGCCTGGCTCAGCTCGCTGGCGCCGAAGCGCCGCTGGACTTCGATCTCATCGGCCAGCATCGCGGCGACCGCAGGCGCGAGGAATCCGGCGACCTTGGGCGCGGTGGCGACCCACCAGTCCAGGCCGCGCAGGTTGGGCAGCTCGCCCGGGTAGTCGGCCGCGGCCAGATGCATGCGTGCGAGCAGCTCGCCCAGTTGCGCGCAATGGCCCACGCCCGGCGCCATCTGGGCGGCGCCGCGCAGCCGGCTGACCAGGGCCGCGGGCTTGCCGTTCAGGGTGGACAGCAGCCCGCCGGAGCGATCGGCCAGCGGATCGGGGCACGGAATGTGGCGTGCGGCCAGGTGGCGCATCAGGCCAAGGTAAAACGGCAGCTGATCGTGATGCAGGCGCTCGAACAGAGTGAGCACGAAGCGGCCGCGCTCGGTGTCGACGAAATAATTGGTGTTCTCGATGCCCGAGGCGATGCCTTCATGCGCGCGCAGCGCGCCCAGGTCGTAACCGGCGAGCCAGTGCTCGAGTTCGGGGCGGGAAACCGGGGTGAAGACGGCCATGGAAGACAGGCGGGATGCGGGAGGTGAAACAGCGGTGTTTCGCCACGTGGCCACGGGGCGCGGTGGACACAGGGCGGCGCGGGTGCGCGGGGAGCATATCAGAGAAGGCGTGCCGCCGGACCGGCGTCCGAAAGGCCCCGCCGACACGCCGGCGCGGGCAGGAATGCGGCCCGTGCGCCACCCTACAGCGAGAACAGCAGCTCGCGTTCCGTGGATGTGGGGCTGAAGCCACGCGCCTGATAGAAATCGAAGATGGCTTCGACGACATCGGCCGGGTCGTCGACCACTTTCATCAGGTCGAGATCGTCGGGGCCGATCAGGCCGTTGGCCAGCAGCGAGCCGCGCATCCAGTCCAGCATTCCCTGCCAGAAAGCCGAGTCGACCAGGATGATCGGAATGCGGCGTCCGACCCGGGTCTGGACCAGGGTCAGGACTTCGAACAGCTCATCGAGCGTGCCGAAGCCGCCCGGCACCGCCACGAAGGCGGACGCATACTTGGCAAAGGCCACCTTGCGCGCGAAAAAGTGTCGGAAGCGCAGTGAAATGTTCTGATAGGCATTGCCGGTCTGCTCGTGGGGCAGCTCGATGTTCAGCCCGACCGACGGCGAGGGGCCCTCGAAGGCTCCCCGGTTGGCGGCTTCCATGATGCCCGGGCCGCCGCCCGAGATGACGGTGAATCCGGCATCCGAGAGCTGGCGCGACAAAGTGACGGTGGTTTCGTACCAGCGGTGGCCGGGGCGGATGCGGGCGCTGCCGAACACCGACACGGCGGGTCGGATCTCGGCCAGCCGTTCGGTCGCCTCGACGAACTCTGAGATAATCCCCAGGATATGCCATGACTCCCGGGCTTTCAGCGAAGTCGATCGCTCGGGGCTGGGAATCGAACGCAACTGCGGGACGTGCTTGCTGCTGGACATGACTGAGAAGACGCTCCTGCTGGTCGATGGATCAAGTTTCCTGTATCGGGCGTTTCATGCATTGCCCGATATGCGCAGTCCGTCGGGCGAGCCGACAGGCGCGGTCTACGGTGTTGTGGCGATGCTACGGCGTCTGCGGACCGACAGCAAACTGAACGAGGGCGCCGACCACGGTGCGGTCGTGTTCGATGCGCCGGGCAAGACCTTTCGCGACGACTGGTTTCCGGAGTACAAGGCCAATCGGGCCAAGATGCCCGACGATCTCGCCCTGCAGATCCCGGTCATCCATGACCTGGTGCGCGCCATGGGCTGGCCGCTGCTGATGCTATCGGGCATCGAGGCCGACGACGTCATCGGCACGCTGGCCCATCAGGCGCTGGCGCGGCGCATGAAGACCGTCATCGCCACCGGCGACAAGGATCTCGCCCAGCTGGTCGATCACCACACGGTGCTGATCAACACCATGACGGCGCAGGGCGGGGCGCCCGAGCGCCTCGACCCGGCCGGCGTGCTGGCCAAGTTCGGCGTGCCGCCCGAGCGCATCGTCGACTGGCTGAGCCTGGTGGGCGATGCGGTCGACAACGTGCCCGGCGTGGAAAAGGTCGGACCCAAGACGGCGGTCAAGTGGCTGGAGCAATACGGCTCGCTGGACGGCGTCATCGCCCATGCCGACCAGATCTCCGGCGTGGTCGGCAATAACCTGCGCCGTGCGCTCGACTGGCTGCCCACCGCGCGCAAGCTCGTCACCGTGCTGACCGACTGCGACCTGTCGGCGCACATGAGCTCGGTCGAGCAGTCGCTGCCGCTGCGCGACGAAGACCCGGCCGCGCTGCGCGAGCTGTTCAAACGCTGCGGGTTCCGCACCTGGTTGCGGGAGATCGACGACGCGGCCACCCCGCCGGACGCCAGCGGCCGGCGGGCTGTGTCGGCCTTCAACGGGTCGGCCTCCGATGCCTTGCCCGACGTCGCGGTGCCCGAGGCGCCGATGATCGAGCCCGTCTACGAGATGGTTGCCGACCCGGCTGCGCTGCAGGCCTGGATCGCGCGCATCGGCGCGGCCGAGCTGGTCTCGGTCGACACCGAGACCACGTCGCTCGACCCGATGAGCGCGCAGATCGTCGGCATCTCGCTGTCGACCGAGCCGGGCCACGGCTGCTACATCCCGCTGGCGCACGCCTATGCGGGCGTGCCCGAGCAGCTCGATCGCGACGCCGTGCTGGCCGCGCTGCGTCCCTGGCTCGAAGATCCCGCTGCGCTCAAGGTGGGCCAGAACCTCAAGTACGACGCGCACGTGTTCGAAAACCACGGCATCCGCCTGGCCGGCATCGCCCACGACACCCTGCTGCAGTCCTACGTGCTCGAGGCGCACCGCAACCACGACATGGATTCGCTGGCCTCGCGTCACCTGAACCGCCGCACCATCACCTACGACGAGGTCACCGGCAAGGGCGCCTCGCGGATCGGCTTCGATCAGGTCTCGCTCGAACAGGCCACGCGCTACGCCGCCGAAGACGCCGAAGTGACGATGCACCTGCACCGCACGCTGTGGCCCAAGGTGCAGGCCGAGCCGGGGCTGCGCCATGTCTACGAAGCCATCGAGATGCCGGCGTTGCGGGTGCTCCAGCGCATGGAGCGCACCGGCGTGCTGATCGACGCACGGCTGCTCGAAATCCAGTCCGAAGAAATCGGCCGCAAGCTGATGGCGCTCGAGGCCCAGGTCCATGAAGCGGCTGGCCAGCCGTTCAACCTGGGCTCGCCCAAGCAGCTCGGTGAGATCCTGTTCGAGCGCCAGGGCCTGCCGGTGGTCAAGAAGACGCCTTCGGGGGCGCCGTCCACCGACGAGGAAGTGCTCTCCAAACTGGCCGAAGATTATCCGCTGCCGCGTCTGCTGCTCGAATGGCGCGGCCTGTCCAAGCTCAAGAGCACCTACACCGACAAGCTGCCGCGCAGCGTCAATGCGGCCACCGGACGGGTTCACACCCAGTTTGCACAGGCGGTTGCGGTGACCGGGCGGCTGGCCTCCAGCGAGCCCAATCTGCAGAACATCCCGATCCGCACGCCGGAAGGCCGGCGCATCCGCGAAGCGTTCATCGCGCCGCCGGGGCACTGCCTGGTCTCGGCGGACTACTCCCAGATCGAACTGCGCATCATGGCGCACCTGTCCGACGACGAAGGCCTGCTCAGCGCCTTCGCCCGGGGGCTGGACGTTCACCGCGCCACGGCCGCCGAGATCTTCTCGGTCACGCCCGAAGCGGTCAGTTCCGAGCAGCGCCGCTATGCCAAGGTGATCAACTTCGGGCTCATCTACGGCATGAGCGCCTTCGGGCTGGCGGCCAACCTGGGCATCGAACGCAGCGCCGCCAGCAGTTACATCGAGCGCTATTTCGCCCGCTATCCGGGTGTGCGGCGCTACATGGACGAAACCAAGCAGCGCGCCAAAGAGCAGGGTTACGTCGAGACGGTTTTCGGCCGGCGGCTGTGGCTGCCCGAAATCAACAGTGCCCAGAAGCAGCGCCGCGACGGTGCCGAACGTGCGGCGATCAATGCGCCGATGCAGGGCACCGCCGCCGATCTCATCAAGATGGCGATGACCGCCGTGCAGCACTGGATCGAGCGCGATGCCGCACCCGCCCGGCTGGTGCTGCAGGTCCATGACGAGCTGGTGCTCGAGGTGCCGCTGGCCTCGCTCGAGCCCGTGCGAGACCGGCTGCGCGAGCTGATGACCGGAATTGCCCGGCTGAAGGTGCCGCTCGAAGTCGAAGTCGGCGCGGGTCCCAATTGGGACCAGGCGCACTAACAGAGCCTCCCCTTGATCCTTTCCCAGATCCTGCTGGCGACCTTCGCCGCCGGCCTGCTGAGCGTGCTGGCCGCGGCCCTGATCTCGCTGCCTCTGCTCAAAGGCTCGGTCCATCAGCTGGTCAGCCTGTCGGCGGGCCTGCTGCTGGCCACCGCCGTGCTGCACGTGCTGCCCGAGGCGATCGAATCCGGCGCCGACCTGCACCTGCTGTGCGCCACCCTGCTGGCCGGGCTGATCGGCTTCTTCCTGCTCGAAAAGCTGTCGATCATGCGTCACAGCCATCACTACGAAGGCGATGGCCACGGGCATGCGCATGGCCACGACCGCGACGAGGCGGGACCCGGCGGCACGCTGATCCTGGTCGGCGACGCGATCCACAATTTCGCCGATGGGGTGCTGATCGCCGCCGCATTCGCGACCGATCCCGGGTTGGGCTGGCTGACCACCTTCGCCATTGCCACCCATGAAATACCCCAGGAAATCGGCGACTACATCCTGCTGCTCAATGCCGGCTACAGCCGGTCCCGGGCGCTGCTGTTCAACGGCCTGTCCAGCCTGGCCGCGGTGGCGGGCGGTCTGATCGGATACTTCGCGCTGTCGGCCGGCCGCGGCCTGCAGCCCTATGTGCTGACCCTGGCGGCGGCCAGTTTCATTTACATCGCGCTGGCCGATCTGGTGCCCGACCTGCACCGCCAGAGCCGCAACGCCCGGGTCGGCTGGTTCAAGCAGTTCGTGCTGATGATGGCGGGGGTGACGATCATCGCGTTGTTCACCGTGCGCATGCACGTGCACTGAGTGAATTTTCATCCCGACGGTGCGCGCCGGCGGCGCAGCGGCGCCGTGCCGGACCCTGCGGCACGGCCTGTCAGCGGAATACCGGCGCGCCCGGCCACGTTCAGACCGTCATGATCGCCCAAGTCCGCTCGCTGCCCGCGCAGGTCCGCCCGTTTCGCCTGACCCGCTGGTTTGCCGTCCTGAGCCTGGCCTCGATCGTGATCTTCGGGGTCGCCACGGCCACTCTGCTGTCGCGCCTGATGGGCGAGCGGATGTTGCATCGCACCGGCGAAGTGAACATGGAATTCGTTCACAGCCTGGTGCGGATCCACGATGGCGTGCGCTTCTTTCCCCAGCCGGGGGCGGTTGCGGACGCCGCGCCCAAGACCGGCCAGCCGGCACCGCATGCGCACGGAGTCGCCGACCAGGGCCGCCCGGTAGGACTGAATCCCGACGAGCAGGCTCGCCTGCCCGAGATCGAGCGGGTCTTTGGCCAGGTCGCGCGGATGCAGGGTGTGCTGCACGCCAATCTGTACGACCGCACCCGGCGTGTCCTCTGGTCGACCAATCGCGAGGCGATCGGCCGGCAGTTCGACTTCAATCCCGAACTCGCCGAAGCGCTGGGCGGCGAACTGGTGGTCGAGAGCGACCTGCTCAACACCATCCATTACATCAAGCCGGAACACGTCTTCTTCAAGCGCGAAGGCAAGCATGCGGTCGAAAACTACATCCCGGTCTTCGATGCCGCCAAGCAGGTGGTCGGAGTGGTCGAGCTCTACATGTCGCCGCAGTCGCTGGTCGACGATGTCGTCGACCTGACCCGGTTCATCTGGATCGCGGCCGGCCTGGCGGCGGCCTTCCTGTTCCTGGTGCTGATGGGCATCGTGCTGCGCGCCGATGCGCTGATCCTGTCCCAGCAGCACCAGCTGGTGGCGGCCGAGTCGATGTCGGCGGTCGGCGAGATGGCGTCGGCGGTGGCCCACGGCATCCGAAATCCGCTGGCCAGCATCCGGTCGTCGGCCGAGCTGATCGTCGAAGATGGCGGGCCATCCAACGAACAGGCCAACGACATCGTGCAGCAGGTCGATCGGCTGGAGGGCTGGGTGCGCCGGCTGCTGTCTTACGCCTACCAGGGTGGACGCGCGCTCGAGCCCGTCGACCTCAATGCCCTGGTGCAGTCGTCGCTCAGCGGCTTCGGGCGCGACCTGGAGCGGCACCGCATCGAGCTCGCGCTGGACCTGGTCGCGCCCGCGCCGCTGGTCAACGCCGAGCGCGATTCGCTCGAGCACGCGCTGATGAACCTGGTCGCCAATGCCATCGATGCGATGCCCGACGGCGGGCGACTGAGCCTCGCGACAGCCTACGAGCGTGGCGGGCGGCGGGTCAGCCTGCAGGTGGCCGACACCGGCATCGGCATGTCGGCCGAGCGGCTGGCGCGCATCTTCATGCCCTTCCACACCACCAAGCGGACCGGGCTGGGTGTGGGCACCCCGCTGGTCAAGCGGACCGTCGAGCGCCTGGGCGGCACCATCGACGTCAGCAGCCGGCCGGGGGCGGGCACCCGGTTCGTCCTGAAATTTCCGCTCGTGGACCGCTCCGGGCGGCCTCGCACCACCAGGGGTTTCTGATGAGCTATGCGGTGCTGGTCATCGAGGATGAAGAGCTGCTGGGCAAGAACATCCGCCTGTATCTCGAACGGCAGGGGCACGACGTGCGTCTGGCGAGTTCGGCCGAGGCCGGCCTCGAGATGATCGAGGAATTCCGCCCGGAAGCCATCGTGCTCGACTTCAATCTGCCCGGCATGGACGGGCTCGAGGCGCTGGGCCGCATCCGGCGCAAGGACCCCGACGCGGTGGTGGTCATGATGACCGGCCATGGCAACGAGCAGATCGCGGTCGAGGCCATGAAAGGGGGGGCCTACGACTACCTGACCAAGCCGGTGGCGCTGGGCAAGCTCAAGCTGGTGCTCGAACGCGCGCTGAGCGCCGAGCGCTCGCGCGAAGAGCTGGCCTATCATCGCCGGCGCGCGGTGCCGCCGGTCGGTGTGTCGGCACTGATCGGACGCTCCGAAGCCATGGAGCGGCTGCGCCTGTCGATCAACCGCATCCTCGAGGCCGAACGCGGGCTGACCGGCGGCGATCCGCCGGCGGTGCTGATCGCCGGCGAGACCGGCACGGGCAAGGAACTGGTCGCGCGCGCCCTGCATGTCGACGGACCCCGGGCCAGCGGACCCTTCGTCGAGATCAATTGCGCCACCATTCCCACTCAGCTGCTCGAGGCCGAACTGTTCGGCCATGAACGTGGCGCCTTCACCGATGCCCGCGAGCGCAAGCTCGGCCTGATCGAGGCGGCCAATGGCGGCACGCTGTTCCTGGACGAGATCGGCGAAATCGAGCCGCCGCTGCAGGTGAAGCTGCTCAAGCTGCTCGAGGACAAGCGGGTTCGCCGGCTGGGCAGTGTGCGCGAGCAGCAGGTCTCGGTGCGCATCGTCACCGCCACGAACCGCGACCTGGAGCAGATGGTGCGCCAGGGGCGCTTTCGTTCCGACCTGTTCTTCCGGCTGCGCATCCTGCAGCTGTCGACGCCGCCGCTGCGCGATCGGGGCGACGATGTCCTGGTGCTGGCCCGCCACTTTCTCGAGGCGCACCGGCTGCGCTACGGCAAACCCGTGCTGACGTTCTCCGACGAGGCCGAGCAGCGCCTGCGGCAGCACCGCTGGCCCGGCAACGTGCGAGAGCTGCGCAATGTCATCGAGCACAGCGTGATCATGGTGCACGGCACCGTGATCGAAGCGCGCGACCTGATGCTGGCCCAGGTCGATGCCGAACCCCAGCCCGCTTCCGCGCCCGATCCGGTCCCGGCACGCGACGAGTCCGCCCGCGGCGCGGTCTCCGATACCTTGCCCGAGATGGAGCGCCAGATGCTGCTGCGGGCCCTCGAGGGCCATCGCTGGAATGTCACCCGTGCGGCGCGCGCGCTGGGCGTGTCGCGCGACACCTTGCGCTATCGGATCGAGAAGTTTCAGCTGCGCCCGCCCGAGGGCGATGTGGTGTGACGGGAACCGGGGCGCGCAGTGCGTGCCCCCGACAGGCGCCTAGGGCTTCAGCAGCTCGTCGATCAGCGCCGTGAACCTGGCTTCGTCCTGCCCGGTGTTGTCGTAGCGCACCAGCTCCGGGTAGTCGCGCGGCTCGGGCACGAACCGCCGGCTGCGGTAGGCCTCCCAATGGGCCAGCTTCCAGTCGTCGCGCCGGTCGGCGCGCGCGATGATGCGCTGGCGTGCCACGTCCTCGTCCAGATCGACCCAGACCACGCGGGTGCGCGTGCCCGCGGGCACCGGATAGGCCTGGCCGCTGTGCAGCGTGTGGGCCCGCACCTCGCGCGAAAAGGGTCCGACCACCAGCACATTCACATCCAGCGCCAGGTTCTCGCTCGCGACGTCGACCAGGCCGGCGTATTCCTGGTCGCGCAGGTGATCGAGGTAGGTGGGGCTGTCGCGGTCGTTGGGGTCGCCGGTGAGCAGGCCCATCACACGCGCCGAAAACGTGCCGTACAGCGTGTCCTTGTCGAGCAGGCAGAAGCTCTCGCCGGTGGCCGCATGCAGTCTCGCGACGGCGCGCCGGGCCAGGGTGGTCTTGCCGGTGCCTGCGTGGCCGCAGAAATAGATCAGCTTCGCCATACCCGGGGCCGCTGGCGTGCGCAGCCGATCAGGCCGCGCCGCGCGCCACCGGCCGGGCCGGGTCCGAACACCACTCGCTCCAGGACCCCGGATACAGCGCGGTCTCGGGGTGTCCGGCCACCGCCATGGCCAGCAGGTTGTGGCAGGCCGTGACACCGGAGCCGCACTGGTGGATGACCGAGCCGGGATCGCGCCCGCCCAGCAGGGCGTCGAATTCGCCCTGCAGCACCGGGCCGGGTTTGAATCGGCCGTCGGGGCGCAGATTGCTGGCGAACGGCCGGTTCAGGGCGCCCGGGATGTGACCGGCCACCGGGTCCATCGGTTCGACTTCACCGCGGTAGCGTTCGCCGGCCCGCGCATCGATCACCAGCCGCGCGGCACTGCCCAGGGCGGACTCGATCTCGGGCGCACCGACCGACCGGGTCAGACTGGCCGAGGGCACGAAGTTGCCGGATCCCGGTCCCGGGACTTCGGTGGCAAGCGGCAGGCGCTCGCGGCGCCAGGCATCCAGTCCGCCGTCCAGGACCGCCACCGGCGCATGGCCGAGCCAGCGGGCCAGCCACCACAGCCGGGCCGCATACATCCCGCCATGCGCATCGTAGGCCACGAGCTGCTGGTCGCGGTTCAGGCCGCAGGCTCTCAGCCGGGCGGCCAGGGCGTCGCGCTCGGGCAGCGGGTGGCGTCCATTGCGCCCGTTCTTGGGACCGGCCAGATCGGTGTCCTGGCTGAGGAATCGAGCGCCGGGAATATGGCCCTCGGTGTAGGCCTCGATGCCGGCCTGCGGCTTGAGCAGGTCGTGGCGGCAGTCGATGACCACGCAGCGGTCGATCGCGACGCCGAGTTCCTCGGCGCTGATCAGGGTCGTCCAGGTCATGTGCCGAATCCTCCACGCGCCTGGCCATCGGCCGGGTCGACAAATCGGGCCGCCATCTCGCGGCGATAGAACTCATGGAAATGCTGCATGCCGTCTTCCATCGGGCTCTGGTACGGGCCGACCTCGCTCTGGCCGCGTTCCATCAGGGCGCGCCGGCCGGCGTCCATGCGCAGCGCGATCTCGTCATCCTCGAGGCAGGTTTCCATGTAGGCGGCGCGCTCGGCCTCGACGAATTCGCGCTCGAACAGCGTGATTTCCTCGGGGTAGTAGAACTCGACCACGTTGGTGGTGTGCTGCGGGCCTCGCGGCACCAGGGTCGAGACCACCAGCACATAGGGGTACCACTCGACCATGACGTTCGGGTAATAGGTGAGCCAGATCGCGCCGTGGCGCGGCACCTGGCCCCGCCCGAAACGCAGGACCTGCTCGTGCCAGCGCTGGTAGACGGGCGAGCCCGGCTTGCTCAGCGCGGCATGGATGCCGACGGTCTGGACCGAAAACCGGTCGGCGAAATGCCAGTCGAGGTCCTCGCACGAGACGAAGCGGCCCAGGCCGGGGTGAAACGGCGCAACGTGGTAGTCCTCGAGGTAGACCTCGATGAACGTCTTCCAGTTGTAGGCGCACTCGTGCACCTCGACGTGGTCAAGCAGGTATCCGTCGAAATTGAGCTCCGAGGCCAGGCCGACGCCGGCCAGGTCGGCGGCAACGTCGCGCGGGCCCTCGAACAGCAGTCCGCGCCAGTCCGCCAGCGGGGTCTTGCCCAGGTTCAGGCAGGGCTGCTCGTCGAAATGCGGCGCGCCCAGCAGCGTGCCCTGCAGGTCGTAGGTCCAGCGATGCAGGGGGCAGACGATGGCGTTGGTATTGCCGCGCCCGTTGAGCATGATGGCCTGGCGGTGCCGGCAGACATTGGAGAGCAGCTCGACGCCCTGCGGGCCATGGGTGAGGACCCGGCCCTCGCGTTCGGAGGCCAGCGCATGGAAATCGCCGGGCTGCGGCACCATCAGGCGGTGGCCGACATAGCCGGGGCCCTGGCGAAACAGAGCCTCGAGTTCGCGCCGATAAAGCGCGTCATCGAAATATGCCGATACCGGCAGTTGTGTGCGCGCCGGCGTCAGAAACGCGCGACGACCCAGATCCGACATCCCAAACCTCCCGGGCGAGCAAGCCGAAAAGCCGAACCGAGACCGGGCGGCTCGGTGAGTACGCAAAAGCCGCGCGCGAACCCCTGCCGCCGCTGCGGAAAGGCGCGAAGCATACCCCAAACGACAGGGGGGGTCACGCCGGGGTGCCGCCTGCCTCGGACGGGTTCGATGCGCCGACGGGCGCGCAAGTCGCAGCCGAAGTAAAATCGGGGCATTCGCTGCCAGCTGGCGGCACTTTCCAGGATCGTTCATGGCCAAGACCGGCCCGGCTGCCGCGCCGGGCGCCCCGGCTGCGCCCGTGCAGCCGCCGCCCGAGTCCTTCGAACAGGCGCTGACCGAGCTCGAAGCGCTCGTTCGCCGCATGGAAGAGGGTGAACTCACGCTCGAGGGCTCGCTGGCCGCCTACCGGCGCGGCGCCGGACTGGTCGCTTTCTGCCGCCAGTCGCTGGCCGACGTCCAGCAGCAGGTCAAGGTCCTGGAGGGCGATCTCCTTCGGCCGTTCGAGGCCGATTCCGCCGGCCAGGCCTGAACGGTTCCAGACAGAGCCCATGTCGTCCCGCCCCCTCGAGCCGAATCCGTCCGGCGAGCCGTTCACTCACTGGATGGCGCGCCGCTGCGAGCAGGTCGAGCGCGCGCTCGAGGCCTGCCTGCCGGGCCCTGCGGCCCGGCCCGAACGCCTGCACGAAGCCATGCGGTATGCCGCCCTGGGCGGGGGCAAGCGGGTGCGTGCGCTGCTGGTCTACGCTGCCGGCGAACTCACCGGCGCGCCGCAGTCGGCGCTGGACGCCGCGGCATGCGCGATCGAATGCATCCACGCGTATTCGCTGGTCCACGACGACCTGCCCTGCATGGACAACGATGTGCTGCGCCGCGGCAAGCCCACCGTGCACGTGGCTTTCGGCGAGGCAACCGCCATGCTGGTCGGCGATGCGCTGCAGGCGCTGGCTTTCGAGTCGCTCGCGGGCACGATGGCGCTGGGCGTCGCGGCGCCGGCGGTGGTCGGCATGACCCTTCGGCTGGCAAGGGCAGCCGGCTCGATCGGAATGGCGGGCGGGCAGGCCATCGACCTGGAGGCCGTCGGCGAAACCCTGCCCAGGCAGGAGCTGGAAGACATGCACCGGCGCAAGACCGGCGCGCTGCTGACCGCCAGCATCGAGCTGGGTGCGGCCTGCGGCCAGGCCCCCGATGCCGCGCAGGCCCGCTGGCTCGGGTCCTACGCCCAGGCGATCGGCCTGGCGTTCCAGGTGGTCGACGACATCCTCGACGTCGTGGGCGATGCCGCCGCCCTGGGCAAGACCGCCGGCAAGGATGCCGAGCAGGGCAAGCCTACCTACGTGTCGGTGCTGGGACTGGCGGCATCGCGCCAGTTGGCCGACACTTTGATGTTCCAGGCCCGCGACGCGGTGGCCGCGCTCGGCCCGCGCGCCCGCCGACTGGGCGACATCGCCGAACTCATCGTGCTGAGGCAGTCTTGACTCACGGATCATTTCCCCTGCTAGAACGCATCGCCAGTCCGCACGACCTGCGCGGCCTGGACCGCGGCCAGCTGCGCCATCTGGCCCAGGAGCTGCGTGCGTTCCTGCTCGAATCGGTCGCGCGCACCGGCGGCCATCTGTCTTCCAATCTGGGCACGGTCGAACTCGCGATCGCGCTCCACTACGTTTTCGACACGCCCCGAGACCGGCTGGTCTGGGATGTCGGCCACCAGAGTTATCCGCACAAGATCCTGACCGGCCGGCGCGACCGGATGCAGACACTTCGCCAGCTGGGCGGCATTTCAGGGTTTCCGCGCCGCAGCGAATCCGAATACGACACCTTCGGCACCGCCCATTCGTCGACCTCCATTTCGGCCGCGCTGGGCATGGCGGTCGCCTCCCGCCACCAGGGCGACAATCAGGGGCCAGGGCGTCGGCGGCATGTCGCCGTGATCGGCGATGGCGCGATGTCGGCCGGCATGGCCTTCGAGGCCCTGAACAATGCCGGAGTCACGCCGGACATCGACCTGCTGGTGATCCTGAACGACAACGACATGTCGATCTCGCCGCCCGTGGGCGCGCTGAACCGGTATCTGGCCCGGCTGATGTCCGGCCAGTTCTATTCCAAGGCCCGCGACGTGGGCCGCGCGGTGCTCTCCAAGGTGCCGCCGGTGTTCGAACTGGCGCGCCGATTCGAAGAACACGCCAAGGGCATGGTCGTGCCGGGCACGATGTTCGAGGAGTTCGGCTTCAACTACGTCGGGCCGATCGACGGTCACGATCTCGAGTCGCTGATCCCCACGCTGCACAACCTGCGCGAGCTGCGCGGACCGCAGTTCCTGCACATCGTCACCCGCAAGGGCCAGGGCTACAAGCTGGCCGAGGCCGATCCGGTGCTCTACCACGGCCCCGGCAAGTTCGATCCCAGCCAGGGCATCCAAAAGCCCGCGACACCGCCCAAGCCCACGTTCACGCAAGTGTTTTCGGACTGGATCTGCGACATGGCCGCGCAGGACAGCCGGCTGATGGCGGTCACGCCGGCCATGCGCGAAGGCTCGGGTCTGGTCGAGTTCGAGAAGCGCTTCGCGCGGCGCTATTTCGATGTCGGGATCGCCGAGCAGCATGCGGTCACCTTCGCTGCCGGCCTGGCCTGCGAGGGCTTGAAGCCCGTGGTCGCCATCTACAGCACCTTCCTGCAGCGCGGCTACGACCAGCTCATCCACGACGTCGCCCTGCAGAACCTGCCGGTCGTGTTCGCGCTCGATCGCGCCGGGCTGGTGGGGGCCGACGGCGCCACCCATGCCGGCGCGTTCGACTACGCGTATCTGCGCTGCATCCCCAACATGGTGGTCCTGGCGCCGTCCGACGAGAACGAGTGCCGCCAGATGCTCTACACCGCCTTCATGCACGATGGGCCCAGCGCGGTGCGCTATCCGCGTGGCGCGGGTACCGGCGCCGCGGTGGTGCGCGAGTTCACCGCCCTTCCCATCGGCAAGGCCGAGCGGCGCCGCGAAGGCCGGCGGATCGCGCTGCTCGCATTCGGCACGATGCTGGCGCCGGCGCTGACGGCCGGCGAGGCGCTGGGTGCGACCGTGGTCAACATGCGCTGGGTCAAGCCGATCGACGACGCCATGCTGAAAGAATTGGCCGCCAGCCACGACGCACTGGTCACGATCGAGGAGCACGTGGTGGCCGGCGGCGCGGGCAGTGCGGTGGCCGAGTCCCTGGCCGCCCAGGGCCTGTCGGTGCCGCTGCTCCACGTCGGCCTGCCCGATCGCTTCGTCGACCATGGCGAACAGGCCCAACTGCTGCGCCTGGAGTCTCTGGACGCCGGGGGCATCGAGCGCCGCGTGCGCGAGCGCTTCGCCGATCTGCTGCTGCCGGCGCCCAAGCTCGTCGTCAGCGGCGCTGTCTGATGGTCTGCGCGCCGCCGCCAGGCCGGCTTGACTGGTATTGCCAAACGCTGCTTGCCCCGGGTCCCCGGACCCGAGGTTTTTCAAGATTCCCGTTTTCCCGATATCCGGAGTTTTCATGAACACACGCGATGCGAACGTGCCTCTCACCGGTCAGATGCCTGATGTCCAGGGCAGCCTCGACGAGCGTCGCCTCGCGATTCAGCGGGTGGGGGTCAAAGGGGTGCGCTACCCGGTCCGCTGGCGCACCGCCGATGGCTCGATCCAGCCGGCGGTCGGCAACTTCGCCCTCTATGTGGCCCTGCCCGAGGACCAGAAGGGCACCCACATGTCGCGCTTCATCGCGCTGCTCGAAGACACGGCCCGCGACGGTGCCGAGCCGCTCGACGTGGCCGCGGTCACGGCACTGCATCAGCGCATGCTGGGGCTGCTCGAAGCCCAGAGCGGGCGCTTCGAGATGAACTTCCCGCTGTTCGTGCGCAAGACGGCACCGGTGTCGGGCGTGCAGAGCCTGCTCGACTACGAGGTGTCGCTGGTGATCGACGGCGATGCCGTGGCGCCACGCGTCACGCTGACGGTGCTGGTGCCGGTCAAGAGCCTGTGCCCGTGCTCCAAGAGCATCTCGGACTATGGCGCGCACAACCAGCGCTCGCACATCACCATGGCCATCGAGAGCCGCTCGCCGGTGTCGCCCGAATCCCTGATCCGGGTCGCCGAAGAAGAAGCCTCCAGCGAAATCTACGGGCTGCTCAAGCGCGTCGACGAGAAGTTCATCACCGAGCGAGCCTACGACAACCCCAAGTTCGTCGAAGACCTGGTGCGCGACGTGGCGGCTCGGCTGCGCGATCACCCGGCGGTGTCGTCCTATGTGGTCGAAGCCGAGAACTTCGAATCGATCCACAACCACTCGGCATACGCGCGCATCGCGTCGTCCGTGGAACGCTGAGTCCCGGGAGTCCGGTTTCGGACCCCTGGGCTGCGTCCGATGACCGATCGGTTCTTTTTCGCGTGCGGCGCGCTGCTGGCCGGTCTGGCGGTGGCGGCCGGCGCGTTCGGCGCTCATGCGCTGCGCGCGGTGCTGTCGCCCGCTTCGCTCGCCACCTTCGAGACCGCGGTTCGCTATCAGACAATCCATGCGCTGGCGCTGCTGGCCGTCGGCTGGGCCGTCACCCGATGGCCCTCGCGGGCGATCGTCTGGGCGGGATGGCTGATGCTGGCCGGGATCGTGTTTTTTTGCGCCAGCCTCTATCTGCTGGCCCTCACGGGCAGTCGTGCGCTGGTGCTGGCCACGCCGGTCGGCGGCCTCGCCTGGCTGGCGGCCTGGTGCTGCCTGGCGGCCGGAGCACTGCGGCGGCGCTGAGCCCACCGGGCGCGAACGAAACGGGCGCCACGTAGCCGTCGAATTGCACCGGCCCCGCTGCGGTGATCGAGCGACCGCCCGGCCGACAGCCGGCGCATTCTGCTGACCATTCGGACAGTGTTCGCGCCGGTCATCCGAGTGGCGCGACGGACCCTGTCGCCGACCCTGTGAGGCTTTTGCATGTCTTTCGCGCTTGGTGGCCGATCCGGCTGCGCCCCTTTCTTCCATGTCCCCTGTCCGGCTGTCGATCCATGTCGGATAAGCACGGGGCGATCCGTCTGCCGGCACGGCCGGGCGCACTGTCCGACCCGGATGGCCACGGTCCGGCCTGCGCCGGTTTTGCCGAGCTGGGCCTCATCCATTGGGTCGCGGGCGATTCGCTGGCCCGCGTGTCGGCCCGGGCCCAGCGCCTGCTGGGCGGCCTGGGGGCTCGTTCACGGGTCAGTCTCGACCAGCTGTGGGCGGCGGCCGATCCGATCGATCGGGTGGCGTTGTCGCGCGCCGCGAGCGCCATCCGTCCCGCGTCCGAGCCGCTGCGCCTGCGGGTGCGGATCCTCGGGGCCGGGGCCGCCGCGGACAGCGTGATCTCGGTGGCCTTCGAGGCGATCGCGCATGCGGCGGATGCCGAGAGCGCCCAGGCCGGCGATGGCGGGCGGTGGGATGTGTACGCGGTGCTGATGCCGGTCGGCACGCAGCCCGCGGCGCGCGGCGGCCCGCTGCTGTGCTACGACGGACTGACCGGGCAGCCGAACCGCCTGCAGTTCCGCGACCAGGTGCACCATGCGTTGCGGCGCGCCGCGCGCGATCAGTCGCTGCTGGCCGTGCTGTCGATCGAGGCGGCCCTGCCGGACAGCGAGAACGGCGCGAACTGCCGCACCCTCGACGAGCGGGCGTTGCGGGCGGTGTCGGTGCGCATCGGCCGATCGCTGCGTGGCGAGGATCTTGCGGCCATCAACTCCGTTCCGGATCGGGGCGATGGCGTCACCGGCGATGCATGCGGCCGCTTCGCCGTGCTGCTGCCGCGCATCCATGAGCCGCAGGATGCGGTGCGGATCGCGTCGCGGATCTTCGAGACCGTGGCCCGGCCGCTGGAACTGGACGGTCGGCTGTTCGAACTGAGCATCGCGACCGGCATCGCCCTGTTCCCGTGGGACGATCAGGAGGTCGACGGGCTGATCGACTGCGCCGACCAGGCGCTGGAGCGCGCGATCGAAGACCGGGGCGGCGTGCAGTTCTTCAGCAAGCCGATGAACGCGTTGTCCGACGATCGACTGGCGCTGGAGGACAGCCTTCGCGGCGCAGTCGAGCGCCAGGAGTTCGTGCTGCACTACCAGCCGCGTGTCGATGGCGAATCCGGGCAGATCCTGGGCACCGAAGCGCTGATCCGCTGGAATCATCCTCGCCAGGGGCTGATGGCGCCGGGCGGCTTCATCGATGTGGCCGAGCAGTCGCGCCTGATCATCCCGATCGGCAACTGGGTGCTCGAAGAAGCATGCCGGCAGAACCGGGCCTGGCAGGACAGTGGTCTGCCGGCGATTCCGGTCTCGGTCAATGTGTCGGCGATCCAGTTCCGCGATGCCGGATTCGCCGACTGCGTGGCCCGGGCACTTGCGGCCAGCGGCCTGCCGGCCAGCCTGCTCGAACTCGAGATCACCGAGTCGGTGGTGATGAACGATGCGGCCGAGGCGATCCGCACGATGCGTGTGCTCAAGGAGCTGGGTGTGCGGATCTCGATCGACGACTTCGGAACCGGATTCTCGTCGCTGGCCTACCTGAAAGACTTCCCGGTCGACGCGCTGAAGGTCGACCGCTCGTTCATCAGCGACATCACCCGCAACGAGCGCATCGCCTCGATTGCCTGCGCGGTGATCGACCTGGGCGCCCGACTGGGGCTGGCCGTGGTCGGCGAAGGGGTCGAAACACAGGAGCAGCGCCGTTTCCTGCTCGAGCACGGTTGTCGCGAGATGCAGGGTTTCCTGTTCGCGCGGCCGATGTCCGCGCAGGCGCTGGAGAGCCACCACCGGGCCGGCGCGTCGGGCACGGTCATCCGGACCCGGCCGGCCTCGGTGCTGATGAGCGCGCCGACGACGGTCCAGTAAGCGGGCTGTCCGGATACAGCCTGCCGAGCACCTCGCGCGCGCACTCGGCCAGGCAGGCCTGCAGCAGGGCGGCCAGCGAGCGCTGCCGCTCGGCGCGCTCGGCCTCGTCGGCCGGGGCTGGCTGGCGGCGCTGCCACAGTGCCGACCATTCGCTGCGCCGCGCCGCGAGCGCGCCGCGCACGACCGGTTCCCAGTGGGCCGGGGCGGACGGCGAGTCCCATTCGCCGCGGCCGCGCCCGAAATGGGCGACCACCAGGTACGCCAGCAGTGCCGCCACGACACCATCATCGAGCACCTCGTCGGCCCAGGCCAGCGAGTCCTGTTTCGTGCCCCTGATCCGGTTGTAGCCGCGGGCCAGGCCGGCGGCGCTCAGCGCGCCGATCAGGCCGCCGGCGAGCAGCCCGCCGCCCAGGGTCAGGCCTCCGGTGGCCAGGTCGGCCTTCAGCCCGACCAGCGAGCCGCTGATCAGCCCGCCCAGGATGGCCGCACGCCCTTCGTCGACTCGGCGGCTGACCGTGTACTGGCTGGCGACCCGGGCCAGGATCTCGTCGCGGGCCTGTCCGCGCAGGCCATGCGCGGCGATCAGTTCGTTGGTGCTCTGCCGGATGGCCGCATCCAGCCGGCCGGCCAGCGCCTGCATCGCCTGTTCGCGGGCGCCTTCGGGCGCGGAGCGACCGATCCCCACCCGTGCGCCCGCTGCGCGCAGCTGCTGCGCCAGTCCACCGCCGACCAGCGGTTCGCTGTCCAGTGCGGTGCGCGCCAGGCCCTGCGCCAGCGCCTGCATCGATCTTTCGAAAACGGTTTCGTGACGCGCGCGCCAGGCCGCGCGCAGGCGCGCGAAGCCCTCCTGACTGCGCGCCGCCAGCAGGCCGGCGACCGCGCCCAGCAGCACGCTCTCCTGGACCCAGCAGCGCGCGAAGGCATCCAGGGCCAGCACCGCGCGCACGATGGCGTGGCCGCTCAAGTGCGCCGACCAGCGGGCCCGCTCGGCGGCTTCGAGTGCCGGCTCGCGCGGCGCGCCGAGCTGGTTGAGCAGCACGATCACCGGCTTGCCGACCCAGGCCAGGATGCGCATTTCGGCCTGGACGTAGGTCGCATCGTCGGGATCCTCGGCGGCGTTGACCAGATACAGCACGACATCGGAGCGGTCGCGGACATGGCGGATTGCCTGCTGGCTGGACCACAGCGGCCGGTCTCGGAAG
Source organism: Burkholderiaceae bacterium (assembly GCA_016710525.1). Lineage (GTDB taxonomy): Bacteria > Pseudomonadota > Gammaproteobacteria > Burkholderiales > Burkholderiaceae_E > Quisquiliibacterium. The sequence goes on from JADJVQ010000002.1 coordinate 165,247, forward strand.
CGGTCCCAGACTTCGGACAGCAGCCAGCCGATCGGATTTCCCGACAGGGCGAGGCGGCGCGCCAGTCGATGGCTGTCACCGAAGCCCGGTGTGTCCCAGAGGGTCAGGCGATCGCCCTCGCCCGCTGGCCAGCAGCACGAACTCGTCGACCCGGTCGGTGACGTGCGCCTGATCGCGCACCTCGCCCACGTCGCGGCCCAGCAGCGTGCGGGCCAGCGTCGTCTTGCCGGCATTGGTGTGCGAGACGAGGCTCAGCGAGACCTCGATCGGCGCGTCGGACACGGTCATGCGGTCGGCTCGAGATGCACGAAGCGCGCCGGCAGGGAGTATTCGCGCAGCAGGTCCTGCCAGGCGGCCTGCCGTTCGGCCAGGCGCTGCGGCTGCCCTGCGAAGCGCGAGGCAAACGCAGCCCCGTCTATCCAGGCCTCCAGGGGCGCACCGCGGACCATCCGGTGCTGGAGGGCGAGCAGGCAGCGGCCGTGCGTTTCGCGCTCGGGAGTTGCGCTGAGGTTGAACACCACGATCACGCGAGAGGCGTCGCTCAGCACGGGCAGCCCCTGCGGCTCGTCGGCCTGTTCCGGGGCGATACTGGCCGCGATGGCGATCTCGGCTGCGCTGCCCGCCGTTCGCCGCAGCTCATCGGCCAGGGCGCGCGACGCCGAGGCCGAGATCCGCCAGCCGCAGGGCACCGCCAGCACCCGCTGGCCGACTCCGTCGCCCGGCGCGGCGACCGGGTCCTGCCTCAGGGCCGGATCCGGCAGGGGGAAATCGGCGCGCAGCCGACGCACGGTCTGCGCGGCCGCCAGCGCCATCAGGGCACGCGGCGCCACGGCAAACAGCGCGATCGTGATGGCCAGCAGGTGAATCCAGGGGCCGGCGTTCTCGCCAGGTCCCCGGTCGAATCGCAGCAGGGCCAGCTGCCCGGCATCGGGCAGCGGGATGCCGCTCAGTGCGCTGGCCGGGCCCAGCACCAGGCTGAGCAGCGTATGCACCGCGGGTGCGTCGAGAAACGTGCTCTCCCAGCCGGCACGGAACTCGAAGGCCAGTCCGCGCAGGTAGAGACCGGCCAGCATCGATCCGGCCAGCACCGCCGCCGCACTGTGCAGCAGCGCCCGGGCCCGGGCCCGGGTCAGCGGAGCCGAGGCGCGAAGCCAGTCCGCTGCGAAGCGGGATCGCCAGTCGACTGCGCCGGTGGCGGGCGAGACTTCCGAGCGGATGCGGGATTGCCAGCGCGCGGCCCGGTCCACCGCGTGCGCCAGCCAGGAGCCGCGGCCGGATGGCGGCCCGCCTGCCTGCGGCCCGCCTGCTTGTGGCCCGCCTGCTTGCGGCTCGCCATGACTTGAAGCGGAAGATGCCGGCGCCGCCGGCCGAGAGTGTCTCCAGGCAGTCCGCCATGCCTGGCGTGCCGAAGCCGCCCCCGTCGATGCCATGACCGCGAGGTTCCAGGCGAGCACGCCCAGCAGCGGCGCGGCCAGCAGATTGATGCGGCCTGCCGGTCCGATGGCGTCCGACGCCATTCCCGCCAGCCCGGCGCCGGCGATCACGATCGGCCCGACCCAGGCCGGCCAGCGCAGACCGGCCAGCCAGCGCGGCAGATGGGGATCGCGATCGACGAGCCGCTCGAAAAGGCGTTCTGCCCGGCGCACGGCTGCGGGAGGTCCGGACGCGGGGCCGGCCGGTGGGCCTGTGCCAGCCCGATCGGCCCATTCCAGGTCGGTCCGGTTCAATGGACCCAGCTCGCCCGCCTGTTCGGCCGCCCGCACCAGCAGCAGGCGCTGCGCCATGGTCTCGGGGATCGCCCGGGCAGGTGCTGCCGCGGAGGCGATTGCGTTGCCCGGCAGTCGGCTCAAGAGCGCTCGGCGCCCGGAGTGCCGAACCGGCCGCTCAGTCGCGGAAATTGTCGAATGACAGGGGCACGTCGGTGATCTCCTTTTTCAGCAGCGCGATGGTCGCCTGCAGGTCGTCGCGCTTGGTGCCGGTGACGCGGACCGCGTCCCCCTGGATGCTGGCCTGGACCTTGATCTTGCTGTCCTTGACCAGGCGGACGATCTTCTTGGCCAGGTCGCCGGAGACCCCGTGCTTGATGGTGATCGGCTGCTTGACCTTGTCGCCGGAGATCTTCTGGGTGTCGCCGTAGTCCAGGAAACGCACGTCGACATTGCGCTTGGCGAACTTGGAGACGAGCACGTCGCGCACCTGCGTGAGCTTGAAGTCGTCGTCGGCGAACGCGGTCAGGTCGCGTTCCTTTTGCTCGATGCGGGCGTCGGACCCCTTGAAGTCGAAGCGATTGGTGATTTCCTTGTTGGCCTGGTCCAGCGCATTGCGCACTTCGACCAGGTTGGCTTCCGAGACGACGTCGAATGAGGGCATGACTGAATCCGGTGAAGCCGGTGCGACGGGGCACCGGCAGGTTGAAGGGTCAGGGCAGCGGCTTTTCGAGGAAGACCGCTCGCCCCATCGCCGGGTCGAGTTCGTAGGGTTCGAAGCCGGCTTGCGCGTAGGCCGCCAGGGCGCCACGGTTGCCCTGCAGGACTTCCAGGGTCAGTTTGCAGCAGCCGCGCGCGATCGCCTCGGCCTGCGCCGCGGCCAGCAAGGCCCGGCCGATGCCGCGCCGCTGCCAGCGCGGCGAGACCGCGATGTCGTGAATGTTCAGCAGCGGCCGCGCCTTGAAGGTCGACACGCCCTCGAATCCGTTGAGCACGCCCGCGGGCTCTTCGCCGACGAAGGCGAGCCATCCGCAGTAGTGGGGGCGTGCGGCCAGCATCGTCGGCAATGCGTCGCGCACTTCAGGGTCCAGGCGGTAGCCGCGCCCGGTCGGCCCGGCCGCGTATTCGTCGAGCAGCGAGAACAGCGCCGCGCAATGGCGCGGGTCGTTCAGGTCGATTCGCACGATGCGCGGATCAGGGGTCGAGGCACTGGTCATGGTCCGCAGTTTACCGTCCAGGACCCGCCGGACGGTCCTGCAGAAGCGACGGGTGCCGATGCTAACATTCCGCCCTACCTTGGATATGGCCACGCAGGTTCCGAAGGAGCACCCCATGAATCGAATCGCTGTCTGGCTGCCTTGTGCCGCCCTGGCCCTGCTCGCGGGCTGCGTGAGCACCGGCCCCAAGATGGGCGACGAGGGTGCCAAGACCGTGGCCACCGGCTCGGCAGGCGGCGCGACGGCCGTCAACGAAAACAAGCAGCTCGAAAAATGCGAGGCCTCGCTGGGCACGCTGGCGGTGGTCGAGGACCAGTCCCAGCCGTGGTTCGGCCAGCTCACGCGCGATTACCGCCTGACTTCCACCGTGCCGCTGATCCGCCTGCTGGTGCAGCAGTCGAACTGCTTCGTCGTCGTCGAGCGCGGGCGCGCGTTCAACCAGATGCAGCAGGAGCGCGCGCTGCGCGACAGCGGCGAAATGCGTGCCGGCAGCCGGATGGGTCCCGGCCAGATCGTGGCGGCCGACTACAGCATGAACCCCACGATCTCGTTCAGCCAGAAGGACGCCGGCGGCGTTGGCGGTGCGCTGGGCGGCTTCAGCCGGGGCCTGGGGGCGCTGGGCGCGGTGGCGGGCAGCCTGCGCTTCAGCGAAGCCTCGACCATGCTCACCCTGATCGACAACCGCTCGGGCGTGCAGCTTGCGGCGGCCGAGGGCAGCTCCAAGAACACCGACTTCGGGGTCTGGGGCGGCCTGTTCGGCGGCAGCGCCGGCGGTGGGCTGGGCGGGTACACCAATACGCCCGAGGGCAAGGTCCTCGCCGCGGCGTTCGCCGATGCCTACAACCAGATGGTCAAGTCGGTGAAGAACTACCGCGCCCAGACCGTCAAGGGAGGACTGGGCACCGGCGGCACGCTAGGGGTCCAGGGGGGCAGCACGCCTGCTTCGCAAAAGGTCGACAGCGGCTCGGTCCAGCCGACCAGCACCTCGGCGCCTGCGTCGAGCACGCCGGCCAAGTCCACCACCCGAGCCAAGACGCCCGCCAAGCCGACGAGCACCAAGCCGGCGAGCACCAAGCCGGCAACCACCAAGCCGCAATAGGCGAGGGATCGAGGGCAGGGCGTCCCGCGCGTCTGGCTCCCCCGGCGCGCGCATCACGCCGGCCGGGCGGGTCGTGTTGCCGCTCAGCCCTTGCGCGCCTCCAGCGTTTCCCAGCGTTCCAGACAGCCGAGGAGTTCTTCCTCGATGGCCGAGACACGCTCGTTCATCGCCTTGAGCGCACCGGCTCCGGTATCGCCGGTGCCTTGCGCCTGGTAAGTCGAGGGATCGGCGAGCCGCGCGGCCAGCTGCTTCTGCTCGGCTTCGAGATCGGCGATTCGCTGGGGCAGGGCGTCGAGTTCGCGTTGTTCCTTGTAGCTGAGCTTGGCCCGCGCCGGCTCGCGCCGGGCTCCGGCCGCGCCATTGCCGCCGCTTGAATCGCGATTGTCGGCGGCGGAGCGGCTGCCGCCCGCTGGCGCGCCGCCGGCCTGGGCATTGGCTGCGGCCTGCGCCTGGCGGGAGCGCGCCGCCTCGACATCGCTCCAGCCGCCCGCATATTCGCGCCAGTGGCCGCCACCCTCGTGGGCCAGTGTCTGGGTGACCACCGCATCGAGGAAGGCCCGGTCGTGGCTGACCAGCAGCAGCGTGCCCGGATACTCGTCGAGCAGTTCTTCGAGCAGCTCCAGGGTGTCGATGTCGAGGTCGTTGGTCGGCTCGTCGAGCACCAGCACATTGGCGGGCCGGGCGAACAGCCTGGCCAGCAGCAGCCGGTTGCGTTCGCCGCCCGACAGCGTGCGCACCGGCGAGCGGGCGCGGGCCGGCTCGAACAGAAAGCGCTCGAGGTAGCTCATCACATGGATGCGCTGGCCCGCGATCTCGACCCACTCGGAGCCCGGAGAGATGGTGTCGGCCACCGCGGCATCGGGATCGAGCTGTTCGCGAAGCTGGTCGAAGTAGGCGACCTGCCGGTTCGAGCCCAGCTTCACCTTGCCGGCGGTCGGGGTCAGGTCCCCGAGCAGCGTGCGCAGCAGCGTCGTCTTGCCCGCGCCGTTGGCGCCGACGATGCCGACCCGGTCGCCGCGCTGGATGATGCAGTTCAGGTCGCGCAGCACGACGTGATCGCCGTAGGCGACCTGCACGTCGGTCAGTTCGGCGACCAGCTTGCCGGATTTTTCGCCGGCGTCGACTTCGAGGCGGGTGCTGCCGATGCGCTCGCGGCGGGCCTCGCGCTGTACGCGCAGGGCCTGCAGGCGCCGCACCCGGCCTTCGTTGCGGGTGCGCCTAGCCTCGACGCCCTTGCGGATCCAGACCTCTTCCTGCGACAGCATCTTGTCGAATCGCGCGCGCTCGAGCGCCTCGGACGCGAGCTCGTCGGCTTTGCGCTTGAGGTAGGTGGCGAAATCGCCGGGGTAGCTGCGCAACTGTCCGCGATCCAGTTCGATGATGCGGGTGGCCACCGAGTCCAGGAACCGCCGGTCGTGGGTGATCATCAGCAGCGAGCCCCGGAAGGAGCGCAGCACGCCCTCGAGCCAGACGATCGCCTCGATGTCCAGGTGGTTGGTGGGTTCGTCCAGCAGCAGCAGTTCGGGCTCGCGCACCATCGCCTGGGCCAGCGCGACGCGCTTGCGCATGCCGCCCGACAGGGTCTGGACCAGCGGCTCGCCGTCCAGCCCGAAGCGCGACAGCACGGCGTCGACCCGGTGAGTGGCGCTCCAGGCGTCATGGTCGTCCAGATCGCCGGCCAGCGCGCCGGTGATCGCCTCGCGGATGCTGACGCCCGGCTCGAAGGTGGGCTCCTGCGGCAGGTAGGCGATGCGGGTGCCGGACGCGTGACGGACTTCGCCGGCATCGAGCGCGGCCAGGCCGGCCAGTGCCTTGAGCAGGGACGACTTGCCGGTGCCGTTGCGCCCGATCAGGCCAATGCGTTCACCGGTCTCGATCGACAGGTCGACCCCGGCGAGCAGGGCATGGTGACCGTACGCGAGCTCGGCCGATTGAACGGTCAGTAGGGCCATGGGGGGAGCGAAGCGCGAGCTACGACAAGGGATGGGAACCGGCAAGTATAGGCCAGCCGCTTCGGCCGGCCGGGGATGGCCGGACGCGACGGCCAGGCTGGCGGGCGACAGGGGCCTCGGCCGGCTGGCGACGCGGACACCTAACCGGTGGCAACGCCGACACCGGCCCGCTGGCGACGCAGACATCGGCCCGCTGGCCTCGGGGGCTCGAACCGGGCGCCCTGGCGCTCGGGTACAGTCGCGCCGTGACAAATCCCGCCCAGCCTGCCGCGGCGAGCGCCAGCGCGCCCGCTCCGCCCGTTCCCCGACGCTTCGTCTTCCTGATCGCCGCCATGGGATCGCTCGGGCCTTTCGCGATCGACACCTACCTGCCGGCGCTGCCGGCGATCGGGCGCGACCTGGGCGCCACGCCGCTGCAGGTCCAGCAGACGCTGTCGGTGTACCTGCTGGCGTTCGCGTCGATGACGCTGTGGCATGGCGCGCTGTCCGACGCGCTGGGCCGGCGCCGGGTGCTGCTGGTCACCTTCGCGGTTTTTTCGCTGGCCAGCCTGGCGGCCGCATTCTCCGCGAGCATCGAGGCGCTGTGGATCTGGCGGGCTGTGCAGGGCGCGGTCGGCGGCGCCGGCATCGCGATCAGCCGGGCGGTGGCGCGCGACGTCGCGCACGGGGCCGATGCCCAGCGGCTGATGTCCCAGTCCCAGATCGTGTTCGCCCTTGCGCCCGCGATCGCGCCGGTGATCGGCGGGGCGATCGAGCACTGGCTGGGCTGGCGCGCGATCTTCGGCTTCCTGGCGCTGATGTCGGCCGCCTTGTGGGTGGCCATCTTTCGCAGCCTGCCCGAGACCTTGCCGGTGGCGCGCCGGCAGAGCCTGCACCCTGTCGCGCTGGCCCGCGGCTACGTCTCGATCTTCCGGCAATGGGCCTTCTGGCGGCTGGCGGGCGCGCTGACCGCGCATTTCCAGGCCTTTTTCATCTACGTGATGGCCGCGCCGATGTTCCTGATCACGCACCTCGGCCTCGCCTCGACCCAGTTCCACTGGCTGTTCCTGCCGCTGACCATCGGCACCTCGACGGGCGCGCTGCTGGCCTCGCGGCTGGCCGGACGGCTGTCGCTCGCCCGCAGCATCCGCCTCGGCCAGGCCCTGATGGCATCGGCTGTGCTCGCCAGCCTGGCCGCGGCCTGGCTCGTGCCCGGCCGCCTGCCCTGGGCCGTGCTGCCGATCGGGCTGTACACGATGGGGCTGGCGGTCGCGATGTCGTCGCTGCAGGTGATGGTGAGCGACCTCTCGCCCGAACGCCGTGGCATGGTCTCGTCCTGCCAGGGTTTTGTGCAGAGCACGGCCAACAGCGTGGCGGCCGGTCTGGTGGTGCCGATGATCTGGGGGTCGCAGGCCGGCCTGGCCCTGGGCAGCGCCGCCCTGATCAGCCTGGGCGGGCTGCTGCTGCTGCTGGAGCGCCGGTTCAGGCCCCCTGCGGCAGTTCGATGAAGAAGGTCGAGCCCTTGCCCGGCTGGCTGCGCAGGCCGGCCTGGCCCCCGTGCAGTTCAGCCACACGCTTGACGATGGCCAGGCCCAGGCCGGAGCTGCCGCGCAGGTCGCGATGGCGGGCAGCCTGGTAGAAGCGCTCGAACACCCGCGGCTGATCCTCCAGCGCCACACCAGGTCCGGTATCCGACACCTCGAGGCGCAGTCCGGCGGCATCGCGCACCACGCGCACCTGCACCACTCCGCCCGCCGGCGTGACGCGCAGCGCGTTGTCCAGCAGGTTGGCCAGCGCGCGCTCGATCAGCGCGGCGTCCACCGGAGTCAGCGGCAGGCCGTCCGGATAGTCGAGTTCGAGCTTCAGGCCGGCGGCTTCCGCCGTGGACAGGAAGCGCTGCACGACGTCGTCGGCCAGTTCGCCGATCGCGATCGGCTCCGGATGGGTTTCGAACTCGGGACTGTCCAGGCGCGACAGTTCGTTCAGCGCGTCGGTCAGGCGCTTCAGGTGCTGGGCGTTCTGGGCGGCGCGGGCGAGATAGTCGCGCTGTTCCTCGGGTTTCATCGCGTCGCCCTTCATTCGGACGGTGTCGAGCAGCCCGATCAGCGCGGTGAGCGGCGTGCGCAGGTCGTGTGACACGCTGGCCACCATCTCGCGGCGCCGAATGTCGGTTTCCTTGACCCGCTTGGTCTCGAGGTTCAGCCGGTCGAAGGTTTCGCGGAAGGTGCGCGACAGGCGCCCGACTTCGTCGTCGCGCCCGCAGTTGGGCACGATCGAGCTGCACAGGCTCTCGGCGAAGCCGGAATTCTTGACGCCCTCGACCACCCGGGTGAGCTCGGTCAGCGGCCGGGTCAGCACCGCGATCATCGAGATGGTCAGCAGCACCCCCAGCGCCAGCGTCATCAGCGACACCGTCACCGCGGTGCGCACCGCGTAGCTGCGCAGCAGTTCCGGTGTGTGCGAGCCGAGGTCGGCCGAGCGTGCCACCACGTACAGCCAGCCCATGGTGCGTTCGCCGCGCATCACCGGCCGCCCGGCGACCAGGCAGGTCTTGCGGTCGTTGTCGGGATCGTTGGAGATGACCGGTGCGTCGGACTGGTTCTCGAGGGCCGACTTGACCGGGCTCAGGTCGACCTTGAAGTCGTTCCAGAAGCCCCGGACTTCGCCGGCCGAGGCCAGCACCCGGCCGTCGTTGTCGAGCAGGTAGAGCCCGGTATTGGGCGAATAGAGAATGTACTCGCGCAGCCGGGCCGCGAATCCCGAAGGGTCGGTGGCGTAGGTGTCCCACAGGTCCGGATGCATCTCGATGACCCGCTCGATGAATCGCACCGATTTCTCGTACGTCATGTCGACGTAGTAGCCGCGCACCGAGGTGAACATGATGCCGGCCAGCAGCGCGGCCGTGAAGAAGCCGAAGCCAGCCACCAGGAGCAGCACTCTGAAGCGAAGGGATTTCATGACCGCCGGTCCTCAGCGCTGGTCGGTGAAGCGATAGCCGACGCCGCGCACCGTGAGCACGTAGCGCGGATTGGCGGGGTCGGTCTCGATCTTGGAGCGCAGCCGGTTGATGTGGGTGTTCACGTTGTGCTCGTAGCCTTCGAAGGTGGTGCCCCAGACCGCGTCGAGCAGCTGCATCCGGGTGAAGGCCCGTCCCGGATTGCGCGCAAAGTGCAGAAGCAGGTCGAATTCCTTGGCCGTCAGCGGGACCGGCCGCTGCGCCAGGCGGACCTCGCGGCTGGCGCTGTCGATCGTCAGGTCGGTGAAGGCCAGCTTCTCGGCTTCGTCGCTGGCAGGTGTCGCGGCCTGACGATCGCTGCGGCGCAGGATGGCCTTGACCCGCGCCTGCAGCTCCGGGATCGAAAACGGCTTCGTCAGGTAGTCGTCGGCGCCCAGTTCGAGACCCAGCACCCGGTCGATCTCGCCGGAACGGGCGGTCAGCATCAGCACCGGGGTGTCGATACGGTCCATGCGCAGCGAGCGCACCACGTCCAGCCCGTCGCGCACCGGCAGCATCACATCCAGCACGATCAGGTCGTAGCGGCCCGTGCGCGCGGCCTCATAGCCCTTGCCGCCGTCATGCACGCATTCCACGGCATGGCCGAGGTCGCGAAGGTGCATCGCGATCAGGTCGGCGATGTCCTTCTGGTCTTCTACGACGAGGATGTGACGTTCCATGGAGTGCTCCGAGTCGGTGCAGGATAGTCAATGCGCGCGGCCGGCGATAGGGCCGTCTGGAAAGGGAATGTTTTCGTGACCAATTCGTTATCTGGAGGTGACCGGCCGGAAAAGTGACGTCGTCAGACTGCCACTTCCCCTTAACGGATTGCACCGAAGGATCGCTCATGAGCGCCATCGCCCTTGCCCCCTCAGCCGTCGTGACCGCGACGGCACTGGCCGCCACCGCGACCGCCACGGCAGCACTGGCGATCGACCTGGCCACCCACCGCGGCGCCATGCTGCGCTTCGCCCGCCGCAAGATCCGGGACGAAGAACTGGCCGAAGACGCGGTCCAGGACGCGCTGCTGGCCGCTTTGTCCAGTCGTGAAAGCTTTCAGGGCAAGTCGGCCCTGCGCACCTGGCTGATCGGCATCCTGAACCACAAGATCCAGGATGTGTTCCGCCGCGAATCCCGCTACGTGCGCCAGGCGGCGGCCGATGGCGACGATGGCGATGGCTCCGGCGACGACAGCCTGCTCGAGACGCTCCCGGCCATGACCGCCGGCGACACCCACGACCCGATGCGCGAAGTGGCGCGACGCCGGATGCACGCCAAACTGGCGCGCGAGGTCGATGCACTGCCCCCGACGCTCAAGGAGGTGTTCGTGCTGCAGGTGATCGAGGGCGTGTCGACCGAGGATGTCTGCCGCCGCCTGAACATCACCGAGGCCAATTGCTGGGTACGGCTGCACCGCGCCCGCAAGCGCCTGGCCGAGCGGATGCGCGATCACCTCGACTGACAGGCCGCAAGCCGGCCCGCCGCGAGTCGCGTTGCGGGCCCGGAATTTCCAAAGGCGAAATTCCGATCTGACGGTTTCACCCAGCGGATCAGGACACCCGTGCCGCCGTTGACAGTGCTGCGCGCGATATGGTCTAGTCGCCCGATCAACGACGAGTGACGCGCCGCGCCCGACCCTCGCACAGAGGGCGCTTGGACGGCCGTGTCACCGACTATCGGGAGACGTCTTGGGTACCCAGCCGCTGTCCGGCCTGCGGGTCATCGAAATCGGTGACCTGCCCGCCGCCGCTTATTGCGCGCGTTTTTTTGCCGACTTCGGCGCTGATGTTTTAAAGATCGAACCACCGGAAGGCGACCCGTCCCGATCGTCGCCGCCGCTGCTGGCCGCCTCCGATCCGGGCCTGGGCAGCGGCTGGTTCGCGTACCTGAACTTCGGCAAGCGCAGCGTGGTGGCCGATGGCGCCACCGGCCAGGGCCGGGCGCAGATCGCCCGGCTGCTGGGCCAGGCCGATGTGCTGATCGATTCGCTGGCCCCGCAAAGCCGCGAGGCCCTGGGCATCGACCATGCGGCGCTGCGCCGAGCGCGGCCGGGCTGCGTCATCGCCGACCTGAACTGGTTCGGCCAGGGCGGGCCCTATTCGGGTTACCACGGCACCGATGCCGTGGTGCGCGCCCTGGGCGGCCAGGTGCAGCTGATCGGGCCGGCCGAGGGGCCGCCGCTGGCGCTGCCGGATTTCCAGTCGGCCATCGTCGGCGGCTTGTCCGCCTTCATCCCGCTGATGGCGAGCCTGCCGGGACGCGAGCGGGCCGGCGGTGGCCTGTGGGAAGTGAGCGTGCTCGAATCGGTGGCTGCGCTGGCCGAATACCAGGCCTGCGAGGCACAGCCCAGCGGCCGCGGCCAGCCGCGCCTGGGCATCAACCGGTTTACCCCGACCTACCCGATGGGCGTGTATCGCTGCCGCGAGGGCTGGCTGGGCATCACCGTCGTGACCCCGCTGCAGTGGGCCGCATTCTGCGACCTGCTGGGCATGGGCGATCTGGCGCACCACCCTGACTACCACATGGGGCCCGAGCGGCTGCGGTTTGCCGACACCCTCGAGCCACGAATTTCCGCGGGCCTGGCCACGCAGACGGCGGACTACTGGTTCGAGCGCGGGCTCGAGATGAAGATCCCGTTCACGGTCGTGCCGGACATGGCCGGCTTGTTGTCGACAGCGACGTTTCGCAACCGCGGCGCGATCGCCACGATCCAGGCCGGGTCGCGACACTTCGAGGCGCCGCGCTCGCCGCTGCACCTGTCGCGCACGCTGCCGGCGGGCGGCGGCCAGGTGCCGGCACTCGGATCGACGCAAGCGTCGGCTGTCTGGGCCGACGAGCGCGCGCTCGAACGATTCGACGGGCCGGCGCGCCGGCCCGTGACTCGGGCGGCCGGTCCGCTGGATGGCCTGCGGATCATCGATCTCTCGATGGGCTGGGCCGGGCCCTTGTGCACCCGCCAGATGGGCGACCTGGGCGCCGACATCATCAAGGTCGAGTCCTGCGGCTACCCGGACTGGTGGCGCGGCACCAGCCAGAGCCAAACCGACTTCGAGCAGAAGCTGTTCGAGAAGTTCCCGCGTTTCCTGGCGATGAACCGCAACAAGCGCGGCATCACGCTCGACCTCACCTCGCCGGACGGCGCGGCGCTGCTCAAGGAACTGGTGCGCGGCGCCGACGCGGTGGTCGAGAACTATTCCAGCCAGGTGCTGCCCAAGATGGGCCTGGCGTACAGCGACTTGTGCAAAGTCAATCCGTCGCTGGTCATGGTGTCGATGGCCGCCTATGGCGCCACCGGGCCCTGGAGCGATTGCCGGGGTTACGGCTCGACTCTCGAGCAGGGCTCGGGGCTGCCCTCGGTGTCGGGTCGCGAAGGCGATCCCCCGGTGATGAACCACATCGCCCACGGCGACGCGGTCGGCGGCCTGAATGCGGCCTGCGCGCTGCTGGTGGCGCTGCGCCATCGCGAAAAGACCGGGCAGGGCCAGCATGTGGACCTGGCGCAGGTCGAGTGCATGCTGCCGTTCGTGGCGCCGTGGGTGATCGAGCACTCCGCCAACGGGTCGGTCGGTCCCAGGACCGGCAATCGCCATGCCGCCTATGCCCCGCAGGGCGTCTACCGCTGCCAGGGCGACGAGGCCTGGGTGCTGGTGGCCGTGACGGACGACGCCGCCTGGCAGGCGCTGTGCCGGGTGATCGGCCATTCGGCGCTGGCTGCCGATGCGGCACTGGCCGGTGCCCCCGGGCGACACGCGCAGGCCGAGCGCATCGATGCCGCGATCGGCGCGTGGTGCGCCCAGCGCGATCCCGACACCGCGATGCGCCTGCTGCAGCAGGCCGGGGTGGCCGCCGGCACGGTGCGCGCGCCGGTGAACCTGTACCAGGATCCCCACCTGATCGCACGCGGCGCCTTCCCGGTGGTCGAACGTGCGTATGTCGGGCGCCATCCGCTGTTCGCCGCGCCCTATCGCAGCGGCGCGCAGCCGCTGCCGGTGCGCTGGCCGGCGCCGACCATGGGGCAGTTCAATCGCGAGGTGCTGGGCGGTGTGCTGGGCCTGAGCGAGGCCGAGATCTCCCGTCTGGCCGAGCTCGGCGTGATCGGCGATGCCGCCCTGCCGCCGGCGCAGCGCAAGCGAACCGCAGCCGTGCGCTGATCTCCGATGAGCACTGCGCTCGCCCAGGTCCAGCCGCTGCTGTCGGTGCAGCGGCTGTGCATCCACTTCACGGGTGCGCAGGGCGAAGTGCAGGCCACGCGCGACATCGACTTCGACCTGAAGCCCGGCGAGCGGGTGGGCATCGTCGGAGAAAGCGGCTGCGGCAAGACGGTCACCGGGCTGTCGATCCTGGGCCTGCTGCCGGCGCAGTCCAGCCGTGTCACCGGACGCATCGAGTTCGAGGGCCGCAACCTGACCGAACTGTCGGCGCGCGACATGCGCGAGGTGCGCGGCGCGAAGATCGGCATGATCTTCCAGGAGCCCATGAGCGCGCTGGATCCGGTGTTCACCGTCGGCGAACAGATTGCCGAAACCTTGCGCACGCACCGCGGCATGAGCCGGCGCCAGGCCCGGGCCCGGGCGATCGAGGCGCTGGCCGCGGTCGGAATCCCGCTGCCCGATCGCCGCGTCGACGAGTATCCGCACCAGCTCTCCGGAGGCATGCGCCAGCGCGCCGATGATCGCCATCGCCCTGGCCTGCGAACCGGCGCTGCTGATCGCCGACGAACCCACCACCGCGCTCGATGTGACCATCCAGGCGCAGATCATCCGGCTGCTGGTCGACCTCAGCCGCCAGTCCGGCACCGCGCTGCTGTTCATCACCCACGACCTGGGTGTGGTCGCCGAAACCTGCGACCGTCTGCTCACCATGTATGCCGGTGAAATCGTCGAGGACGCCGGCGTCGACGAAGCCCTGCTGCGCCCGCGTCACCCCTATACCTCTGGGCTGCTGCGTTCGATCCCTCGCCTGAGTCCGCGCAAGTCGGTGCTGCCCTCGGTGCCGGGCCGCGTGCCCGCGCTCACCGCGATGCCGGTGGGGTGCCGCTTCGAGCCGCGCTGCGGCCATGCGCAAGCCGCCTGCCGCCAGCCGCAGTCGCTGGTGTCGATCGAGCCGGCGCGCAGTGCCCGCTGCGCCCGCCAGACCGAACTCCATCTGCCGGGGGCCCTGGCGTGAGCGCCCCTCTGGTCACCGTCGACGACCTGCGGGTGCATTTCCCGACCGGCAAGGGCGGCGAGACCGTCAAGGCGGTCGACGGGGTGAGCTTCGCGGTCTGGCCCGGCGAGACCTTCGGCGTGATCGGCGAATCCGGTTCCGGCAAGTCCACCCTGGGGCGGGCGCTGGTGATGCTGCTCAAACCCACCTCGGGCACGCTGCGGCTGCAGGGCGACGATCCCTATGCGCTGGGCGCTTCGGCTTTTCGCACGCTGCGCCGCGACTACCAGGTCGTCTTCCAGGACCCCAACGCGGCGCTCAACCCGCGCATGACGATCGGCGATTCGGTCCGCGAGCCGCTGGACATCCTCGGCGAGCTGCCGGCGGCCGACCGGCGCCGGCGGGTGGCCGAGGTGCTCGAACGCGTGGGTCTGGGCGCCGAATACGCGCAGCGCTATCCGCACGAGCTGTCCGGGGGCCAGAAGCAGCGCGTCAACATCGCGCGGGTGCTGATGCTGCGCCCCAGGCTGATCGTCTGCGACGAGGTGGTGGCCGCGCTCGACGTGTCGATCCAGGCCGACATGCTCAACCTGTTCGCCGACCTGCAGCGCGAGTTCGGGCTCACCTATGTCTTCATCACCCACGACCTGGGCGTGGTGTCGCATGTCAGCGACCGCATCGCGGTGATGTACCTGGGCCGCTTCGTCGAGCTGGCCGATGCGCAGGCGCTGGCCGATGCACCGCTGCATCCGTACACGCAGGCGCTGCTGTCCTCGGAGCCCGTGCCGCTGCCCTCGTCGATGCGCACGACCGAAAAACAGGTGCTGAGCGGCGAAATCCCCAGCCCGATCGATCCGCCCTCGGGCTGCCGATTCCGCACCCGCTGCCCCAGGGCGACGGACGATTGCGCCGTGCGCGAACCGGCCTGGCGGGAGGCTTTGCCTGGCCACTGGGTGGCCTGCCATTTCGCGATGCCCGCGCCCGAAAACCAGAGCACGATCCCCCACGTAGCGTGACCACCCGAATCACCGACAGGAGACACCGATGAGCCAGTCCCCGATTGTTCCGAGCATGCAAGACGACAGCGTCGAGCCCCTGCGCGTTTCGCGCCGCGAGATGATCGGCCTGATCACCGGCGCGTTCACCGCGGGCCCGTCGGCGCTGGCGATCGCACAGGGCGCGCCGCGCCGCGGCGGCGTGCTGAAGGTGGCGGCGCCGGCCAACCCGTCCAGTCTCGATCCGGCCACTGGCGGCGCGGGCACCGACCACGTATTCCTGTACACGATGTTCGACACGCTGATCGAATGGGAATACGCGACGCTGCAGGCCCGCCCCGGCCTGGCCGAGTCCTGGAGCTTCACCGACCCCAAGACCATGGTGCTGAACCTGCGCAAGGGGGTGGTGTTCCACGACGGCACGCCCTTCGATGCGGCCGCGGTGAAATTCAACATCGAGCGCGCCAAGACCGCGCCGCGCTCCAACATCAAGGCCGACTTGGCCACCGTCGAGACGGTGGAGGCCACCGGCCCGCACCAGGTCACCCTGAAGCTGAGCCAGCCCGATGCCGCGCTGCCGCTGATCCTGTCGGACCGGGCGGGCATGATGGCCTCGCCCAAGGCGATCCAGGCACTGGGCAACGAACACGACCGCAAGCCCGTGGGCACCGGTCCGTGGCGCCTGGTCGGCTGGTCCGACGGCGAGAAGGTCTCGGTCACGCGCAACGAGAAGTACTGGAAGGCCGGCATGCCGTACCTGGACGGCATCGAGCTGCAGATCATCATCGAGGTGAACACCGGCCTGCGTTCGGTGGTGGCCGGGCAGAACGACTACGTCTACTTCCTGTCGCCGCAGCAGCGCGCGATCATCGACCGCTCCAAGCTGGGCGCCAACAGCGGACCGACGCTGTACTGCGTCCAGCTCTACATGAACTACGGGCGCCCGCCACTGAACGACGTCAAGGTGCGGCGCGCGATCAACCACGCGATCGACCGCGAGTCCTTCGTCAAGGCCACGATGGCCGGTCTGGCCGAAGCCGCCTGGACACAGCTGCCCAGTGCCCACTGGGCCTTCGACAAATCGCTGGTCAATGCCTGGCCGCACAACATCGATACCGCCAAGAAGCTGCTGGCCGAGGCCGGGCACAAGGACGGCCTGGACCTGAACCTGATCGGCTACACCGACCAGCGCGCGGTGCAGCGCCAGGAGGTGCTGATGGAGCAGTTGCGCAAGGCCGGCATCCGGGTCAAGTTCACCAATGGGTCGATCGCCGACATGAGCGCGAAATTTTTCGCGCAGAACGGCGACGGCCTGCTGTCGGCCTGGACCGGCCGTCCCGACCCGTCGCTGACGTTTTCGCTGATGTACATGAAGACCGCGTACTTCAATGCCGGCAAGGCCGAACCCGCGCCTGAACTCACCGCCGCCATCCTCGCCAGCCGCGCGTCCACCGACCTCGAGGTGCGCAAGCGCGAACTCGGCAAGGTGATGAAGATCATCAGCGAGCAGGCGCTGGTGGCGCCGCTGCTCTTCCAGCTCGAGCTCGATGCCCACGGCAAGAAGGTGCAGGGTTACAAGACCAACCTGCTGGGCAAGCCGAAGTTCGAGAACGTCTGGCTGTCGGAATAATCCGAACCGAGTGCCGCGATGCTTGCCCTGGACCGCTGGAAACTGATCGGCTGGCGCCTGCTGCAGTTCGTGCCGGTGATCGTGATGGCCACGTTCATCGTGTTCGGCCTGATGCAGCTCGTGCCGGGCGACATCGCGGTCACGCTGGCCGGCGAAAACCCCAGCGCGGCCCGGATCGCCGAACTGCGCGGGCTGCTCGGCCTGGACCGGCCGCTGCTGGCGCAGTACGGCAACTGGTTGTGGGACACACTGCATTTCGACCTGGGCAAGTCGATGCTCTCGGGCGAGCCGGTGCTGCAGTCGATCTTGAAGCGCTTTCCGACCACCTTGCAGATCGTGCTCTTTGCGCTCAGCCTGTCGCTGCTGATCGGCGTGCCGATGGGCATTCTCGCGGCGCTCAAGCCCAACAGCCGGGTCGACGCCTTCGTCACCAGCGTCGCCTCGCTGGGTGTGGCGCTGCCCAACTTCTGGCTGGCGATGCTGCTGGTGTCCACCTTCGCCTTGACGCTGGGCTGGCTGCCGGCCACCGGCGCGGTCGATTTTCTCAAGGATCCGATAGGCTCGCTGAAATCGGCGGTGCTGCCGGCCTGCGCGCTGGCGGCGGGCGGCGTGGCCGAGATCGCCCGCCAGCTGCGCGGCTCGCTGGTCGAGGTGCTGTCTTCGCAGTTCGTGCGAACCCTGCATGCCAAGGGCCTGCCGCCCTCGGCCATCCTGTGGCGCCACGGCCTGAAGAACGTCAGCGTGAACCTGCTCACCGTGATCGGCCTGATGTTCAACCGGCTGCTCGGCGCGACCGTGGTGATCGAGGCGGTGTTCGCCATTCCCGGGGTGGGCAGCATGGTGGTCGCCTCGGCGATCCAGAAGGACTTTCCGGTGATCCAAGGCGTGGTGCTGGCGATGGTGCTGATCGTGATCTCGCTGAATCTGCTGATCGACGTGCTGTACACGATCGTCGATCCGCGCGTGGGGCGGGCGGTGAGCGCGGCGGACATCGGCACTGCGCCGCCCGGCCGCCTGGTGCGCCTGGCCCGCTGGCTGCGCCGCGACCTGCGGGCCAGCCTGAGCCTCGGATTCCTGCTGACGCTGCTGCTGGTGGCCGTCTTTGCCCGTCAGATCGCCCCGTACCCGCCCACCACGCAGGATGTGAACAATACGCTGGCCGCGCCCACGGCCCAGCATCCGCTGGGCACCGACGACCTCGGGCGCGATGTGTTCAGCCGGCTCATCCATGGCGCGCCCGCGACGCTGTACGCCAGTTTCCTGGCGGTGTCGGTGGGCCTGCTGATCGGGCTGCCGGTGGGCCTGCTGGCGGGCTTCCTGGGCGGCTGGGTCGACGATGTGATCGGGCGGCTCATCGACACCTTGCTGTCGTTCCCCGCCATCGTGCTGGCGATCGCGGTGACCGGCGCGCTGGGCGTGGGCCTGACCAACAGCATGGTGGCGGTGGGCATCGTGTTTTCGCCGCAGCTCGCGCGTCTGTCGCGGGCCCAGACCCTGATCGTCAAGCAGGAACTCTACGTCGACGCCGCACGGGTGTTCGGCGCCAGCCTGGGACGCATCCTGTGGAAGCACATCCTGCCCAACGCGGTGCAGCCGGTGATCGTGCAGGTGACGCTGCTGCTGGCGGTGGCGCTGCTGGCCGAGGCCAGCCTGAGCTTCCTGGGCCTGGGCGTTCAGCCGCCGCAGCCGAGCTGGGGCGCGATGCTGGCCCGCGCCTATCAGTACATGGAGATCGCACCCGAGCAGATGTATGCGCCGGGCATCGCCATCCTGCTGACCGCCCTGAGCTTCAATGCGCTGGGCGAGTCGATTCGCATCGTGCTCGATCCCACGTCCAGGCGGCGCTGAGCCGCCGGCTGGGGTCGTCACTCGCTTTCGTCACTCGCTGCCGTATCTCGCTGTTGTATCCCGCCGTGGTCGTTCATTCACTCCATTCGTCATCGCGCCCGGCGCAACCATAGGTCTGCCTCTCATGATGTTGAAGAAACTGCTGATCGCCAATCGCGGCGAGATCGCCATCCGAATCGCCCGCGCCGCCGCGGGACTGGGCATCGGCACCGTGTCGGTGTATTCGCAGGACGACGCCGCCTCGCTGCACGTCCGCAAGACCGACGCGAGCCGGGCGCTGCCAGGCACCGGCGTGCCGGCCTACCTGGACATCGACGCGGTGATCGCCGCGGCGCGCGAGACCGGCTGCGATTCGGTGCATCCGGGCTACGGCTTCCTGAGCGAGAACGCCGCCTTCGCGCAGGCCTGCGCGAAGGCCGGGCTGGTGTTCGTCGGGCCGTCGCCGCAGACGCTCGACCTGTTCGGCGACAAGGCCAAGGCGCGTGCGCTGGCCACGCGGCTGGGCGTGCCGGTGCTGCCGGGCACCGGCGGCGCCACCACGCTCGAACAGGCGCAGGCGTTCTTCCAGAGCCAGCAGGGCGGCCCGGGCGGCGAGGCCGCGGTCATGATCAAGGCGGTGGCCGGGGGCGGCGGGCGCGGCATGCGCATCGTGCGCCGCGCCGACGAGGTGGCGGCCGCCTGGGAGCGCTGCCGCTCGGAGGCGCAGGCCTCGTTCGGCCACGCCGAGGTCTACGTCGAGCGGCTGTTCGAATCCGCCCGCCACATCGAGGTCCAGGTGGTGGGCGACGGCTCGGGCGCGGTCACGCACTTGTGGGAGCGTGAGTGCAGCCTGCAGCGCGAGCGCCAGAAGGTGGTTGAAATCGCCCCGGCGCCCGGGCTCGATGCCGGCCTGCGCGACAAGCTGCTGGCTGCATCCCTGGCGATGGCCGCCGATGTCGCGTATCGCAACGTCGGCACCTTCGAGTTCCTGGTCGATGCGTCGGCGCAGGGGCATTCGGGCTTCGCCTTCATCGAGGCCAATCCGCGCCTGCAGGTCGAACACACGGTCACCGAAGAAATCACCGGGGTCGACCTGGTGCAGACGCAGTTGCGCATCGCCGCCGGCGCGAGCCTGGTCGAGCTCGGCCTGACGTCTTCGCAGGTGCCGGCGCCCCTGGGCATGGCCATTCAACTGCGCATCAACATGGAAACCTTGACGGCGCAGGGCACCGCCAAGCCGGCCGGCGGCACCTTGTCGGCCTTCGAGCCGCCGCTGGGTCCGGGCGTGCGCGTCGACACCTTCGGCTATGCCGGTTACCGCACCAGCCCGCGTTATGACTCGCTGCTGGCCAAGCTGATCGTGCACGTGCGCACCGGTGGTCTGCTGGAGGTTGCCGCGAAGGCCTATCGCGCGCTGTGCGAGTTCCGCATCGAGGGCGTGGGCACCAACCTGCCGGCGCTGCAGAACCTGCTTCGCCTGCCGCTGTTCCTCGAGGGCGCCATCGACACGCGCTTCATCGAGCGGCACGCGGCGCAGATCGTGGCCGATGGCGCCGGCCACCAGCGGCTGTTCCAGGAGGCTGTGGCGAACCCGGCTGGGCAGGCCGCCGCGCGCGCTGCCGCGCCCAAGCGTGCCGGTGCGCAGATCGATCGCAGCGATCCGCTGGCGGTGCTGCGCCACGGCAAGGATGAGAATGGCGCGCCCGCCGATGACGTCGACGACGTCGGCGCCATCGACGAACGGGTGGACCCGAATCCCGGCGCGGCCGCGATCGACGCGCCCGAGGGCAGCGTGGCCTTGCCCGCGCCGATCCAGGGCACGGTGGTCAGCGTGTCGGTGGCGGTCGGCGACCGGGTCGCGCCCGGCCAGCCGCTGCTGGTGATGGAAGCCATGAAGATGGAGCACGTGATCGAAGCTCAGGGCGGGGGCATCGTGCGCGAGCTGGCGGTGGCGCCGGGCGACTCCCTGTTCGAAGGCCAGGCGCTGCTGTTCATCGAGCCCACCGAGGTTCAGGGCAGCGTGCGCGAGGCCGACGAGGTGGTCGATCTGGACGCCATCCGGCCCGACCTGGCCGAG
The DNA here is from genome assembly GCA_016710525.1 of Burkholderiaceae bacterium. Lineage (GTDB taxonomy): Bacteria > Pseudomonadota > Gammaproteobacteria > Burkholderiales > Burkholderiaceae_E > Quisquiliibacterium. The sequence goes on from JADJVQ010000002.1 coordinate 185,869, forward strand.
GTCATCGCGCGCCAGGCGTACACGTTGGACGAGAACCGCCCCGACGCGGTGGCCAAGCGGCGCAAGACCGGCCAGCGCACCGCGCGCGAGAACATCACCGATCTGTGCGACCCCGAATCCTTCACCGAGTTCGGCTCGCTGGTGTTCGCGGCGCGCCGCCAGCGCAACACCATCGACGAGCTCATCCGCACCACGCCGGCCGACGGCCTGGTGATGGGCGTGGGCCGCATCAACGGCGATCGGTTTCCCGACGTCGATTCGCGCTGCGTGGCCATGTCGTACGACTACACGGTGCTGGCCGGCACGCAGGGCAAGAAGAACCACGCCAAGAAGGACCGGATGTTCCATCTGGCCGAGAAGTGGCGCCTGCCGCTGGTGATCTTCACCGAGGGCGGGGGCGGGCGCCCCGGCGACACCGACCAGGTGTTCGCCGCCAACCTGATCACGCCGGCCTTCAACCTGTTCGCCAAGCTGTCGGGCCTGGTGCCGCTGGTGGGCATCGCCTCGGGCCGATGCTTCGCCGGCAATGCGGTGCTGCTGGGCTGCTGCGACGTGATCATCGCCACCGAGAACGCCACGATCGGCATGGGCGGGCCGGCGATGATCGAAGGCGGTGGACTGGGCATCTTCAAACCCGAAGAGGTCGGCCCGATCAGCATGCAGACCCGCAGCGGCGTGGTCGACGTGGCGGTGAAGGACGAGGCCGAGGCGGTGCGCGTGGCCAAGCAGTACCTGTCGTACTTCCAGGGCGCGGTCGACGACTGGGCATGCGCCGACCAGCGCGAGCTGCGCAGCGCCATCCCCGAGAACCGCCTGCGCGTGTACGACCTGCGCAAGCTCATCCACACGCTGGCCGACAAGGACAGCGTGCTCGAACTGCGCCCGCAGTTCGGCGCCGCGATGATCACCGCCTTCATCCGCATCGAGGGCCGTCCGATGGGCCTGATCGCCAACAATCCCGCGCACCTGGGCGGGGCGATCGACAGCGACGCGGCCGACAAGGCGGCGCGCTTCATGCAGCTGTGCGATGCCTTCGACATCCCGCTGCTGTCGCTGTGCGACACCCCGGGGAACATGGTCGGTCCCGACTTCGAGCGGACCGCGCTGGTGCGCCACTGCAGCCGCGTGTTCGTGATCGGCGCCAACCTCGAGGTGCCGGTGTTCACCGTGGTGCTGCGCAAGGGCTACGGCCTGGGCGCGCAGGGCATGGCCGGCGGCGGCTTTCATGCGCCGTTCTTCGCGGTGGCCTGGCCGACCGGCGAGTTCGGCGGCATGGGCCTGGAGGGCGCGGTCAAGCTGGGCTACCGCAACGAACTGGCGGCCATCGAAGACCCCGTCGAGCGCAAGGCGGCCTTCGACAAACGCGTGGCCGGCATGTACGACCAGGGCAAGGCGCTCAGTGCGGCAGCGCTGTTCGAGCTCGACGATGTGATCGATCCGGCCGATACGCGCCGCTGGCTGCTGGCCGGACTGCGTTCGCTGCCGCCCAAGGCCCCGCGCACCGGCAAGCGCCGCGCGTGGGTCGACACCTGGTGAGTCGCATGACCACGCCGGCGGGTGATTTTCGCGAGGCCCTGCAGGCCATGATCCTGCGGGCCCTGCCCGAGGCGCGGCGCATCGACGGGCTGCAACGCCTGTCGGCCGGCGCCACGCTCGAGACCTGGTCCTTCGATGCGATCGGCGAGGAGCGCACCTGGCCGCTGATCCTGCGCCGCTCGCCGGGCGGGCTGCGCGCGTCGCGATCGCTGTCGCTGCCCGATGAGGCCGCGCTGGTGAGCGCGCTTCGCGCTGCCGGTGCGCCGGTGGCCGAGGTGGTGCATGTCGTGCAGCCGGAGGATGCGCTCGGCGACGGTTTCGTGATGATCCGAATTCCGGGCGAAACGATCCCGCGCAAGATCCTGCGCGACGCGGCCTTCGACTCGGTGCGCCCGCTGCTGGTCGGGCAGCTGGCGCGCACCGCCGCGACGATTCATGCGATGGACGTCAGTCGCGTGCCGGCCTCGCTTGCGCCGAGCGGGCCGCGGCGCAGCGCCGACGAACTGGGCCGGCGCTGCCGTTCGTTCGATGTGCCCCGGCCGGTGATCGAGCTGGCCTTGTGCTGGCTGGACGACCACATGCCGACAGAGCCCGAACGGGAGTGCCTGGTCCACGGCGACTACCGGCACGGCAATGTGATCGTCGGGCCCGGCGATGGCCTGCGCGCGGTGCTGGACTGGGAGGTCGCGCACCTGGGCGACCCGATCGAGGATCTGGCCTGGCTGTGCCTGCCGCCCTGGCGTTTCGGCCTTCTCGACCTGCCCGCCGGCGGCCTGGGCACGCAGCAGGCGCTGCTGGAGGCCTATGGGCAGGCGACCGGCCAGCCAGTCGATCCGCAGCGCTTCCGCTTCTGGGAGGTGCTGGGCAGCCTGCGCTGGGCGGTCGGCTGTGCCGGTATGCTCGACTGGTTTCGCAGCGGACGCGACCGCACCGTCGAGCGCGCGATGATCGCGCGCCGGGTGTCCGAGAGCGAAATGGACCTGATGCGCCTGATGAGCGGGAGTGCCTGAGCATGCTCGACCAGCCCAATGCCGATGAAATCCTCGAGGTCGTGACCCGATGGCTGCGCGAGCAGCTGACGGGCCAGCAGCAGGCGTCGACCGCCTTCCAGGCGCGAGTGGCGGCCAATGCGCTCGACCTGGTGCGCCGCCAGATCGCCGACGGCGATCGCCTGGAGCGCGAGTCGCACGCGCGTCTGCGTGCGCTGCTCGGTCACGATGGGCAGGCCGATGCGCTGGAGCGCGAGTTGTGCGAGCGCATCCGCGAGCGCAGGCTCGATGCCTCCACCCCCGGCCTCATGGAACACCTGATGGCCAGCACGCTGGCCAAGATGTCGATCGATCAACCCAGCTATGCCAGCTACCGGCGGGCGCTGGCCAACAAGGAGTAACGGGCAATGGACTTCAATCTGCCGGCCGAACTGGTCGATTACCTGGCGAAAATCGACGCCTTCATCGAGGCCGAGATCAAGCCCCTGCAGGCGCAGGACGACAACGAACGCTTCTTCGATCACCGCCGCGAATGGGCGCGCACCGATTTCGACAAGGGCGGCCTGCCGCGGCCCGAATGGGAGGCGCTGCTGGTCAAGGCCAAGAAGCTGGCCGACAAGGCGGGATTCTTCCGGTTCTCGCTGCCCCGCGAATTCGGCGGGCAGGACGGCAACAACCTGTGGATGTCGGTCATTCGGGACCACCTGGCCGCCAAGGGCCTGGGCCTGTTCAACGACCTGCAGAACGAGCATTCGGTGGTCGGCAATTTTCCGTTCATCGTCATGCTGCGCGACTTCGGCACGCAGGCCCAGAAGGATAAATTCATCAAGGGCTCGCTGGCCTTCGAACTGCGGATCACCTTTGGACTGACCGAGCCCGAGCACGGCTCCGACGCCACCCACATGGACACGCGCGCGGTGCGCGAGACCCGCAACGGCGTGGCCGGCTGGCGCATCGACGGCGCCAAGATGTGGACCACCGGCATGCACAAGGCCACGCACTGCGCGCTGTTCGCCCGCACCTCGGGCAAGAACGGCGACGCGAAGGGCATCACCTGCTTCCTGGTTCCCGCCGACACTCCCGGAATCAAGATCGAGGAGTACATGTGGACCTTCAACATGCCGACCGACCACCCGCGGGTCAGCTTCACCGACGTCTGGGTGCCTGAAGACACGCAGTTCGGCCCGTTGGAAGGCGGCCTGGCCCTGGCCCAGTCGTTCGTTCACGAAAATCGCATCCGGCAGGCAGCCAGTTCGCTGGGTGCGGCCACCTACTGCGTGGCCGAGAGCGTGCGCTATGCGCGCGAGCGCAAGCCCTTCGGCCAGGAGCTGGCCCGCAACCAGGGTATCCAGTTCCCGCTGGTCGAGCTGGCGACGCAGTGCGAGATGCTGCGCCTGCTGATCCGCAAGACCGCCTGGGAGATGGATCAGATGCCCCATCCGGAGGTTGCCCGGCAGCTGTCCGACAAGGTGTCGATGTGCAACTACTGGGCCAACCGGCTGGTCTGCGAAGCGGCCGACCGGGCGATGCAGGTACACGGCGGCATCGGCTACTCGCGTCACAAGGCATTCGAGCACATCTATCGCCACCATCGCCGCTATCGGATCACGGAAGGTTCGGAGGAGATCCAGATGCGCAAGGTGGCTGGCTTTCTGTTCGGTTACATGGGGCCGAACAAGCACTGAGCGTTCGCTCGGGCCGGGTTGCGCCTGGCGTGCCGGCCTGGCGCGGCTTGGGTCGTTCTCGCCTGATTGCGCATTTCGTCAGCGGCGCCTGCCGATCCGCCAGCGAACGGGCGTTTTCGTGGCAGAGCGCCACCTACCGCTTGACGCGGGTGGCGGACAGACTGGGATCATCGTCCCAGGAGTCTTCCGCCATGTCCGCCCACCCGCATGCGACCACCGTTTTTCTCAGTGCCTCGGACGTGATCCGGCTGGTGCGCCAGCACGGCCTGCCGGCCTGCATCGCCGGCGTCGCGCAGCGCATCGAACGCGACTTCAGGCGCTGGCCCTTGTTCGTCAAGAGTGCACGTATCGCCAGCCACAGCGAGACCGGGGTGATCGAGCTGATGCCGATCGCCGATGCCAGTGAATTCAGTTTCAAGTATGTGAACGGCCATCCCGGCAACACCCGCTCGGGGCTGCCGACGGTGATGGCCTTCGGCGTGCTGGCCGATGTGGCCACCGGCGCGCCGCGATTCCTGTCGGAGCTGACGCTGACCACCGCGATCCGCACCGCGGCGATGTCCGCGCTGGCGGCGAGCCGGCTGGCGCGACCCGGCGGCACGCGCATGGCCCTGATCGGCAATGGCGCGCAGAGCGAGTTTCAGGCGCTCGCATTTCGCGATCTGGCCGGCGTGCGCGAACTGCGCTTGTTCGACATCGACCCGCGCGCCACCGCGAAGCTGATGTCGAACCTGCAGGGCGAAGGCCTGGTGCTGCGCCCCTGCGCGAGCGCTGGCGAGGCGGTGCATGGCGCGGACATCGTCACCACGGTCACCGCCGACAAGGCTTGCGCGACCATCCTGACGCCGGCGATGATCGAAGCGGGCATGCACATCAATGCGGTCGGGGGCGACAGCCCTGGCAAGACCGAACTGCATCCGGATGTGCTGCGCGCGGCCGCGGTGTTCGTCGAGTTCGAGCCGCAGAGCCGCATCGAAGGAGACCTGCAGCAGATGCCGGCCGATTTCGCGGTGACCGAGTTCTGGCAGGTGCTGGCGGGCGCCCATCCGGGCCGCGCGAGCGCCGCGCAGGTGACCGTGTTCGATTCGGTGGGCTTCGCGCTCGAAGACTATTCGGCGCTGACTTTTCTGCGCGACACGGCGTTGGCACTGGGCATCGGCGAACGCATCGACCTGGTCGGCGGCGTGCCCGATCCGAAGAACCTGTTCGGCGCGCTGCGCGGGCCGGCGACGAACGTTGCCGGGTCGCCCCGACAAGCCTCGCGTCCGGCGACGCCCGCCGCGCTGGCACGCGAGCCGCTCGCGGGCTGACGCGATGCGCGCCGCGATCGATGCCCTGCTCGATGCTGCGATCCATGCAGCGACGCCCATGGCCGCGATCGATGCCGCGACACGCATTCCCGAGCCCCAGGCCTTGCCGGCTCTGCTCGAGCAGGCGCGCATGGCGCCGCGCGACGCGCAGGCGGTCGACGTGCTGGCCAGACGACTGGCGCGCGGCCTGCGCGAGACGCCGCGCGCCTCCGGCCGTGCCGGCCTGGTGCAGGGCCTGCTTCAGGAGTTCGCGCTCAGCTCGCAGGAAGGTGTCGCGCTGATGTGCCTGGCCGAGGCACTGTTGCGAATTCCGGATGCCGACACGCGCGACGCGCTGATCCGCGACAAGATCGGCGCCGGCAACTGGCAGGCGCACCTGGGCCACAGCCCGTCGCTGTTCGTCAATGCGGCCACCTGGGGGCTGTTGCTGACTGGCCGGCTGGTGGCGACCCACAGCCAGGGCGGACTGGGTGCGACGCTGCATCGCGTGCTCGGGCGCGGCGGCGAGCCTCTGGTGCGCAAGGGCGTGGATCTGGCCATGCGTCTGATGGGCGAGCAGTTCGTGACCGGCGAGACCATCGTGCAGGCGCTGGACAACGCTCGAGCACGCGAGTTGCAGGGGTTCCGCTATTCGTACGACATGCTCGGCGAAGCGGCGATGACCGCGCACGATGCCCGGCGCTACTGCCTGGCCTACGAAGCTGCGATCGCCGCGATCGGCCGTGCGGCCGCCGGACGGGGAGTGCATGAAGGTCCCGGCATTTCGATCAAGCTGTCGGCCCTGCATCCACGCTACAGCCGCGCGCAGGCGGACCGCGTTCACGAAGAGCTCTATCCGCGCCTGCGGCATCTCGCGCTGCTGGCGCGCGGCCACGATATCGGCCTGAACATCGATGCCGAGGAATCCGAACGGCTCGCGCCGTCGCTCGAACTGCTGGAGCGCCTGTGCGTCGAGCCCGCTCTGCGCGACTGGCACGGCATCGGCTTCGTGATCCAGGCCTACCAGAAGCGGTGCCCGGCGGTGATCGATCATCTGATCGAACTGGCGCGGCGCAGCGGGCATCGGCTGATGATCCGCCTGGTGAAGGGCGCCTACTGGGACAGTGAAATCAAGCGCGCGCAGCTCGAAGGCCTCGACGGCTATCCGGTCTATACGCGCAAGGCCCACACCGACGTCGCCTACCTTGCCTGCGCGCGCCGGCTGCTCGCCGCGCCCGATGCGGTGTATCCGCAGTTCGCGACCCACAACGCCCACACCGTTGCGGCGATCCACCAGATGGCCGGCCCGGACGCGGCCCCGCAGTGTTACGAATTCCAGTGCCTGCACGGCATGGGCGAACCCTGTACGAGCAGGTGGTCGGTCCGGTGGCGGCAGGCGGGCTGGGGCGTGCCTGCCGCATCTACGCACCGGTAGGCACCCACGAGACGCTGCTGGCCTATCTGGTGCGCCGACTGCTCGAAAACGGGGCCAACACCTCGTTCGTCAATCGCGTCGCCGACGAGACGGTGCCGATCGATGAACTCGTCGGTGATCCGGTGGCGCAGGTCGAGGCAACGGCGAAAGCCGAAGCGGCGGTCGGCGCGTCACATCCGGCGATTGCCCTGCCGCGCGAGCTGTACGGCCGGCAGCGCCTCAATGCGCGCGGTCTGGACCTGGCGAGCGCCAGCGTGCTGGCCGCGCTGGCGCAGGCGCTGGCCGCGAACGCCAGCGTGCGATGGCACGCCGAACCGATGCTCGCGGTCGCCGCGCATCCGGGCGCTGGACAGGCCGTGCTCAACCCCGCCGATCGGCGCGATACGGTGGGGCAAGTCCGCCCCGCCTCGCTTGCCGATGTGCAAGCCGCGCTGGCGAGTGCAAGCGGCTCGGCACCGGCGTGGGCACAGGTGCCGCCGCGCGAACGGGCGGTTCTGCTTTGCCGTGCCGCCGATGCGCTCGAAGCCGACGTCTACCGGATGATCGCGCTGCTGATCCGTGAGGCCGGCAAGACGCGCGCCGCTGCTCTTGCCGAGGTGCGCGAGGCGGTCGACTTCCTGCGCTACTACGCGAGCCAGGCAGCCGACGGCTTCGACAACCGGACCCACCGTCCCTTGGGACCGGTCGCCTGCATCAGTCCCTGGAATTTTCCGCTGGCCATCTTCACGGGCCAGGTCGCCGCGGCATTGGCTGGCGGCAACGTGGTGCTTGCCAAGCCGGCCGAGCAGACGCCCCTGGTCGCGGCCGTCTGCGTGGGCGCGCTGTGGGCGGCCGGCGTGCCGCGGGCGGCGGTGCAACTGCTGCCCGGCCCGGGCGAAACCGTCGGCGCCGCGCTGGTCGCCGATCCAAGGGTGCGGGGCGTGCTGTTCACGGGGTCTACCGACGTGGCCCGCGTGCTGCAGCGTGCCCTGGCCGCACGGCAGACCGAACCAGCCGATGCGGTGCCGCTGATCGCCGAGACCGGCGGCCAGAATGCGATGATCGTCGACTCCTCGGCCCTGCTCGAGCAGGTGGTGGCGGATGTGCTCGCGTCGGCGTTCGACAGCGCCGGCCAGCGCTGCTCGGCGCTGCGCGTGCTCTGCGTTCAGGCCGACATCGCCGAGCGGCTGCTGGCGATGTTGACGGGGGCCATGGACGAACTTCGACTGGGCGATCCGCGCATTCTGGCCACCGATGTCGGACCGGTGATCGATGCGCCGGCACGCGACGTCATCGAAGCGCATGTCGCCACGATGCGCGCACGAGGGTGTCGCGTGATCCGTTCGGCGCGCGACGACCGCGAGGTGCCTGGTCAAGGCTGCTACGTGGCGCCCACGGTCATCATCATCGACTCGCTGCAGGCGCTGCGCGGCGAAGTGTTCGGCCCCGTCCTGCACGTGCTGCGATACGAGCGGGGGGAACTGGGCGCACTGCTGCGCCAGATCAACGGCATGGGCTTCGGGCTGACCCTGGGCGTGCACACGCGCGTCGACGAAGTGATGGCGCAGGTGCTGGCCGTTGCGCGCGTGGGCAACATCTATGTCAATCGCAATATGATCGGTGCGGTGGTCGGCGTGCAGCCGTTCGGCGGCGAAGGCCTGTCCGGAACCGGACCGAAGGCGGGCGGACCCTTGTACCTGCTTCGACTGCTGTCGCAACGCCCGGACGACGCGGCGCGGCAAATGATCGCCCGGTCGGGCGTGCGCTGCGATCCGCCGTCGGGAATCGCACCGGCCGGTTCCCGCGGTCTCGCGACGGCCGCCATGGAGTCGAGCGCGATGGCGGCGCTGCGCGCGCTGCAGGCATGGGCGCTGGGCGAGGCCGCGGCACCGGCAACACCCGGTGCGGTGCGCCAGGGTGACGCGACCTTGCCGCTGACTGACCTCGCCGGCTGCTGCGACCTGTTCCTGGCCCAATCGACGGTCGGCGACTGGCGTGAGCTGCCCGGTCCGACGGGTGAGTCCAATCGTTACGGCGTGGTGCCGCGCGAATGGATTCTGTGCCTGGCCGACGACGCGCTCGATCGGCTCGTGCAGCTCGCGGCGGTGCTCGCGGTGGGCGCGCGCGCGGTCTGGCCGCATGGCGCGGGCGAATCATGGCGGCGCTTGCCCGCGCAAGTGCGCGCGCGCGTGACGCTCGTGCCCGACTGGATCGATCCGTCGGTGCATTTCGATGCCGTGCTGCACCACGGCCCGGCGCAGGCGCTGCGCGACGTGAGCCGGCAAGTGGCGGCCCGCCCCGGCCCGATCGTCGCCTTCATCGGATTGCCGGCGGGCGAGCGCAGGGTGCCCCTGGAGCGCCTGGTCGTCGAACGCTCGTTGAGCGTGAACACCGCTGCAGCCGGTGGCAATCCGGCGCTGATGACGATCGGCTGATCGCGCGGCGCGCGATCAGCCGGCTCAGCGGTGCGTGGCCAGCAGGATGCTGGTCTCGGTGTTGGCGATGCCCTTGATCAGTCGGACCCGTTCGAGCAGCTGCGACAGTTCGGCCATTGATTCGGCGCGCAATTCGGCCAGCAGATCCCAGCGGCCATTGGTGTCGTGCAGGGCTTGGATGCCGGGTTCGCCCAGCAGACTGGCCACCACCTGGCGCGACCGGTTGCCGTCGACCAGCACCCACATCCAGGCGCGAATGTGGTCGGGTTCGGCTTCCGGGCGCAGCTGTACGGTGTACCCGATCACCACGTGCTCGTCCTCGAGTTTGCGCAGCCGATTGCTGACCGTGCCGCGTGACACGCCGAGTTTTCTTGCCAGCGCAGCCACGCTCATGCGGGCGTCACGGCGCAGCAGCGAAATCAGGTGCCGGTCGGTGTCGTCCATGGTGGTGGGGCGCGAGGGGTCAGGTGCTGGTGCCCGCCTGCGGGATCAGTTCGCAACCGTCGATGCGCCAGGTGCCGTCGGCCTGGCGCTGCATCCGGTACAGGGCGACCCAGAGCCGGCTGTTGCCATCGGCAAGCCGCACCGGCTGGTAGACGGCGCCCCCGCCTCCCGTGGCGCCAGGAAGCTGACCGAGCTCGGGCGATAAACCACCGGATAGGCCTGCCGGACCATGGCCAGGAAGTGATCGGGAGAACCGAACTGGCGCCGGATTCCCGGTGAAGCGAACGAAAATGCGGCAATGCCGTCGTCGGCAGCGAAGGCGTCGAGCTGCGCTTCGATCACCTGGCGCAGTTGTGCGGACTGCGCCGCATCGAGCGCCGGGCCGGGGTGCCCGGGCGGGGCAGGGAGCACGGGCTGACCGGACTGTGGCGGCGAGGCTGGCCGTGCTGTCTGCGGCCAGGCAGGTGCCGACGCCAGCAGCGCCATGGCAAGGCACAAGACCCGCAGTCGATCCGTCATGTCGTGACCTCCTGCAGTCAGGATAGCGCCAATCGCCGCCCGCGCAAGGATCCCCACGAAGCAAAACGCCCCGTCGATGCGCACATCGGCGGGGCGCCTGGGCGCCTGGGCGCCAGGTCGAGCCTGGCGTCAGGTCGGGCCGGGCGTCAGCCCAGCGCCGCGTAGCGCTCCAGATGATGGTCGGCGTCGCCGAAGCGCTGCGCGATCATGGTGAGGCGGCGGAAGTTGTGCGAGACCTTCAGCTCCTCGGTCATGCCCATGCCACCGTGCAGTTGCACGGATTCCTGGCTGACCTGGCGGGCGGCGTCGGCGATCTTCACCTTGGCCGACGACACCGCGCGCTTGCGCTCGCTGGCATCCCCGCCGGCATCGACCTTGGTCGCGGCCAGGATCGCCATCGAGCGGGCCTGCTCGCAGACGATGTACATGTCGACCATGCGGTGCTGCAGCGCCTGGAACGAGCCGATCGCCTGGCCGAACTGCTTGCGGGTCTTCAGGTATTCCAGCGTGGCGTCATTGGCGTTCTTCATGCAGCCGATCGCGTCCGCGCACAGCAGCGCCGTGGCGAAGTCGATCGCCTCCTCGATCAGCGGCAGCGCGCCGTCCTTGGGACCGAGCAGGGCGTCGGCACCCAGCTTCACGCCGGCGAAGCGGACGTCGGCGGCACGTTGGCCGTCCACGGTGCGGTTCGCGCTCAGGCTCACGCCCGCGGCCTTGGCGTCGACGACGAACAGGCTCAAGCCAGTGGCATCGCCCGCCTTGCCGGCGGTGCGCGCCGACACGATCAGCTTGCCGGCGCTCGGCGCGCCGATGACCACGCTCTTCTCGCCATCGAGCACCCAGCCCTCGCCGGCCGCCTTCGCGGTGGTCTTGGCGCCCGTCAGGTCGTAGCGGCTGGCCGGTTCGAGATAGGCGAAGGCGAGCTTGAGCTTGCCGTCGATCAGGCCCGGCAGGATCGCCTGGCGCTGCGCCGCCGACCCGCCGCGCGACACCAGCCGGCCGGCCAGCCCGATGTTGTCGAGCAGGGGCTCGACCACCAGGGCTTCGCCGCAGGCTTCCATCGGCGCCATCAGGTCGACCGCGCCGCCGCCGAAGCCGCCATCGGCCTCGGGCAGGGCGATCGCGGTCAGGCCCATCTCGGCAAACGTGGACCAGGCCGCATCGCTCAGACCGCTGGGCGACTTGATGATGGCCTTGCGCTTTTCGAAGTCGTACTCGTTGGCCAGGTACTTGCGGATCGAGTCGGCCAACTGCTGCTGTTCTTCGGTGTATTCAAAGTTCATGTCGGATTCCTCGCGCTCACAGACCCAGGGTCGCCTTGGCGATGATGTTGCGCTGGATCTCGTTGGATCCGGCGTAGATGGTGGTCTTGCGGTAGTTGAAGTAACGCGGCGACAGGCGCGACTTGTACGCATCGACCGCGCCGTCGTCGACCGCGACGAAGGGCTGCGCCATCGGGCCCACGGCCTGCATCATCAGCTCGGTGATGCCCTGCTGGATTTCGCTGCCCTTCAGCTTGAGCATCGAGACGTCGGCCCCCGGCGGCTGGCCGGTGCGCCGCATCTTGTCCAGGAAGCGCATCGCGGTGAGCTCGAGCGCCTGCAGCTCGATCTCGACGCGCGACAGGCGGTCGCGAAAGCGCGGATCCTCGATGATCGGCTTGCCGTTCTTCATCTCGGTGCTGGCCAGCGTACGCAGCGCGGTCAGTTCGCGCTTGGAGGCGCCCACGTTGGCCGAGCCCATGCGCTCGTGGCCGAGCAGGTACTTGGCCACTGTCCAGCCCTTGTTCTCTTCGAAGATCAGGTTCTCGAGCGGCACCTTGACGTCATCGAAGAAGACCTCGTTCACCTCGTGGCCGCCGTCCATCAGGATCAGCGGGCGCACCGTGATGCCGGGCGTCTTCATGTCGATCAGCAGGAAGCTGATGCCCTCCTGGCGCTTGGCCGCGCCCGGGTCGGTGCGCACCAGCGCGAAGATCCAGTCGCCGTAGTGGCCCAGCGTGGTCCAGATCTTCTGGCCATTGACCAGATAGTGATCGCCCTTGCGTTCGGCGCGGGTCTTCAGCGAGGCCAGGTCCGATCCCGAACCGGGCTCGGAATAGCCTTGCACCCAGAAGTCGTCGCCTTCGCGGATGCGCGGCAGGAAGCGGTTCTTTTGCGCGTCGGTGCCGAACTTCATCAGCACCGAGGCGCACATGTTCGGGCCGAAGTTGGGCAGGTTGGGCGCGCCGGCCAGGCCGAACTCTTCGTTGTAGATGTAGCGCTGCGTGATGTCCCAGCTGGTGCCGCCCCATTCGACCGGCCAGTGCGGCACGGCCCAGCCCTTGGCGGCCAGGATCTTGTGCCAGCGGATGAAGTCGTCCTTGGACAACCCCTGGTAGTTGACGACCTTGTCGCGAATGTCTTTGGGCAGGTTGCCGGCCAGCCACTCGCGCACTTCATTGCGAAAGGCCTGTTCTTCGGCGGAATAACTCAGGTCCATGGCGGATTCCTCTTGAGCGAATTGAACCGGCTTGCGCCGCCGGCAGTCGTGTGGTCAGCCCATCATCATAGCGATCCGCGATGCGGAACCATGCCGCACCGCAGCGAACGCGGCGGCGGGCGCTGGGCCAACAGTATTGCGGAACGACCCGCCGGCGGCTCAGCCGGGGACACTTTCCCGGAACCGCGAGCCAGGCGCCGGCGGCGTCTCGGGCGGGCCGGCGAAGCACTGGGCGATGGCCATCCAGCGGGTGGCCGCCTCGCCGGCCACCTTGAGGCGTGTGTCGGCAATGTTGCGGACCTGGGTGACCACCTGGCAGAACTCGGTGGCGCTGCCTTCGATCAGCTCGGTTTCGCTGGCGTCGTTCCAGGTCCAGATCGCGCCCGAGGGTGCGGTCAGGCGCACATGCGGCGCGAGCGCCGGCAGCGGCTGCTTGTGCGTGGCGAAGGTCCAGCCGAAGGTATTGACGCCCAGCACCGCGATGTTGCGGATCCGGTCGGTGTCCACCCGTTCGACCCCCAGCAGGTCGTACACGGCCTGGCCGTGCGCCCAGGTTTCCATCAGCCGCGCGGTGATCGACGAGCGCGCGCTCATGTCCGGGCCGGCCCACTTCACCCGCTGCTTGGGATCGGCCTTCTGGAAGTGATCGGTCACCTGGCGGAACTGCTCGCGCCAGGCCCGCAGCAGTGTCTGGCCCCTGAGCGGGCCGGCCCAGCGCTTCTCGTAGGCACGCATCGTCGAGGTCTTCAGGCATGCGTTCAGGTCGGCCATCAGGGTCACGAAGGCCGGTTCGTCGATCAGCGCCTTTTGCACTGCCGCATTCCAGAAGTGCAGATGCGTGATCACCTCGTTGATGGTCCATTGCTTGAATCGCGACGGGCGCTCGAAATCGGCCTCCTGCAGCGGGGCGAGCAGCTGGTAGAGCGCTTCGGATTCGTCGCGGAAATCGGCGGGCTGTTCGAACATGGGCGGTGCTCCGGTGGAGGGCTGACGCAGATGCGCCAGCGTACCAGCGGCGCGGCCGCGATGGGCTGGCCCGCAGCGCTGCGCGGAACGCGGGCGCCCGGGCTACACTGATCGCAACCTCTATCCCCGAAGGACATCCTGATGGCCAGCATCAAGAGAATCGATCACGTGGCGATCGCCGTGCGCGACGTCGACCAGGCGACCGAGCAGTACGTCAAGCTGCTCAATGCCGTGCACATCCGCACCGAAACGCTGCGCGAAAAGGCCGGCCTGGTCAAGGTTGCCTACATGCAGATCGGCGAGAACGTGCTGTCGCTGGTGCAGTCGCTGGAGGAGGACGGCTTCATCAACCAGCACATCGCCAAACACGGCGAAGGCCTGCATCACATGGGTCTCGAAGTGGACGATCTGAACGAATTCATCCAGGAAGTGGAAGGCAAGGGTTTCAAGATCCCGCTGCGCGACGAATTCAGCAATCGCGACGAGGTCGTGCTCAGGCCTCGCGACTCGTCGGGCGTGGTGCTGCAGATCCTGCAGTGGAAGGGCGGCAGCGACGCGACGGTCGAGGATCGCATCGAGCGCATCCGCAACCTGCAGAACCAGCCCGAGGAAAAATGATCGCGGGCTGAACCATGCCCCGGCGCGCGGACACCCTGGCCTTCGGCAAGCTCGAACTCGCGGTCGACAGCACGCGGCACATCGCGCTGTATGTGCAGCTGGCGGGCATCTTCCGGCACAAGGTGGTCTCGCGCGCCTGGCCCGCCGGTCAGCGCCTGCCGAACTTCGAGACGCTGGCCGATCAGTTCAAGGTGGCGCGAATCACGGTGCGCCAGGCGGTTGCGCTGCTGGTTCACGAGGGCCTGCTGACCAGCACGCGCGGGCGTGGCACCTTCGTCTGCGATGTCGGCCAGCGGCCCGAGCCGGCTGTCTCGGCCGCGATGGACGCGATGAGTCCCGAGGCCGGCGACCTGCGCATCCGCATCCTGTCGAAGGCGCGCGCCGGACCGATACCGCCCGAATACCGTGGCGAACACGGCGCCTTCGATTCGTATACCGAGATCACCAAGGTGCATCTGCACGACGGCCAGCCCTTCGGCGTCGTTCATGTGTTCGTGGCCGACGAGGTGTTCCAGACATTCGCGAAGCGGGCGATCGAAAAGCGCAAGATCCTGCGGATGGTGATGAATGGCGAGCCCCGCCACGCGTGCAGCCTCGAGCAGACCATGACGGTCGAGCCGGCCGATTTCGTGCTGTCCGAACACCTCGGCTATCCGTTCGGCTCGCCGGTGGCGCGCATCCTGAGGCGGATCATCGATGACCGGGGCCGCCTCAGTTACGCGGGTGTGTCGTGGTACCGCGGCGACCTGTTCGTGATGCGCACGACCCTGCCCCGCTCGCTGGTGCTCGACCACCCGCCGTCGCTGATCGCGCCCACGTCGCGCAAGCCCGGCAAGCCCGGCAGTCGCGGCTAAAAAGCCTATAACAAGACTTTTAGCGCTACAATTTTTTCATCCCGTCCGGTGATGCGCGCGCCGGCCCCTCCCAGGAGAACCCATGAGCCTGCATGATCCGGAACTGCCCGAAGAACTGCGACTGCTGCGCGAGACCACGCGCCGCTTCATGCGCGAGGAAGTCAAGCCGGCCGAGGACAAGGTCGAGCATGATGCCTGCTCGCTGCCCCCGGAGCTGCTCGAGCCGCTGCAGCGCAAAGCCAAGCAGATCGGCCTGTGGGCCGTGCGCGCGCCGCTCGAGTACGGCGGCGCAGGCCTGAATCTTCTGGGTGCGGCGATTGTTGCCGAGGAGACCTCGCGCTGCCGGATGGGCGCCTACATTCCCGCCTGCGGATCGATCGGCTCCAACCCGCCCAATCCGATTCTGTTCGGCACGCCGCAGCAGATCGAGCGCTTCGCGGTGCCCGCGATCCGCGACGGCCGCAAAGCCTATGTCGCCATCACCGAAGCCAGCGGCGGCTCCGATCCGGCCCGTTCGATCCGCACGCGCGCGGTGCGCCACGGTGACCGCTATGTGATCAACGGCGCCAAGATGTGGATCACCGGCGCCAAGCAGGCCGACTGGGGCCTGCTGTTCGCACGCACCGGCGAGCAGGGCCAGCGTGGC
Organism: Burkholderiaceae bacterium; assembly: GCA_016710525.1. Classification (GTDB taxonomy): domain Bacteria; phylum Pseudomonadota; class Gammaproteobacteria; order Burkholderiales; family Burkholderiaceae_E; genus Quisquiliibacterium. The sequence goes on from JADJVQ010000002.1 coordinate 201,745, forward strand.
GGCATCACCTGCTTCATCATCGACGGCCACCCTAAGGGCATCAAGTTCACCGAGATCCCGGTGATCCGTTCGTACTCGCCGTACGAGGTGGTGTTCGAGGATGTCGAGATCCCGGTCGAGAACCGCCTGGGCGAAGAAGGGCAGGGATTCGCGCTGTGCGAAAAATGGCTGGTCGAGGGGCGCGTGCCCTATGCGGCCGGCACGATCGGAATCGCGCAGGAAGCGCTCGAGCTCGCGATCGGCTGGGCGCGTGAGCGCGTGGTATTCGGCAGCCCGCTGGCCGACAAGCAGGCGATCCAGTGGATGATCGCCGACAGCGAGATGGAGCTGCGCGCGGCCCGCCTGCTGGTCTACGAGGCGGCGCGGCGCGCCGATGCGGGACTGGCATTCAAGACCGAAGCATCGATCGCGAAGGTGGTCGCCACCGAGACCGCCGGGCGCGTGGTCGACCGCTGCATCCAGATCATGGGCGGCATGGGCGTGGCCAAGGCGATGCCGCTGGAGCGCTGGTACCGCGAAATGCGCGTCAAGCGGATCGGCGAAGGCCCCTCCGAAGTGCACCGTATGGTGCTGGCGCGCCAGCTGCTGGGGTAGTCGCGCTGCGCACCGGCGGCGCGCGCGCAGCGCGCCTGTGGCTCGTCCGAGCGCCGCCGCCGGATCGGCCGCTGCGGGCCCTCTACTCCTCTGGCGTCGCCGAGAAAGCGCCCTGGCGCTCGAGTGCGCCGAAACCTTCGGCATCCACGCCCAGGAACTCGCTCAGCACTTCCCGGTTGTGTTCGCCCAGCCGGGGGCTGGGCGGGAGGTCGCCGCGCGGCAGGTCGCTGAACACGATCGGACTGTCGTGCACCAGCGTGCGGCCGTATTCGGGGTGGTCGATCCAGCGGATCATGCCGGTGGCATGCAGGTGCGGATCGACGACGACCTCGTGCAGTTCCTGCACGGGCGCGCAGGGCACCCGGGCGGCGATCAGGCGGGCGGACAGGGCAGCGCGGGTCTGGGTCGCGGTGCGCTCAGACACCACGCGATCGACCTCGTCCATGTTCCGGATGCGGGCCGCGCTGCTGGAAAATCGCGGATCGTCGGCCAGGTCGCCGAGCTCCAGCGCCTGCACCACGCCCTTCCAGTGCTTTTCGTTGATCGACAGGATGGCGAAGTAACCATCGCTGGCCGGGTAGACGTTGTAGGGCGCGATCGACAGGCCACCATGGCGGTTGCCGGTGCGCACCGCGTGGGTCTCGCCCTCGCGGTGCAGGCCCAGGTTGGAGACCAGTGTGGGGTAGACCGAATCGAGCATCGCGACCTCGACGGTGCTGCCCTGGCCGGTGGCGGCTCGGCGCAGCAGCGCAGTGACGATGGCTCCGTACAGATGCGCACCGCCGAAGAAGTCGCAGATGGCCGGGCCGGCCTTCACCGGCGGCGCGTCGGGCGTGCCGGTCACGCTCATCACGCCGGACATCGCCTGCATGGTCAGGTCCATCGCGGGGTAGTCGCGATAGGGGCCGCTCGTGCCGTAGCCCGAGCCGCTGGCGTAGACCAGCCGCGGATTCAGTTCGCGCAGCGCCGCCTCGCCCAGGCCCAGGCGCTGCATCACACCCGGTGCGAAGTTCTCGACCACCACGTCGGCCTTGCCGACCAGCTGCCGAAACACGTCCCGTGCGGCGGGGCTCTTGAGGTTGAGGGTGATCGCGCGCTTGCCGCCGTTCAGCGCGGCGAAAGGCATGGTCACCCCGGGGCTGCGTTCGCGCTTGCGCAGGTGTTCACCCTGCGGAGGTTCGATCTTGATCACCGTGGCGCCGGCGCGCGCCATCATGAACGTGCAGTACGGGCCGTTGTAGATTTGGGTGAGGTCCAGCACCACGATGCCGGCCAGGGCGGGGGGCGCGCTCACTCGGGCTGGATTCCGGACGCCTTGACGGCCCGGGCCCAGTTCTCGACTTCGCTGCGGACGAACTCGCCAAACTGTTCGGGGCTCATCGGCGTGGGCTCGGTACCGCTCTTCACGGCTTGCTCCTGGTATTCGCGGCTGCTCATCGCGGTATGCATCAGCTTGTTCAGCCGATCGATGACCGGCCGCGGTGTGCCGGCCGGCACGAAGGCTCCCGACCACGCGACCAGATCGACCGGCACGCCGGCTTCGGCCATGGTGGGCACATCGGGCAGGCTGCCCACGCGGCGGTTGCCGGTGACCCCGAGCGCGCGCAGCTGTCCGCTCTTGACCAGCGGCACCGCGGGCGACAGGTCGGGAAACATGAAATCGATCTGGCCGCTGATGACATCGACGATTGCCTGCGGCGTGCCCTTGTAGGGGACGTGCACGACCTCGCCGCCGATAAGCGAACGGTACATCTCGGCGCCGACACGCGAGGACGTGTTGCCGCTGGCGAAGTTGACTTTGCCCGGACTGCGCCGGATGCGCTCCGAGAGCTCGGCCACCGATTTGGGCGCATCGGGCGCTGCACGGACGATCAGCAGCATCGGCGACTTGTTCAGCAGCGTGACCGGCGCGAAGTCCTTGGCGGGGTCGTAGGGGAGCTTCTTGTACAGCGACAGATTGACCGCCTGCGTGGTCATCGTGGTGACGAACACGGTATAGCCGTCGGCCGGTGCCTGCGCGGCAGCCTGCGCCGCGATCAGGCCATTGCCGCCCGCCCGGTTGTCGACCACCACCGGCTGACCGGTCTGGATGCTGACCTGCTGGGCGAGGATGCGCGCACCGATGTCGGTGCCGCTGCCCGGCGGAAAGGGCAGGATGAAGCGGATTGCCTTCGATGGATAGGCGGCGGCGCCGGCCAGCCGTCTGGGCCAGTGCCGGGGAGCTCAGTGTGGCGGCGGCCACCAGGCCGGTCAGGACTATCCGCAGCGGGCGGTACATCAGTTCACCTCTGGCAATAAAAGTCCAACTCTAGATTTTAGCCCGGGCATCGTCAATCGAGCCCTCCGGCGGCGCGCCCGGGGCGGGCGCTTCGATCCGGGATGCGGCGATCACGCGGCGATGGCTGATGCGCTGATGATGGATCATCGACAGACCGGCGCCGATCAGCAGCACGATCCCCAGCCAGGCCAGCGCGTTCGGGATGTCGCCCCAGACCAGGTAGCCCAGCGCCAGCGCCCACAGCAGGCTGGCGTAGCGAAACGGCGCGACCACCGAGACTTCGCCCAGCCGCATGGCGCAGATCACCGCGTAGTACCCGGTCGAAAGGAACACGCTGGCCACGCCGAGCAGGCCGACATCGCGCCAGTGCATCGGCTGCCAGCCTTCGACGATCAGCACCACCACGGCCATCAGCCACACGCCGGCCGCGGTGGCCAGCGTGACGAGGATCGAGGGCGTGACGGCCGGGACCTTGCGGGTCAGCAGATCGCGGCACGCATAGATGACGGTGGCCAGCAGAGCCAGCCAGGCATAGCCATTGAAGCCGCTCGCGCGCGGCTGGATCACCAGCAGCACGCCGGCAAAGCCCACCGCGATGGCCAGCCAGCGCGCCCGATCGACCCGTTCGCGCAGGAACACCATCGCCAGCACCGCGATGAACATCGGCGAGGACAGGTTGATCGCCGTCGCATTGGCCAGCGGCAGCTTGAACAGCGCGGCCAGATAGATCAGGGTGCCCAGGCCTTCGCAGAAGGCGCGAAGCACGACCCAGCCGCGGGCGATGTCGGCAATCCGGCCCATCACGCCCATGCGCCAGGCCACGAAAGCGATCAGTGCCATCGCCATCACGCCGCGCACCACGATCATCTGAGCCGCGGGCAGGCGCTGGCCCATGCTCTTGATCATCGCGTCGTTGCCCATGAAGGCGATGGTGGCCAGCAGCATCCACAGGATGCCCAGGCGATTGTTGTGTGCGCTCTGGCCACCCGCCGGCGCGACCGTGGGCGGGGTCGAGGGCGCGCCAGGCCGCGAGGAGGGCGGCACGTTCGCTGGCAAAGTGGACGGCGCGGGGACGGCGCGGGGGGCGGGGGCATGCGGCGGACCTGCCGGAAATACGATCGGCCCATGATGCCGCAGGCCGCGCCTTTGCCGGCTCACGGGCGGGCGGGTCTCGGACCCGCGATCGCACAAACGCCGGTTCTCGGCACGCCGCGGCCGTCAGCCGGCCGCCTGCAGCATCTGGGCGAGCGCGATGGTCGTGCGGTCTTCGAGATAGGGGCCAATCAGCTGCACACCGGTTGGAAGGCCCAGCGCGGTGCGCCCGGCCGGCACAGCGGTGGCCGGCAGGCCCGGGTAGGTGGCCACGCCGGGCCAGGCAAGCTGCTGGTGGTAAGGGGTCGATCGCCCGTCGATGGTCAGCGTGCGCTTCATCCAGTCGTTCTCGAGCACATGCGGGAAGGCGGCGGTGCCGAAGACTGGCGCAAGCACCACGTCGATCTCGCCGAACAGCCGGCGCCAGGCCGCGCGCACCTGCTGGCGCCGATCGAGCAGGCCGAGCCAGACGTGGGCGTCCAGCGGCGGCTGCGCCTCGGGCGAACCCCGGGTCGTGATGGTGCCGAGCAATCCCTGATAGTCGTGGTAAGACGCGCCCAGGTCGGGCAGCAGCGGATGGCGGTGGACGAGCTTCGCTCCGGCGCGGGCCAGGAGATCGGCGACGCGGGTCACGCCAGCCCGCACCTCGCTGTCGGTGGCGCAGTCGGGATTGTCATCGAGCACCAGCACCCGGAAGTCCGCCAGCCGGGTGTGACGGGGCGCGGGCAGTGCCAGCCGGTAGCCGACCGCCTCGGACTCGTCGGGCCCTGCCAGCACGTCCAGCGCAAGCGCCAGGTCGGCCGGATGATTGGCCATCGGACCGACCACGTTGAGCACGTTCGATTCTTCAGCCGAGCCCGGAAAACAATGACCGCGCGCGGGCAGCAGGCCGTGGCTTGGCTTGTGCCCGTACACGCCGCACAAGTGGGACGGCACCCGGATCGAGCCGCCGATATCGGAGCCCAGTTCCAGGCTCACCATGCCGCTGGCCAGCGCCGCGGCCGATCCGCCCGACGAGCCACCGGCGCTGCGGCTGGTGTCATGGGGATTGCCGGTCCGGCCGTACAAAGGGTTCACGCTCTGCCAGTCGGCCAGCGCCGTGGCCACATTGGTCTTGCCCAGGATCACGGCGCCGGCCGCCTTCAGGCGGGCGACCATCACCGCGTCCTGCGCGGGGCGGTGTTCACGAAAGGCCCGGATGCCCCAGGTGGTGGTGAGCCCTGCCACGTCGAAGGCTTCCTTGACCGTCATCGGCAGGCCCAGCAGGGCCCGCCGTTCGCCGCGCGCCAGCGCGGCGTCGGCGGTTCGCGCCTGCTCGCGGGCCCGCTCGAAGTCGCGCACCACCACCGCATTGATCGGACCGTCCAGCGCTTCGATGCGGGCGATCGCCTGGTCGCAGAGTTCGAGGGCGCTGACCTGGCGCGAGGCCAGCCGGGCGATCAGGGTGTGGGCGGATTCGTGTTTCATGGCTCTGGCTCCGGGGGATCGGGCAACGCCTGCACGGGGCGGCAGGCGCCCGCGACAGCGTCAGGTCATCAGGACACCGGCAGATAAAGGTCGGTGCGCAGCCGCTCGGGGGGCACGTCGCGAGGATCGTCCACATACACCTCGAACGGCGGCGTATCGCGCAGCGCATAGCCGGTGGCGGGCAGCCAGTCACGGTACACCGCGCTCCAGGTCTTGTGCAGGTCCTGGTAGGGGCCGACGTGGCGAAACACCGCGTGGCGACCTGCCGGCACCCGAGTCCATCGCAGACTGCCGGTGAGCCTGAGTTCAGGCCGGCCGAAGCGGGTGTCGCGGTCGGTCAGCGAGCCGTCGAAGGTGAATCCGAACAGCATCCGGACCTTCGGGTCGTCCGGGCCCTGCGGCTCGTCGGGCATCAGGGCCAGGCAACTGCGCGCGCGCGCCAGCAGGCCGGCGGCGGCGATCGCCTCGAACACCTCGCGCGAAGCGGCCTGGGCGGCCTGGGTCATACCGCCGTCGGTCATGCCGAATCCGGTGGCGGTGAGCGCGACGAATTCAGGGCCATCGAACCATACCGGCTGCAGAGGAATTTCTCGGGACACGTTCAGCTCCTCGGGGCTCTCGTCGGAGGACAGCAGGCGGCGCTCGAACAGGCGCTGCCAGTGCGGGGGGACGCCGTCGCGCACGGCCGATGGCGTGGTGTCCAGTTCCCGGCGCATCGCCTTGGCCAGCGCCTGTGCCGACTCGTAGCCTACGGCCTGCGCCACCGCCAGTACCGAGGCCGGATGGTCGGCCAGCAGCTCGCAGGCTCGGCGCAGGCGCCGCCAGGTGACGTAGCCGCCCACCGTGGTGCCGAAGTAGGCTCGGAATATCCGGTGGAAGTGATGGCGCGACATAGCCGAGCGGTCGGCCAGTGTCTCGGCGTCCAGCGGGTCGTTCAGGTGGGCGTCGATGTGGGCGGCCGCGCGTCCGAGCAATTCCAGATAGCGCGCCGCGCGCGGTTGCGCCGGATGCGGCGTCGCGTTTGGGGTCCGGGAGTCGGCAGTCCGGGAAGGCATGGCGCGATTATCGCGAGACCCGGAGCGCCACGCGTGTCCGGATGTGCTCGATTCGCCGACACGGCGGGCACCACAGCCCGGCATGCCTCGATAGAATGCGTCGCCAGGGAGATCTCATGAACCAGCTCAGTTACAGCCAGCCCGAACTGCTCGGCAACCATGTCTTTGCCGCGCCCCACATCATCGACGGACGGCGCATGCACGGCGGCTTCGATGCCGCCGGCCACTATGTGCCGCCGCGCGCGCTCGGCCGGGCGCAGGCGCTGGCCGCCTGGACCGAGGCGCTGCGAGCGCGCGGCGGCGAGCTCTTCGAGGCCGACTCGTCGCTGCTGGCCGGAGTGCGAGTGCCCAATGTGGCACAGCACCTGCTGCTGCTGCGCGCCGGGCACGGACAGACCTTCTGGAACGGACTGACCATCACCGGCAAGATCGAGGCCCGTGGCCGGGTCCTGGCGCAGATGGCGTTTCCGGATCTGCGCCGGCTGGTCACGCAGGAAATCGACACGATGGCGATCGGCCACCTGGACCGCGGCCTGCTGCTGGCCCACGGCATCGACGAAGGCGGCGAGCCCGACAAGGGCATTGGCGGCCATGACGTGATGTGGTTCGTCGCGCGCGACCTGGTGTTCGGACCGAAGGCCTTCCCCGATGTCGATCCGCCGGCCAGCATCGCGCGCCCCGACACCGGCAAGCGGGTGATGCCTGAGATTGCGCCCGAGTACGAGGGCATGCTGTCGTTCCTGATGAACCTGCTGGTGATCGAATTCCGCGCCGAGATCGGGTTCGCCGGCACCCAGGCCATCCTGCGCACCCCCGATCTGTTCGCCGACCGGCGCGAGAAGGCCGAAGCGGCGGCGCTGATCATCGAGCGCATCCGCACCGACGAGACCATCCACATCCAGTCGCTGCGGCTGTACCTGGGCGAGTTGCGCGAGTTGTCGTTCCGCACCGTCGATGGCGGGCAGGTCGCAGGCCGGGTGCTGATCGACCGCTTCTGGCGCGGGCTGATCCAATGGGCCACCGTCGAGCAGCCGAAACTGGCGGCCGCCCAGCAGCGCGAGCTGGTGCATGCTCGCCTGCTTGGCCATCCGCAGGGCGAGCGACTGCGCGGCGAGTTCGACGCGCTCGCCGACGTCGCGGCCTGAGGAGCGCGCTGATGACCGATCCGACTGGCCAGGCCGCGCCCGCGCAGGCCTCGAACACACCGCGGCCGACGGGCCCGCCCGGGGTGTTGAGCGGCATCCGAGTGCTGGAGCTGGGCCAGGTGCTGGCCGGCCCGTTCGCCGGGGCCGTCTTCGCCGATCTGGGCGCCGAGGTGCTCAAGATCGAACGCACCGATGGCGGCGACGACGCGCGCCGCATGGGTCAGCCGTTTCGCCATGGCGATGCGCTGACCTTTCACATCTTCAATCGCGGCAAGCAGTCGATCGCGCTCGATCTGAAGAGCGAGGCCGGGCTGGCCGCCTTCGAGACCCTGGCCGCCAGCGCCGACATCCTGGTGCACAACCTGCGCCCCGGCGTGCCGGCCGACATGGGCATCGACGGGCCGTCTCTGTGCGCCCGACATCCCCGGCTGATCTATTGCGAGATCTCGGCATTCGGGCACCAGGGGCCCATGAGGCTGCGTCCCGGCTACGAGCCGCTGATCCAGGCGTTCAGCGGCCTGTCCAGCACCAACGGCGGGCCCGACGACCCGCCGATCCGCATCGGCGCCTCGGTCTGCGACCAGGGCACCGGCATGTGGGCGGTCATCGGCGCGCTGAGCCTGCTCCAGCAGCGCCACCGGACAGGCCGCGGCGGCCTGGTGCAGGCCTCGCTGCTCGAGACCGCGCTGGTCTGGAACGCGCAGCGTGCCGACGCTTTCGCCCTGACCGGCGAGATGCCGCCGCGCCATGCGTCCGGCCACCCGAGCCTGGTGCCCTACGAGGCCTTCGACGCCGCCGACGGTCCGCTGCTCATCTGCTGCGGCAACGATCGGCTGTTCGCCAAGCTGGCCCAGGAATTGGGCCAGGCGCACTGGAGCGCCGATCCGCAGTTTGCCACGAATCGGGCGCGCCTGGCCAACAAGGCCGCGCTGTTCGAGCAGTTGTGCCCGCTGCTGCGGGCCGGGCCGCGCGGTCGGTGAGTCGAGCGCTTCGAGGCGGTCGGTGTGCCGTGCTCGCCGATCCTCACGGTGCCCGAAGTGCTGCGCCAGCCGCAGGTGCAGGCGCTGGGCCTGACGCAGCCGGTGCCGGACGACGATTTTGCGCTGACCGGCCTGCCGCTGAGCTTCGATGGCGTGCGGCCCGCAATCCGGCGGGGGGCGCCCCGCCTGGGCGCCGACAACGGGGCGTATGGCATGCCCCCCGCGACGCCCGAGACTCAGGGCGGCGATCCGCGGCTACAGGCCGCCCCCGGCAGTGTTCGCCCCAAGGGCAGATCGCGTCCGCCTCCATCCGCCACCGGCCGAATCAGTCCACGACCGGAAGAATCCAGCTCGCGTCGGCCTGCCCGGCCAGCCCGGTCAGCGTGTCGAGAAGAGCCTGGGCCTTGCCGCCCGCGCCGCCTTCGCGGGCGCAATCCAGGAACTTGGCAGCCACCTCCTCGGCCGACAGCGGCAGCGCAAAGGAACCGCGGGGCTCGGATACCGGGCCGCTGTCCAGCGTGCGGCCGTCGTGGGTACGCACCACCACCCGGTCGGCCACCGCGTGGCCGGTCACGGGATCTTCGAGCGGATCGATCTGCACCGAGACCCGTTCGAACAGCGCCTGCACCGGCGCGCTCTGAACGAAGGCATCGGTGTGTTCGGCCAGTCCCAGTCGCCCCGCCGTGAGTGCGCCGGCCATCGCGAACTCGATGCTGAACTTGCCCTGCAGCCCGGTGCGCGGCTGGTGGTGCCGCAGGGTCAGGGCGTTGCGCTGGCTCATGCTGACCGTGATCGAGGCGACCTGGTCGGGCCGCAGACCGTGGGCTGCGCGCAGCGCCAGCAGGCCATCGAGCGGCTTGTGGGTGCAATAGCACGACGGGTACTTCTTCAGGCTCATGCCATGGTGCAGGACCTGCCACGGTGCGCCGGCCGACAGCGGCCGTGCCAGGTCGACATGACCCGCCGGCGACAACGCGGCCAGGAAGCCGCGCGGATGCTCCAGCGCGTCGTCGGCGGCGGTGAAGCCCTTGGCCGCCAGGCGCGCCGACACGACGCCGGCATGCGCGGCGCGGCCGGCGTGATAAGGCTTGGTCATCGTGCCGAAGTTGGCCATCAGCCCGCCGGCATGCGAGGCGGCCAGCGCGATCGCATGCGCGGTCTTGCGCGAATCGAGCCCGCGCAGCGCGGCGCAGGCTGCGGCCGCCGCGACCGGACCGAAAACCGCGGTTGGGTGCCAGCCCTTGAGCGAGTGCTGGCCCTCGTCGCGATAGATCAGCTCGGCCCAGGTCTCGTAGCCGATCACCCAGGCCGCCAGCATCTGCTTGCCGGAGACGTTCAGCGCCTGGCCTTCGGCGAGGATGGCCGGCACCAGCACCGCGCTGGGATGTCCGCGCAGCGCGACGTCATCGAAGTCCAGCGCGTGCGCCGCGGTGCCGTTGATCCAGGCCGCGTCGGGCGCGCAGGCACGGCGGGCTCCGAACAGCACCAGCGCATCGCCGTCGGCCGGCTCGAGCGTATCGAGCAGGGTCTGCGGTGCGACGTCCCGGCGGCCGGCCAGCGTCACGCCGACGCAGTCGATGAAACTGATGCGGGCGATGGCGATCGCTTCGGGCGGCATCTGCGCGAAGCGCGCGCCGGCGATCCATTCGCCCAGCGCACGGGTGATCGGGAAGGGGGCGGGAGGGTTCATCGGCACGCCATGGGCAGGGCTCATTCGACGGCCAGCCCCAGTTCGCGGGTCAGCCCGCGGTAGGCCGGCCAGACCTGGTCGATGAACTTGCGCAGTTCGTCGCCGATGATCGGGCCGCTCTCCAGCCCCAGCTGGTCCATCAGCGCCTTGACGCGGGGCGACTGCTGGGCGGACTCCTGCGCCAGCAGGGCCAGCCGGGTCACGACCTCGGGCGGCGTGCCGGTCGGCGCGAGCAGCAGGTTGCACTCGGACAGGCTCTGGAATGCGGGCCGGTGAATCCTTCGTCGACCCAGGTCGGGACGCCGGGCAGCTTGTTCGAGCGGCCGCCGTAGGTGATCACGAACGGCCGGATCGAGCCGCGCTGGATCGAAGGGCCCAGGCCGGCCAGCGAACCGCCGCCCAGGTCGATCTGCCCGGCGAGCAGGTCGACCAGCATCGGGCCGGTGCCCTTGTAGTTGACGATGTCGAACTTGGCGCCGGCCTGACGGCCCAATTGAACCATCATCAGGTGCCAGCCGGAGGCCATGCCGTAGTTGCCCACGGTGATCGGACGCTTGCGGGCCAGCTCGACCAGCTCCTTCAGGTTGGCGACCGGCAGGTCCTTCTTCATGACGCCCACGCCCACGCCGGTGCTCAGCGCGGCGATCGGCACCAGGTCCCGGCTGGTGTCCAGCGGCACCTTCTTCAGCAGCACGGGCGCCTGCGCGAGGTTGCTGTGCAGCGTCATCAGCAGCGTGTAGCCGTCGGCCGGCGAACGCGCAACCATTTCGGCGGCGATCATGCCCAGCCCGCCCGGCTTGTTCTCGACCGTCACTGCCACGCCGAGCCTGGTCGAAAAATAATCGGCATAGCTGCGCGCAGTCGCATCGTTGGAGGCGCCCGGTGCCTGAGCCGCGATGATGCGGATCGGCTTGCCCGGCCAGGCTTGCGCCTGCGCCTGCGCGGCGCGCTGCCAGGCGGCCGCGGCCAGGGCCCCAGGCAATACGGCCAGCAGCCGGCGGCGGTGCCGGCGGTAGGCGTCATCGGATGACTGCGAGCGTTCTTGCATCGTTTCTCCTTGCGGTGGCGAATCAGTCCGTTCGGCGGGGCCGCCGCACGGGGCGAATCAGTGGCGCCGGTCAGGCGGTCAGGGCCCGGTAGACCTTGCTCAGCGCCTTGGGCAGATCGGCCACTTCGTCGATCACCAGGTAGCGCTCGTCCGGGCACATGCGCCGCAGGTAATCGTAGCCGGCCGGGTCGATGGTCACGCAGAAGGTCTGCACGCCCTTGCGCTCGGCCTCGCGCAGCGCGGCGGCGGTGTCCTGGATGCCGTATTCGTCGTCATTGCGGTCGGGTCCGTAGTCGCAGTCCTGCGGGTAGCCGTCGGAGACGACGATCAGCACCTTCATGCGCGCGCCCTCGCGATCGAGCTTGGCCAGCGCATGGCGGATCGCCGGTCCCATCCGGGTCGAGCGGCGCGGCTGCATGGCGGCCATCGCGGCCCAGCTGCGCGACGAAAGCCGTTCGTTGAACTCCTTGGCGACGTGGAACTCGACGTCCTGGCGGCCGTAGCCCGAGAAGCCGTAGATCGCGAACGCGTCGCCCAGCGTTTCGAGCGCTTCGCTCATCAGCGCCAGCGACTCCTTGGCGACATCGATGACGCGCCGCTTGGGACCGGGTTCTTCGGCCTCTTCGACGTCGTTCCAGAAGGCGTAGACGAACTCGCCGTCGGGCGGCGGCGCGGGTTTGGGCGGGGGCGGCGGCGCCTTCGGGTCGGGCACCGGAAAATCGGTGGAGGCGCTCATGTCGAGCAGGAAGACGGCGGCCACCTCGCGCAGCGCCCGGTCGCGCCGCCGGTAGACATGTTCGTCGGTCGCATGACCCGCGCGCCGGTCGATCATGGCCTCGATGATGCCGTCGAGCTCGAGCTCCTCGCCGTCGCTGACCCGGCGAACGCGCTGGTAGGACTCGGGCTTGATGAACTTGAACTGGCGCTTCACCTGGCTGGCCAGTTCGGCGTGGCGCTGGCGTACATCCTCGATGAATCCGAAGTCGTCGCCGCGCAGCCGGTGCTCGAACAGCCGGCACCAGCCCTTCAGGTAGTCCTGGCGGTGATAGTCCCATTCGTCGTAGAGATAGCTGCGCGCTTCGCCCCCGGGTTCGCCGAAGGCACGCCGCAGCAGCGCGCGATCGCCCTGCAGCTCGCGCTCGAGGCGGGCCCGCGCCTTGTCGGCTTCGCTCGACTTGTCGCCCTCGGCGGGCGCCAGCGCATCGAGCAGCGAACCGGTGTGACCGGCGCGCAGCTGCCGCTGGACCAGCTCCGGGCGGACCTCGCCGCGGAAATCGACCGGCTCGCCATCGAAGTCGGCGTCATCCAGCGCAAAGTCGTCGTCGGCCGCGTTGTCGCCCGGCGGGCCGTGACCCGGCGGACCGTCGGCGGCCTTCTCGGACAGCGTCTTCACATCCTCGACGTCGATCAGGCGTTCGTCTTGCGCGGCGCGGGCCAGCGCCTGCAGGCAGTGCATGGCCGCCCGCGCGCTGTCGTAGACGCTGGCATCGGCGTGGCGCAGGCGCTGGGCGGCGTCGAGCATCGGGCCGAGCTGGCCGCTGCGGTCCGCGGCCAGCAGCGCCTGGCGGGGAGCGCCCAGGGTGAACTGCACCAGGCACTCGAACAGCGCGTTCACGCGATTGGCCTGTGCCGCCAGCGTGTCGGCGTCGGGCCGTCCGGCCAGTGCGTGGGCCAGCACGCGGTCCAGGTCGGCGAGTGCGCCGGGGTAGCGCGTGCGCATCGCCTCGTCGATGCGCAGGTCTTCGAGCGTCATGAAGATCCGGCGCATCAGCGCCGGCGCCCCCCACAGGCCGAAGAAGCGTTCGAGGTCGGTGGGCCGGTCGAGCGCGCCGGCGGTCTCGGCCGGCAGGCCCTCGAGGCAGTCTCGCGCGGTGGCCATCGAAAACTCGAAGCTGCCGTTCTCGTAGAAGCCCAGCTGGTGCAGCACACTAATCCGGTAGACGCCCAGGTTGTGGCGGGCCGTGTCGAACTGCTCGACCCGTGCGGGCAGATAGATGGCCGTGCCGTCGGTGGTCACGCCGTCGGGGCGAAAGCTGCCGGTCAGGCTGTCGGTGGGGCGCAGGTGCAGGTAGTGCCCGGACAGCCCCTGCGTGAACAGCGAGAGCAGGCGCTGCACATCGGCCAGCTCGAGCGCGCTGTCGTTGACGACAGCAGCGGGCGGCGGCGCGGGTGCGCTCACGGCAGGATGACGTCGACGATCGCGGCCACCGCCTCCTGCACCTGGGCATCGTCGGTCACGGCGCGCGCGATCGCGACATCGCAGGCGCGCCGCGGCGAGATGCCGCCGGCGATCAGCTGCGCGGTGTAGATCAGCAGCCGCGTGCTCACGCCTTCTTCGAAGCCGTGCTCGCGCAGGTTGCGCACCTTCTCGCCGATCGTGGCCAGGCGCAGCGCGGTCTGGGGATCGACACCGCTCTCGTGGGCGATGATGGTGGCCTCCAGTTCGATGGCCGGGTAGTCGAACTCCAGGCTCACGAAGCGCTGCCGGGTCGACGGCTTGAGGTCCTTCAGCACGCTCTGGTAGCCCGGGTTGTACGAGATCACCAGCAGGAAATCGGGATGCGCGTCGAGCAGCTCGCCGGTTTTTTCGATCGGCAGCAGCCGGCGGTGGTCGGTCAGCGAATGGACGACCACGGTGGTGTCCTTGCGCGCCTCGACGATCTCGTCCAGGTAGCAGATGGCGCCGCTGCGCACGGCGCGGGTCAGCGGTCCGTCCATCCATACCGTGGCATCGCCCGACAGCAGATAACGTCCCACCAGGTCGGTGGCGGTGAGGTCTTCATGGCAGGCGACGGTGATCAGCGGCGTCGCATGGCTGCGCCGGGCCGTGTCCATTTCGCGGAACAGGCGCCAGGCCATGTGCTCGACGAAGCGGGTCTTGCCGCAGCCGGTCGGCCCCTTGAGCAGGACCGGCAGGCGGGCCGCATAGGCCGCCTCGAAAATCTCGACCTCGTCGGCCAGCGGCAGGTACCAGGGTTCGCTCGCCAGGTGATGGGCGTCGCCCTGGGGAATGCGGGGCTGGGTGCCCGCGGGGGCGGAGTCGCCGTTGACGGCGCCAGTCAGGGTCTTCATCCGGGATTCCATTCAGAACGACAGTTGGCGCGCGGCGAGGTCTTTCATGATCTCCTCCGAACCGCCACCGATCATGTTGACCTTCACTTCACGATAGATGCGCTCCACCCGCGTGCCGCGCATGAAGCCCATGCCGCCCAGGATCTGCACGGCGGTGTCGGCGCAGAACTGCAGCGTCTGCATCGACTGCACCTTGAGCATCGACAGCTGTGCGACCAGCACCTTCGGGTCGCCCGCGCTGTTCTCGACCCGCCAGGCGAGGTCTTCGAGCAGCGTGCGGGTGGTTTCGATGCGGATCGCCATGTCGACCAGCTTGTGGCGGATCACCTGGCGCTCGGACAGCGGCAGCCCGAAGGTCTTGCGCTCGCGCGCCCAGGCCAGCGCATCTTCGAGGCAGATCTGCGCGAAGCCATAGGCGCCGGCCGCCATGCCGATGCGCTCCGAATTGAAGTTGCGCATGACGATGGGAAAGCCGCGGTTCTCTTCGCCGATCAGGTTGGCGGCGGGCACGCGGCAGTTCTCGAAGTGCAGCGTGGCGGTGTCCGAGGCCCACCAGCCCATCTTCTTCAGTTCGGTCCGGGTGAAGCCGGGGGTGTCGCGCTCGATCAGCAGCAGCGACACGCCGCCGGCGCCGCGATCGGCCGGATTGGTGCGCACCGCGACCGAGTAGTAGTCGGCGCGCATGCCCGAGGTGATGAAGGTCTTTTCGCCGTTGACCACGTAGTGGTCGCCCTCGAGGATGGCGGTGGTGCGCAGGCTGGCCACGTCGGAGCCGCCGGACGGTTCGGTGATCGCCAGCGCCGAGATCTTGTCACCGGCCAGCACCGCGGGCAGCACACGCTGCTTCATCGCGGCGCTGCCGGCCGCCAGGATGGGCGGCGAGCCGATGGTGTGCGACATCAGCGATGCGCACACGCCGCCGGCGCCGCCGCGCGCCAGCTCCTCGGACAGGATCAGCTTGTAGAAGATGTCGCAGGGCGTGCCGCCGTACTCCTCGGGGTAACCCAGGCCCAGCAGGCCGGCCTGCGAAGCCTTGCGATACAGCTCGCGCGGAAAACCGCCTGCTTCGTCCCATTCGTTGGCATGGGGCGCGATCTCGCGGGTGGCGAAGGCGCGCACGGTGTCGCGAAACTGCTCGTGGTCGGCACTGTAGTAGTTGGGATTGCGGTAGGCCGTCAGGCGGTTGGGTGTGGTCATGGCGTGTGCCGCTGCGGGCGGAGCGTGGTCTGCGTGGGCCGATGCTACTACCGAGGCGCTCCCGCGCGGTTTCCGCTTTCGCGATCGATCACAGGTGCGATGGGACGGCGGCCTTTGTTCCATCCGACGGCTCGGGGACAATATCCCGGGTCCGTCCCGACACCAGCGCGTCGGGGGCGGTTTCGTCTTCTGCCAGGAGCATCCGATGCCGACACGTCTTCAAGCCCTGCTGGGCATATCGCATCCTGTGATCCAGGCGCCCATGGCGGGTGTTCAGGGCAGCCGTCTCGCCGTGGCCGTCTCGAACGCCGGCGGGCTGGGTTCGCTGCCCTGCGCCATGCTGGGTCTGGACGCGATCCGCGCCGAACTCGACACGATCCGTGCGCAGACCGATCGTCCCTATAACGTCAATTTCTTCTGCCATGTGCCGGCGCCGGCCGATGCCGCCCGCGAGCAGCGCTGGCGCGCTGCGCTGGCACCCCTGTACCGCGAATTCGATCTAGACCCTGACAAGGTGCCCGGCGGTGCTGGCCGGGCACCCTTCGATGACGCCATCGCCGACCTGCTCGACGAGTTTCGTCCGCCGGTGGTGAGCTTTCATTTCGGGCTGCCCGCCGCCGCCCTGCTGGATCGGGTCAGGGGCTGGGGCTCGCGCATCCTGTCCTCGGCCACCACGCTCGAAGAGGCACTCTGGCTGCAGGACCGGGGGGTCGACGCCATCATTGCCCAGGGCGTGGAGGCCGGGGCCACCGCGGCATTTTCCTGTCCGACGACCTGAGCACCCAGATGGGTACCTTCGCCCTGGTGCCGCAGATTGTTGCCCGGGTGCGCGTGCCGGTGATCGCCGCCGGCGGCATCGCCGATTCGCGCGGCGTGGCGGCAGCGCTGGCGCTCGGCGCGTCCGGGGTCCAGGCGGGCACCGCCTATCTGCTGTGTCCGGAGGCGGACACCACGGCCATCCATCGGGCGGCGCTGGCGGGCGAGGGCGCCCGGCACACGGCACTGACCAATGTCTTCACCGGCCGCCCGGCGCGCGGAATCGTCAATCGGCTGATCCGCGAGATCGGGCCGCTCAGTCCGCTGGCCCCGGCGTTTCCGACGGCGGGCGCGGCGATCGCACCCTTGCGCGGCCGGGCTGAATCCCTGGGCAGCGGCGAGTTCACGCCGCTGTGGGCAGGCCAGAACACCAGCGGCTGCCTTGCCGTTACGGCAGCCGAGATCACGGCAGGGTTGTGCGAGGGCATCGGGTCGAGACGTGCCGCGAGCCCGGTGCACCCGCTTCGATCCGCCGACTCGACCCACTTCATGGAATCCCCGATGACCGCTTCGACGCCTCCCGACATCACCCGCATCACCACCCGGACCGGCCTCGCCTTCGATGCCTGGGTCGCCGGTCCGGCCGGCGGCGACCTGGTGGTGATGCTCCATGGCTATCCGCAGTCGCGACACACCTGGCGCGAGCAGTTGCCCGCCCTGGCGGCGGCGGGCTATCGGGTGGTCGCCCCGGACCAGCGAGGTTATTCGCCGGGTGCCCGGCCCGATCCGGCCGATCTGGCCAACTACCACTACGATCGTCTGGTCGGCGATGTCATCGACATCGCGGCCGCCTGCGGCCGCGAGCAGGGCCGATTCCATCTGGTCGGCCACGACTGGGGCGGCCAGGTGTCCTGGGGCGTGGCCGACCGCCACGCAGACCGCCTGGCTTCGCTCACCATCCTGTCTCGGCCGCATCCGTCGGCCTTCGTCCGCGCCCTGGCCAATCCCGATGGCGACCAGAAGCACCGCTCGCGCCATCATCGCGCCTTCCTCGATGCCGGCACCGGCCCGATGTTGCTGGCCGATGGCGCGCGCCGGCTGCGGCGCGGCCTGATCGAGGCCGGCGTACCGGCCGACGCGGTCGAGCTTTACGTGTCGGTGCTGGGCAGCGCGGAGGCGATCGAGGCGGCGCTCGCCTGGTATCGCGCGCAAAAGGAGCTGCGCGTGGCCACCGGAATCATCACGGTGCCCACGCTGTATGTCTGGGGCGATGCGGATTCGTCGGTGAGCGCGGCGGCCGCGCACGGCACCGCGGAGTTCGTGAGCGGACCCTATCGCTTCGTCGCACTGCCCGGCGTCGGGCACTTTTCGACCGATCAGCAGCCGCAGCGTGTCAATGAACTGCTGCTGGCCCACCTGGCTGAGCATCCGGTGTGAACGTGTCGTGCGGCTCTCGAGGGTCTGAGTGAGCTGCCCACCCGAAGTGGGGCCGCGTCGGCCCTCTTCATTCGAAGGAGCGAATGCATGCTGTCCGACCGCTACGGCCTTTTGCTGAGCACCCTTTCGGCCCCGGCGCGCGACGCCTACGTGGCGGCCTGCGACGCACTGTTCGCGGCCGATCCGCTGGCCCAATCGCGATTCCGACTGGCGATCGAGCAGGACCCTGCTTTCGCGCTGGCGATAGCCGGCCTGGCGCGTGCCGAGTTCATCCTGGCACGCGTGCCGCAGGCGCGCGAGCTGGCGGCGGCGGCGCGCATCGCCGCGGAACGTGCCACGCTTCGCGAACGCAGCCATGTGAACGCGCTGTGCCTGAGCATCGAAGGCAAGGGCGTCGAAGCGCTGGCTGCGACCCGCGAGCATCTGGTCGAGTGGCCGCGCGACGCAATGGTGCTCGCCCCGGCCACCAGCGTGTTCGGTCTGATCGGTTTCAGCGGTCGGCAGGGGCGCGAGCCGGAGCAGCTCGCATTGCTCGAGCCGCTCGAACCGCTGCTGGGCGGCGACTGGTGGTTCGACGCGGTGCACGCCTTCGCGCTCGAAGAGTGCGGGCAGCTCGCGCGCGCGCGCACTGATCGAGCGCAGCCTGTCGATCAATCCGCGCAATGCGCACGCCGCGCACATCCTGGCCCATGTGCTGTACGAGCAGGGCGAGGATGGAGCCTCGCTCGCCTTCCTCGAGCGCTGGATGTCCGACTACCCGCGCGAGGGCATGATGCACTGCCACCTCTCGTGGCATGTCGCGATGGCGGCGCTGGCCATCGGCGACTACGAGCGGGCCTGGTCGGTCTACCAGGCGCAGGTCCATCCTGGCGCGAGCTGGGGCCCGCCGATCAACACCCTGACCGATTCGGCCGCCTTCCTGTGGCGGGCCGAGCTGGCCGGCGCGCCGCGCCGCGCAGACCACTGGCGAGAACTCGGGCGCTACGCCGACGAGCGCTTCGCCGCCCCGGGGCTCGCCTTCGTCGACACCCATCTTGCCCTGACGCGGGCAGCCACCGGTGGCGATGTCGCTGGCCTCGTGGCTGTCTTGAGGCAGCGCGATGCCGAAGGAAAATCGCCCGCCGGCGGGGTGGTCGAACACCTGGCCGAGGGCTTCGCCGCCTTCGAGCGCGTCGACGACGAAGCGGCGATAACGGCGCTGACCGCCGCGCTGCCGCAGACCGTGCGGATCGGCGGCAGCCGCGCGCAGCGCGACCTGGCGGTCAATACTTTGCTGGCTGTTTATCTGAGGACAGGACGCCACGCCGACGCCCGGGCGCTGATCGCGCAACGCGAGGATCGGCAACCCGCAGTGCCGGTGGCGGGCTGGGCCGCACTGGCGACGCCGGCGTGACCGCCGACGCCCGACGCGGGCGCGGCGGCCATCAGGCTCGCGTGTTCCGAGTCGATCTCGAAGCGCCTGTCGCTGGACAGCTGCATCAATCCAGGCTGCGCCCTTCGGGAATGATGTAGGCCACCTTGCCCAGCGCGTCGCGCACCGGTGTCAGGGTGAGGACGATCCGCCGGGGCCGGCCTTCGATCAGCAGCGGTTCGGTCGGGTAGCTCACCGTGTCGCCGGCTGCTGCCCGGGCAATGGCCTGTCGCAGCCGCTGGCGGGCGGCCTCGTTTGGCGCCTCGTCGCGCCCGGACCAGGGCAACTCCCACAGCGGGCGGCCGATCAGGTTCGCATCGCCCACCGTGAGCGCGCGCCCTGACCGATTGATCTCCAGGACGGTGCCCTGTGGATCCAGCAGTCCGATCGCCTGCGCCGCGTGCTCGAACAGCGCGCGCAGCCGTCGCTCGCTCTCGCGCAGCCGTGCCTCGCGTGCCAGCCGCTCGCCGATCTCGCGCAGGTGCGCCGTGTAGGTGAGCGAGCCACCGGTGGACACCTTGGTGATCGCGACCTCCATGGGAAAGCGCTCGCCGTCGCGGCGCAGGCCTTCCACCTGGGTGCGCTCGGCCATCGGCCGCGAGGCCTGCTTGCCGGCGCCGAATCGGGCCATGTTGTGTTGGTGGCGCTCGCGTGCGTCAGGCGGTATCAGCATCGCCAGCGGCTGGCCGAGCACCTCCTCGGCGCGATAGCCGAACATCTTCTCGGCGCGCAGGTTGAAGAAAGTGATGCGCTGCTGCGCATCGGTCGAGACGATGCCGTCCTCGGCCACCTGCAGGATGCGGGTGGCCAGCAGGTTGGCTTCCTTGAAGGCGGCCTGCTCGCGCCGGCGCACGGTGTTGTCGCGCACGGTGATGAGATAAAGCGCCTGGCCTTCGATGTAACGCTCGACCACCCGCACTTCCACCGGCATGGTCTCGCCGGACCTGCGCTGCGCGATCAGATCCAGAAAACGCTGCTGGTGATCATCGGGTTCCTGTGCCCAGCGCTGCAGCCACTTCATCGGGTCGGCGCGCCGGTCGGCCTGCGGCGGCACCAGGGTCGAGATGCTGCGCCCGAGCAACTCGGCGCGGGCGTAGCCGAAGAGTTTCTCGGTGCCCGCGTTCACCTGCACGATCTCGCCCAGCCGGGGTGGCCACCACGACCGCTTCCGGCAGGCCTTCGAGGACCGCCCGCACAAACGCGGGCGAAGGCGGTACAGGCGACACCGCTTATGCCGCCGGCTGCATGGCGGGCGCGCCGCCTTCCATCTTGTGCAGGATGCGCATGTCGGTGGCCAATGGAATGCCGGCCTCCTCGTACTTCTTCTGCACGCGGGGAGTGATCAGTCCCACCCGTGCGAGCGCGGGCAGCATCAGGTCCTTCATGGAGTGGATCTGGCCCAGGGGGAGCTCGGTCAGCACGCCGGCATGGACGGCGTCGGCCATGCCCTTGAAGAAGTCGTCGGGGTCGATGCCAGAGTTGTGCAGCACCTGCATGAAGCCGGGATCGGCGCGGCTGGCCAGCGTACCCGCGCCGCCGGTCTGCGAGCCCTTGGCCACCAGGCAGACCGCGTTGAAGGCGAACTCGGCGAGATCTTCCACCTCCGCCTCATCGAGCTTCGCGATCACCGGGCCGAGGTAGACATGCCCGAAGGAGACGTGACGCGATTCGTCGCGCATCACGTTGAAGGTGATCGCCTTGAGCAGCGGGCACTGAGTGGAGTGGTACATGTTGTTGAAGGCGCCCAGCGCCAGCCCTTCGACGATCATGTTCATGCCGATCATGATCTTCTCGTAGCGGTCGGACTTCAGTGTGGCGTCGATCAGCGTCTTGAGCCAGGGCGTCATCGGGTAGACCATCGCCACTTTGTCGCAGTACCTGGCGTAGACCTCCACATGGCGAGCCTCGTCCATCGTCTGGCTGGCGGCGTACAGCTTGGCCGTGGCGTCCGGCACCGAGTGAGTGACGCAGGCGGCGGTCATCAGCGCGCCCTGCTCGCCATGCAGGAACTGCGAGAGCAGTTGCGCTGTGGAATGTGCGGTGAAGGTCTCGCGCTGCGACTTCGACAGCCTGGAGAAAAATGGCATGCGATGAAAGAGCGACGCCCGGTCGTCCATCAGGGGCTTGGACGGGTCGACCTGGGTGTCCCAGGGCAGCACATCATCGGAGTCCCACTGGTTCTGCTTGGCGCGCTTGTAGAGGTCTTCGACCTTGCCCTTGCCCAGCAGGTAGTCGAAGGTCCAGGCCACCTCCATCGGGTTGCGGTAGAGGTCGTCCGGGGTCATCGAGACCTTCCAGTCGCCCTTGGTCACGGTGCGGGTCGCTGCGGGTTGAGTCGTCATCGCGTGTCTCCTGCCGGGTGGCGGTGTTTTGTGACAGTGGTCAGTACTGACGGGCCGGGGCCTGCACCACCAGGCCTTCGAGCGCCGGCGATACCCTGAGCTGGCAGGCCAGGCGGCTTTGCGGGCGCACGTCGAACGCGAAGTCCAGCATGTCGCGCTCGAGTTCGCGCATCGGCGCGAGCCTGGGCAGATCTTGGTCGCGGATGTAGACATGACAGGTGGCGCAGGCGCACAGGCCGCCACAGTCGCCGTCGATGCCCGGGATTGCGTAGCGCACCGCGCCCTCCATCACCGACAGGCCATCGGGCACGTCCACCTGGTGCTCAGTGCCGTCGGCCTCGATGTACTGAATGTTTGTCATGCACCCCCGCGCTATGCCGGCGCGGCAAGCGCGGCGGCGTGCAGACTATTTTGGGGCGGGGTTCGCCTCGGTGGCATTGATGTGTGTCAAGCGTGGTCGGAAGTCGCCGTCGCGGCGACCCGGTCCGCCTGATTCACCTGCTCCGGGCCGCGGCAAGTTGCCGGGTGCGGTGGGCCGGGTAGACTGCGCGCCGGGAGGAAGACCATGAACGGAACCAAACATAGCGCGCGCGGTCTGCGGGCGCATCTTGCCGGCCCGGTACTCGGGGCGGCCCTGTTCGCCGCACTCGCGCAATCGGCCTGGGCGCAGACGCCGAGCCGTCCCGGCGTCTCGCCTCCGGGCGACGCCGAGATCGTGTCAAGACTGACCGGTGACGGCAAAGGCAAGCTGTCGGTGAAGACCACCGATGGCAAGAGTGGCGAGTACGTCTGGAATGCCGCCGAGCAGACCTGGTACTTCCAGCGCGGCTACATCGTGCAGCGCGCAGCCAACCTGCCGGGAAAGGCCGATGCCACGCTCGAGGTCGGCGGCCTCGCGGTGTACCGATTCGCCGGTGGCCGCTGGCAGCACCAGAAGGATCTGGTCACCTACAACAAATACCACGGCCTGCCCCAGCCGGATGACGAGGCGCTGCTGGCGATCGTGCGGGCCACGCCCGAGCGCGCGATGGCGGGCGACTGGCACCAGGTCGTGGGTGGTATCAAGGACCTGAAGATCGACTCCGGCCGGCAGGTCGTCTGGCACAGCGAGCACTCATTTTCGTTCCCGGTGGTGGCCTCGTATGTGCTGAAGTGGGATGCGGTGCATCCGGTGGACTGCACCCGGCAGTGGAACGTCAGGGTGTACCGCCAGCCCGATGGGAAGTGGGGCAACCCCTCCGGCACGAAGTTCGGCAACGCGGCCGCCTGCCGAGGCTGAGCGGCCGTCGCGCGCGGCAGCCTCGTTCGGTCGAGTGCCACCCGTTCGCCGGGCGGGAATGGCGAGACGGTGTTCAGCCCTCGTCCACTTCGATCACGCCGCGCGCGGCCAGCGCGGCGATCTCGCCGGCGCTGTAGCCATGCTCGGCCAACACCGCTGCCGTGTGTTCGCCGACCCGCGGCGACCTTGCCCGCGCCGAGCCGTCCTCGAAACGCCCCATGCCGGGCAGGTTGGCCACCGGCACCTTCCGGTCCACGCCCGGCTGCGACAGCCAGGCGATCGCGCCGGTCTGGACCACCTGCGGTTCCTTCAGGAATTCGCCATAGCGGTTGACGCGCTCGAACAGCAGGCCGGCCGCCGACAGGCGCTCGGACAGCGAGGCGGTGGTCTGCGGTTCGATGATCGCGCGCAGGATGGGCAGCAGCACCGCCTCGTTCTGAAAGCGCAAGGTGGGCGTGGCGAACCGGGCATCGGCCGCCAGATCGGCCTGCTCGAGGGCGCCGCACAGCGCCAGCCATTCGCGGTCGTGGATGGCGGTGATCGACATCCAGCCGTCGGCCGTCTTGAAGATGCCTTGCGGCACCCCTCCCGGGCGCACCGGGCCGCCTTCGAGATAGGACGACATCATGCGGATCGCCTGCAGCCCGGCCGCGGCCTGCATCAGACTGGCGTCGAGGTAGCGCCCGCGCGCCTCGTCGCGTCGGGCATACAGTGCCGCCGACAGGCCCTGGAACGCGAACAGCGCGGTCGCCATGTCGATCGGGATCACCGGCACGCGATGCGGAATGCCGTCTTCGCCATGGTTCTCGCCGGTCAGGCCGGTGAAGGCCTGCAGCACCGGGTCCATGGCCGGACGGCCGACCAGCGGCCCGGTCTGGCCGAAGCCCGAGATCGACAGATAGACCAGCCGGGGCTCGCGCGCCGACACGGCCTCGTAGTCGAAACCGAGCCGCTTGATGACGCCGGGCCGGAAGCCTTCGATGAATACATCGGCGCCGGCCAGCAGCCGCCACAGCACCGCCTTGCCCTCGTCATGCTTCAGATCGATCGCGACCGCCCGCTTGCCCAGGTTGCCGACGATCGAAAACGCCGAGTGATCGCCATAGCGCACGCCCAGCACACGGCTCCAGTCGCCGTCGCCCGGGCCTTCGATCTTGATCACCTGCGCGCCATGCTGGGCCAGCAGCATGCCGGCATAGGGTCCGGCAATGCCCTGGCTCAGGTCGATCACCTTCAGGCCGGCAAAGGGGGCGTCGTAACTCATCGGCAACTCCAGCAGCGGGCGGATCCCGCGGTAAGACAGTGGCAGTGACAGGGTTCGGGCCGCTCCATGAACAGCATCAGCTGCTCAGGGCGAAGCCCTCGTAGTCGCGGGCGGCGACCTCTTCGCAGCGCGCGCGGTACACGTGCAGGCCGCCCAGGTAGGGCATGAAGACGCGAGGCTTGCCCGGCACATTGGCGCCCACATACCAGGAGTTGGCGCGCGGCAGCAGGGTCAGGTCGGCCACCTCGTTGACGTGCTCGACCCACTGGTCTTCGGCCGTCTGCTCGGCTTCCATGCGGGCGATGCCCCGGGCGCGCAGCTGCTCGATGCAGCGGGTGATCCAGTCCACGTGCTGCTCGATCGAGCTGATCATGTTGGTCAGCACCGACGGGCTGCCCGGACCGGCGATCACGAACAGGTTGGGGAACCCGGCGGTCATCAGGCCCAGGTAGGTGCGTGGCCCGCCAGCCCACTTCTGCGCGAGCGTGGCGCCGGCGCCGTTGCGGATGTCGATCGCCAGCAGCGCGCCGGTCATCGCATCGAAGCCGGTGGCCATGACGATCGCATCGAGCTCGAACTCGCGCTCGGCGGTGCGGATGCCGCTGGCGGTGATGGCCTCGATCGGGGCGCTGCGCACATCGACCAGGGTGACGTTGGCGCGGTTGTAGGTCTCGAAATAATCGGTGTCCAGGCAGATGCGCTTGGTTCCGATGAAGTGGTCGGTCGGCGTGAGCCGCGCGGCCACGGCGGGGTCCTTGACGATCGAGCGGATCTTGCCGCGAACGAACTCGGCCGCGGTGTCGTTGGCCGCGGGGTCGGTGAGCAGGTCCTTGTAGAGCCGGGTGAAGCCGGTGGTGCCGCGCACCCAGCCGTCCTGGTAGACCTGCTGGCGAACCGCGGGCGGATCTTCCAGCGCCGAGCGCGTCAGGATGGCGAAGCCGGCGACCCCGGCAGGCGCTTTGCGGGCGCGTTCGCGCAGGGCCGCGTACTCGGCCTTGACCCGCGCCACCGCCTGGCGGTCGAGCGGATGGTTGACTGCGGGCAGGCTGTAGTTGGGCGTGCGCTGGAACACGTGCAGGTGAGCCGCCTGGCGTGCGATCTGCGGGATCGCCTGGATGCCCGACGAGCCGGTGCCGATGACGCCCACCCGCAGGCCGCTGAAGTCGACCCCTTCCTGGGGCCAAAGGCCGGTGTGGTACAGCTTGCCCTTGAAGCTGTCGCGACCCGGGAATTCGGGCATGCGCGGCAGCGACAGGCAGCCCACCGCCATGATGCAGTGAGGCGCCCGCGCGACATCGCCACGATCGGTGCGCAGCACCCATTCGTTGCGCAGCGGGTCGAAATCCGCGCCCAGCACGCGCGTGTCGAAGGCGATGTCCCGGCGCAGCTCGAAGCGGTCGGCCACATGATTGGCGTAGCTCAGGATTTCGGGCTGCGAGGCGTAGCGTTCCTTCCAGTCCCACTGCTGCTGAAGGTCTTCCGAGAACGAGTACGAATACTCGAGGCTCTCGACGTCGCAGCGCGCACCCGGGTATCGGTTCCAGTACCAGGTTCCGCCCACGCCGCTGCCGGCCTCGAACACTCGAACGCGCAGCCCCAGGGCGCGCAGGCGATGGAGCATGTACAGGCCGCCGAAGCCTGCCCCGACGATGATCGCGTCGTACGGCTGCACGGCTGCGCTGGTGGGCTCGGGCGTGGTTTGGGTCGCGTCGGGCATCGGGTCTCCTTCCGTGTCCAGGATTCGAATTTAGTTTTATCTGATAAATTGACGAAGCGACAGTGAGTCAAATCGGCATGACTGTCGCTGACAGCGCGTTTACCAGGGGTTTTGCCTCATGATACGTTAGGTCGACCTTGAGGACATCTCCCGAACAGCGCGCCGCCCTCGGCGTGCTTGCCCTGTGCACCCTGATGAACACGCTCTCGCGCGGCATCGGCGAGAGCTTCGCCATTTTCCTGCTGCCGATCGCGCGCGAGTTCGGCGCCGATCGGGCCTCGATCACCGGCGTCTACTCCACCTTCGTGCTGGTGGTCGGCCTGATGTCGCCGCTGGTCGGCGTGACGGTCGACCGGCTCGGCGCGCGCCTGTGCT
Source organism: Burkholderiaceae bacterium (assembly GCA_016710525.1). GTDB lineage: Bacteria > Pseudomonadota > Gammaproteobacteria > Burkholderiales > Burkholderiaceae_E > Quisquiliibacterium. Next base: position 227,944 of record JADJVQ010000002.1, read on the forward strand.
ACGGCCTCGGATTGACGCTGTTTGCCAGCGCCTATGCGCTGGCCGGTGCCATGACCGAGCTGTGGCAGATGTACCTGCTGATCGGCGTGCTGAGCGCGGTCGGCTCGACGCTGATCGGCGCGGTGCCCGCGTCGAGCCTGGTCAGCCGGTGGTTCGGCGCGCGGCTGCCGAGCGCGATGGGCGCGCTGTCGGCCGCGCTGGGCACGGGCATGCTGATCGTCGCGCCGCTGGTGCAGGCCCTGGTCGAGCACGGCGGATGGCGCAGTGCCTACCGCGCCATGGGCTTGTGCCTGTTCGTGCTGCTGGCGCCCCTGCTGCTGCTGCCCTGGAAGCGGATTTCGGCCGGTGCGCCCGACGTGGTCGCCGCCGCCGCGCGGCGCGCCGGCGCGCAGGTCGCGTGGACGGTCGGGCGCGCCCTGCGCACCCCGATCTTCTGGGCGCTGTCCGGGGTGATGTTCTTCACCTCGATCACCACCTATACGATCAACGTGCAGCTGGTCGCCTGCCTGGTCGAGGCCGGGTTCAAGCCGCTGGAGGCCGCGACCGTCTTCGGGCTGGTCGGCATGCTGTCGATCGTCGGCATGCTCGGCGCGGGCGTGCTGGCCGAACGCTTCGGCGAGCGCTGGGTCGCGACCCTGTCGTACGGCGCCACCATCCTGGGGATCGGCGTGCTGGCCCTGGCCTCGCGGTTTCCGTCGGGCCTGCTGATCGGCGTGTTCGTGCTGCTGTTCGGTACGATGCAGGGCTCGCGCGGGCCGCTGGTCGCCGTGCTGGCGGCGCGCAATTTTCCGGGTGCGATGGGCCGGGTGTACGGCATGGTGCTGGTCAATGTGGGCGCCGGTGCGGGCATCGGCTCATGGGCCAGCGGCACCCTGTACGACCTCACCGGCGCGTACTATGCAGGCTTCTTGCTGGCTGCCGTGTGCGCCGTGGCCGGCCTGGGCTTCTTCTGGACGGTGCGATCGCTGTCGGGCGCCGCACCACTCGACCCTCGAACCTGACCCCTGCTTTCGATCCGTTCGATCGATCACCCACCAAGGAGACACGCATGCACCTGAAATCCCCCCGTTTCGAACCGGTTGCGCAGGACCAGTGGACGCCCGAGCAGGCCGAACTGGCCGCTCCGATGCTCAAGCGCGGCAAGATGCTGAACATCTTTCGCACGCTGTTGAACCACCCGGCCGCGATGCGCGGTTTCATGGGCTGGGGCAGCTATGTGCTGAGCAAGAAGAACACGCTGCCGGCGCGCGAGCGCGAGATCGTGGTGCTGCGGACCGGCTTTCTGTGCCGCTCAGGCTATGAGTGGACCCAACACGTGCCGATCGGCCAGCGGGCCGGCCTGACCGATGCCGAGATCGTCGCGATCAAGCAGGGTGCGGACGCGCCTGGCTGGAGCGCCGCCGACGCCGCGCTGATCCGGGCCAGCGACGAACTGCACACGCGCCAGTTCATCGGCGAGGCCACCTGGAAGGCCCTGACGGCCCACTTCAGCCCCAAGCAGTGCATGGACGTGGTGTTCACCGCCGGCCAGTACACCCAGGTGTCGATGCTGCTGAACACCTTCGGCGTGCAGCTCGACGAAGGCCAGACGCTCGATCCTCAGCTCAAGGGCTGACCGAGCGGGCCGCCGCGCACGGCCAGGGCCTGGCCGGCGCGCATCGGGCCGACCTCCAGCGCCCAGCGGGCGACCAGTTCGGAGAGGCGGCACAGATCGCCCTGCAGGTGCCCGCACAGGGCGCGAAAGTGCGGATCGGGCACCGCGATCGACCAGTCGTTCAGATCGGCTTCGTCGAAGTCGTGGAAGTCGCGCAGCATCACGCGGTCCGAGCCCGGCGGCAGCAGGTAGGCGCCGCTCTTGCGGCCGTTCAGCGCAAGTCGCGCATGCACGCGCTCGAGCGCGACCGCCCAGCCCTGTTCGTCCGGATGCCACAAGATCAGCGATCCGTCGGTGCGCACCTCGCGCGGCAGATAGGGAAACACTCGGTACCAGACACGGGGCGACACCGGCAGCTGCAGCGCCCGGCGCAGCGCCGATGCGCCACGATCACCGGCGCCGGCGTAGGCGGCGTAGAGCGCGATCTCGCGCTCGTCAGGCGAGCGCCGGATCCGAACATCGATCTCCTGCGCATTCAGCTTACGTGCCATGGTCTTGCTCTCCCCGGGGCCGGATTGTAGTGAGGCAATCACGACCGGGAGAGCAAAAATATGTGCCTCGTAGGGGCATGGTCTGAATGTCGAGTCAGTCTTTCTATCGACTGTCAGGTCATCGACAGGAATCGCCGTATTTCAGGGGAAAACAGCCCCTGAGCGCCACGCGAAGCGGGGCCGCGGCGCGGCGAATTCCGCCCGAACGCGGGTCAGTGCCGGCCGAGCAGCAGATACTCCATCAGTGCCTTCTGGGTGTGCAGGCGGTTTTCGGCCTCGTCCCAGACCACCGAGCGCGGGCCGTCGATGACGGCGGCGGACACTTCTTCGCCGCGGTGCGCGGGCAGGCAGTGCATGAACAGGGCATCGGCATGGGCCGCCTGCATCATGTCCTCGTCGACGCACCAGTCGGCGAAGGCCTTGGCGCGCTCGTCGTTCTGGGATTCGAATCCCATGCTGGTCCAGACGTCGGTCGTGACCAGGTCGGCGCCGCGGGCGGCCTCCAGGGGGTCGCTGAACGCCTTCAGGCATGAGGCGGACGAACCGGCCACCGCGGTGTCGACCTCATAGCCGGGAGGGCTCGACACGTGGACGGTGAACTCGAGCAGTTCCGCCGCCTGCAGCCAGGTGTAGAGCATGTTGTTCGAGTCGCCGATCCAGGCCACCGTGCGGCCTTTGATCGAGCCCCGGTGTTCGATGTACGTGTAGACGTCGGCCAGGATCTGGCACGGGTGGTATTCGTTGGTCAGGCCGTTGATCACCGGCACGCGCGAATGCGCCGCGAAGCGTTCGATGATGCTCTGCTCGTAGGTGCGGATCATCACCATGTCGCACATCCGCGAGATCACCTGGGCGGCGTCCTCGACCGGTTCGCCGCGGCCCAGCTGCGAGTCGCGGGTGTTCAGGTAGATGGCCGATCCGCCCAGCTGGTGCATGCCCGCCTCGAACGACAGGCGGGTCCGGGTGCTGGCCTTCTCGAAGATCATCACCAGCGTGCGGTCGTTCAGCGGGTGATAGGGCTCGTAGCGCTTGAACCGGTCCTTGATCACGCGGGTGCGGTCGAAGAGATAACCGATCTCGTCGGCGTCCAGGTCGCAAAACTGCAGGAAGTGCTTGATCGGCATACGGGGCTCTGCTTCGGATTGGGATTGCCGGGCGCGCCGGCGGCCCGTTGTGGTCCGCCAGCGTCTCGGCAATCGTTAAGCGGCGTTCGGCTTGCCTGCCAGATGCGCGCGCACCAGCGGCGCGAGGATGCCGACCAGGTGGTCGACATGCTCGCGGCTGAAAATCAGCGGGGGCAGCATGCGGATGACGGTATCGGCGGTGACGTTCAGCACGACGCCGGCATCCAGGCATTGTTTGACCAGTTCGCCGCAGGGGCGGTCGAGTTCGATGCCCAGCATCAGGCCGCGACCGCGGATCTCGAGCACGCCGGGCAGGCTGCCGATCTCGCGCTGCAGGCACTGCACCAGGTAATCGCCGATGCGCGCCGCATTGCCCAGCAGATCGTCGCGCTCCATCACCTGCATCGTGACCAGGCCGGCGCGCATCGCCAGCGGATTGCCGCCGAAGGTGGTGCCGTGATTGCCCGGCTGGAATACCTCGGCGGCGGCGCCATGGGCCACCACCGCGCCGACCGGCACGCCCGAGGCCAGGCCCTTGGCCAGCGGCATGACATCGGGAACGATGTCGGCCCACTGGTGGGCGAACCACTTGCCGGTGCGACCGGTGCCGCACTGCACTTCGTCGATCATCAGCAGCAGGCCGCGTTCGTCGCACAGCCGGCGTGCTTCGCGCAGATAGTCGATGCGCGCGGCCTGGATGCCGCCTTCGCCCTGGATCGCTTCCAGGAATACCGCCACCACGTTCGGACGGTCGGCCACGACCTTGCGCAAGGCCTCGATATCGTTCAGCGGCACCCGCGGGAATCCGGTCACCAGGGGCTCGAACCCCTTTTGCACCTTGTAGTTGCCGGTGGCCGACAGGGTGGCCAGCGAGCGGCCATGGAAGGCCTTCTCGTAGACGACGATTTCCGGGGCGTCGATGCCGCGGTCGTGGCCGTATTTTCGCGCGATCTTGATCGCCGCCTCGTTGGCCTCCAGGCCCGAGTTGCAGAAGAACACATTGGTCATGCCCGAGACCTGCACCAGCCGGGTGGCCAGTTCGTGCTGCAGCGGCACGGTGAACAGGTTCGAGCAATGCATCATCCGGGCGACCTGCTCGCGCAGCGCGGCGACCAGGGTGGGGTGATTGTGCCCGAGGGTGTTGACGGCGATTCCGGCCAGGCAGTCGAGATAGCGTCGTCCCTCGGTGTCGAACAGCCATACGCCGTCGCCGTGGGTGAAGGCGATCGACTGTTGCGCATAGGTGGTCATCAGCGGCGATGAGGCGGCCATCTCGGTCTCCGGATCAGAAACGGGCAAGGCGAACGACCGCGCGCGGTCATTCGCGAAAACAACAACGGCGGCCTGCGCCGCCGTCATGAAAGGAAACGGGCTCGAGCCCGTCCTGAACGAGATTGTAGGTGAAAGCGTCGCGGCGAGGAACGGCGCGCGGCCGGCCGGCCACGACCGCCGGGAGCCATCCTGGTGCCGTTCGCGACCGGATGCATGAGTGTCAAGGTCGCGCGGCTATAATCCGACACGTTCAGTGGCAGGCTGTCAAACCGGGAGATCCCCGGTCCGGGACGACCCGGCGGCCGCGAGCCCTGGCACGATATCCCCGCCATGAGCTCCCCCATCACGGTTTGCTCTTTCACCATCGTAGGGGTGACCCGACAGGGCCGCCCGTTCCGACCCAGCGACTGGGCCGAACGCCTGTGCGGCGTGATGTCGTCGTTCCGCCCGCCGGGTGCCGGTCCGCAGGCGCACATCACGTATTCGCCCTATGTCACGCCGGGTGTGCACGACGGGGCGAAGTGCGTGAGAGTCGACTCCCGGATCGAGCAGATCGAGCCGATGGCCTACAAGTTCCTGCGCAGCTTCGCGGCCGACAATGATCTCCAGGTGCTCGAGGCAAGCTGATCCTCAATCTCAAAAACCGTCGCTAAGTTGCCGACACAAAAGGGGTTTTTGCCAGAAGTGTCTTGCCTATCACGGGCGGTGTGAAGATAAAATTGGTGATAGACCTGCGGTCTTTGCAACCGCGGCGTCATGAGGAGTGACCGAGCATGCCGTTCCCGGAGCACCTGCGCGCCAGCTGGGGCGTGACCGAGATGGGGCATCCGGGAAGCGCGGCGCTGGATCCCCGGCCGCGTTACCGGGTGGCCAATTTCGGACTGGGCCATAAGCTGCAGCGCCTGATGGAGATCGTGCTGCGCCACGCGCGTCACAACCAGTACCGATTCGAACTGGCGCCGAGCCGCGGGCCGGGCGAGTACGACATCGCGATGGTCGACATGACCGCGCGCGGCGGCCCGGAAGTCGCCAACACCTTGCGCCGCCTGCCTCAGGCTCGTCCCGTGGTGAAGGTCGGACGGCGCAACGACGAGGTGCGCGGCCACGACGATCTGCTGCAGTCCTCGTTCACCATGAACCTGCTTGCCACCCTGAACAAGGTGGTCGAGGAGCGCCTGATGACCCAGGCGGCGGCTCGGCGGCAGAGCGCGCCGCCGGCGCCTCGACTGCGCAGCATCGATCGCGCCGCGACGCCGCCGCGCGCCGCCACCGATGGTGACATGCAGGATACGGTCACCCAGCTGCCGACCCGGCGGCCGCGGGTGCTGGTCGTCGACGACAGCCCGACCGTGCGCCGCCAGCTGGCGGTTGCGATGCATCGGATGGGTTTGGACAGCGAAGGCGTGAGTTCGGCGCGCGAAGCCTTGGACACCCTGGCGACGCGGCGCTACGAACTGGTGTTCGTGGACGTCGTGATGCCCGAGATGGACGGTTACCAGCTGACCCGCGAGATCAAGCGCAACAAGATGCTGCGCCCGATGCCGGTGGTGATCCTGACCAGCCGCTCGTCACCATTCGATCTGGCGCGTGGCGCTCTGGCCGGCTGCAACAGCTACCTGGTCAAGCCGGTCAGCCTGCAGTCGCTCAGAGAGACCGTGGCGCGCCAGCTGCACCGCTCGGCGCGCAGGCTCACGCTGTAAAGCGCAACGGCCACCCGAGGGTGGCCGCCAGGATCACAGTCGAACGTGGGCGGAGAAGTGCAGGCTGAGGGGCAGGCTGAGCCTGCCGTCGTCCCGCGAGCCTCGGCCCGACATTCAGCCCGGCATTCAGCCCTTGACGCGGCTGCGGTACTCGCCGGTTCGAGTGTCGATCTCGATCTTGTCGCCGATCTCGACGAAGGCCGGCACCGGCAATTCGAACCCGGTGGGTTTGATGCGCGCCGGTTTCATGACCTTGCCGGAGGTGTCGCCTTTGACCGCGGGCTCGGTGTACTCGACCTCGCGCACCACGCTGTTGGGCATCTCGACCGAAATGGCCCGGCCCTCGTAGAACGTGACCTCGCAGGGCATGCCGTCGTCGATGTAGTGAACGGCGTCGCCCATGGATTCGGCTTCGACTTCGAACTGGTTGTATTCACCGTCCATGAAGACATAGAGCGGTTCGGCAAAGTACGAGTACGTCACTTCGCGCTTGTCGAGCATCAGCACGTCGTATTTCTCGTCGGCCTTGCAGACGGTTTCGGTGCCGGAGTTGTTCAGCAGGTTCTTCAGCTTGAGCTTCACAACCGCGGCATTACGGCCGGACTTGTTGTATTCGGCCCGCAGGACCACCATCGGATCCTTGCCGTTCATGATCACATTGCCGACACGCAATTCTGAGGCGAGCTTCATAGGGTTCCTTCAAACGCTGGGCGCCCGGGACAGCCACCGGGGCAAAGAAAAGCCTTGGATTATAACTTGGAATTGCAGAATTCGACCAGCTGTTCGGCCAGGTCCTTCTGAATGGCCGTCGCGCGCGACAGCGCATCGAAGGCGATGCCCAGTGCTGGCAGATCAGCCGCCACGCGCGCCCAGGCCAGGCCGGGATCGGTGGCGCCGCTCCAGGCGTGACTGAGCTCGGCCAGTGCGGTGCGGTGGGCCGGTTCGAGTCCGTGCAGTCCGTCCGACTGCCAGTCGAGATAGGCGTCCAGCTTTACCCGGTGGGCCTGGTCGGCCTGGCGGTAGGGCTGCCAAACCATCGGCCGGCCGGCCCACAGCCCGCGCAGCCAGGAGTCCTCCCCCCGCACGAAGTTCATCTCGCAACTCCACAGCAGCCGGTCGTAGTCGTCGATCGGCAGCATCGGCAGGCGGGCCAGCGTCAGCTGCCCCAGTTGCCAGCGGGCCGCCCGGTGGTCCGGCGCCGAAGCGCCCTGGCTGGCGAGCCAGTGCGCCAGCGGTTCGCCGCCGACGCCATCGGCCAGCAGCACGACGGTCGGTTCGGCGGACCGGGCCATCGCGTGCAGCAGGGCGGGCAGGGGGGCATCGGGGTAACAGAAGATCGACACGCGGCAGCCGGTCCGTTCGGGCAGGCCGTGCGCCTGCCACCACGCCGCCGCGGCAGGGTCGACGCGCCAGGCATCGCGGGCGGCCAGCAGTCCGCGTTCGCGCAGCAGCCCGCCGGTCGTCGTGCGGAAGCCGGGAAAATAAAAGTATTCGCAGGCACCGTCGGCCGGCTTGACCGACGCCAGGCGGTGGCAGCCCTCGACCCAGCGCTCGGCACTCAGGTATTCGAGATTGATCCACACCGGGCGTGCCGGGCCGCCGGCGAGTCGGCTGCGCAACCAGCGCGGCGGCTCGCAGCCGAAGGCGCAGATCACCGCGTCGGGCGGGTCGCCGGCCGGTTCGGCGAGCGGCCAGTGCCGCACCGCGAGGGTGCCGCTGGGAATCGGGGCGATAGGCTCCACGCCGGCGAGCGCGGCATCCCACGCCATGGCCTCCTGCGCCCCGGGGAACGGCATGTCCTGCACGGTGTCCAGCGCGAGCTCGGGGACCAGGCGGGCGAGCACCTCGGGACGATCGATCCACAGCGTGACAGCCAGCGTGTGTTCGCGCGACAGCTGCCGGGCCAGGCGCCAGCACACCCCGGCATCGCCGAAGTTGTCGACGACGCGGCAATACAGGTGCAAGGTCTTCAGAGGCATCAGTCGGGAGACCCGGCGGCCGGGCCCGCAGGCCGCCGGCCAGACACCAGCACCAGTGCCGCGGCGGCATTGACCACGGCGGCGGCGGCCAGACCTGGCCGGTAGCTGGAAAACGCATCTCTCAGCACGCCGTACAGCCCCGGTCCGAAGGCGGAGGTGAACTGGATCAGCGTGGCGGCCGCGCCATAGATGGCGCCGAACGACAGGGCGCCGAACTCGCGTCTGACGATGACCGGCGACAGCGTGGTCACCATTCCGACGGTGAATCCGAACGACAGGCTGGCGCCGATCAGCACCGTCTTGCCGGGCCATGCCGCCATGACCGCCAGCGAAATGGCCTGCAACAGCATCATCGCACTGCCCAGCAGGCGCACATCGACCCTGTCGACGATCTTGGCCAGCAGGATCCTGCCGCTCAAGGCCGTCAGGCCGGCGCCGCTCACCAGCAGTCCGGCGCCCGCCGCGCCCAGTACCGGCGCGGTCAGTGTGACGTGGTGGGTCAGGAATCCGATCTGCATGGTCAGCGCCAGGGCGAAGGCCACTACCACGCGCCAGAAGCTGCCGCTGCGCAGCGCCTGGTTCCGGGTCATCGGCGCCCGAGCGGCGGGCATGCCCGATCCCGAAGGCGCCGGCGGCAGGCCGTCGCGCGTCTGTCCGATGTCTTCGGGCCGCCGATGACGCAGCACGCCGCCTTGCAGCGGCAGCAGCACCAGCAGGGTCAGCGCCGCCGTCGCCGCGAGCGCGCTGGCCAGTCCCAGCCGTTCGATGCTCAGCAGCAGCAGCGGCACGCCGAGAATTGATCCGGCGCTGGCGCCCATCAGCGCGAGCGTGGTGGCGCGGCCCTGGTGCCGCTCGAACCAGGGCGCCAGCGTCGCCGACAGGCCGGTGCTCGACAGGCACGACCATCCGAGTCCGAGCACCGCGAACGACAGGTAAAGCGCGAGGGCCGAGCCGACCCGCCCGATCGCGAAGACCCCGATCGCCAAGGCCAGCGTTCCCGCCAGCAGCACCGGTCGGGCACCTCGGCGGTCGATCTGAGCGCCGACCACGGCGGCCGATGCCGCGCTGGTCAGGTAGAAGCCGGTGATCGCGCCCGAGATCAGCGAGATCGACCAGCCATGCAGCGCGCTGAGCGACTTCAGATAGACGCTGGCGCCGAACAGGCCCAGTCCCCAGGCGAAGGCGGCGGTCACGGTGCAGGCGGCGACCACCCGCCATCCGTGGAAGGGGCGGCTCCCTGCCGCCGGCGTCGCCGATCGATCGCTCAATGCGGGCAGGCCATCGGGGCGGCGATGCCGGGGGCGCTGGTGAAGACGTCGTTGGCAGGCATCGGCGGATTGTGTGCGCTCGCGGGATGCGATACAAGCGCGCGAGCCGCGGTGCCGGCGGATCTGCGCTGTGTTATCGCGCGAGATGACACGATCGAATGGCCCGGGACGCTGTAGAGTGGCAAATCCGCCCAGCGACATTTGTCAATGCAGGCAGTAATTCGTCGGACCATGATCCAGGGGCATTTTTCAGGCTTCTGCCATCGGCCCAACACTTCACCGGGAGGCAGCGGACATGTCGACTCTGTACCTCGTTGATGACCATGTCATCGTGCGCGAAGGCATGCGCGCATTGTTCGAGGCTGCCGGCTTCGATGTCGTCGGCGAAGCCGGTGATGTCGCGATCGCCGCGGCCGATATTGCGCGGCTCGTTCCCGATGTCGTCCTGCTCGATCTGCTGCTGGGCGAGCACTCGGGCATGGATCTGCTGCGCGTGCTGCAGCAGAACAAATCACGCTCGCGGGTGATCGTACAGACCATGGCGGAACAGGCCCGCTACATCTCGGAGGCGGTCAAGCTGGGGGCGGCCGGCTACGTGCTCAAGGGTTCGGATGGCGCCGAAGTCGTGCGTGCGATCCACGATGTGCTCGAAGGCCGGCGCCATTTCAGCGGACCTGTGGCCGAGCGGCTGGTCGATTCGATCGGCGCGCCCCAGCACGCCAACGCGCTGGCGACCCTGTCGGCGCGTGAGCGCCAGATCCTTGAACTGGTGGTACGGGGCAACTCCAGTGCCACGATCGGCGCCAGCCTCGCCTTGTCTCCCAAGACCGTCGATACCTATCGCAGTCGCCTGATGGCCAAGCTGTCGGTGCGCGACCTGGCCAGCCTGGTGCGGCTGGCCGTGCGTGAAGGGGTGATCGATTCCGACCGCTGAACTTGACCGCTGAACTTGACCGCTGACGTGGCCGAGTTTCCTGCCATCGACGGTGTCGACGTCGCCCGGGGTATGAGTTCGGTCGGCGCCAATCCGGCGGTCTACCGGCGGTTGCTGGGGCGGTTCAGCGACGAGCACGGCGACGATGGATCGCGGCTGCGCAGCCTGCTCGATGCCGGGCGGCGTGCCGATGCGGCTCGGATGATTCACCGTCTGCGCGGCAGCGCGCTCATCCTGGGCGTTGTTGGCGTTGCCCAGCAGGCGGCACGGATCGAGGGTCATCTGAGCGAGGGCTGCGACGCGCTGGCGGTGGCGGGGACCGGTGCGCTCGACGACTTGCTGACCAGCGTGGTCACCGCCATCCGCCGGACGCTTGCGGACCCGATGCCCGGAACGGCATCGGCTGAACGAACTCCTCCAGGCCCGACAGGTCCCTAGGCGGGGGGATCGGCAGGGGGCGCCGTCGCGCCGAACAGGTCGTCGAGCCGGCTGCGCGCCTGGTCCTGGCCGGCCGCACTGGCTGGCTCGCTCGGGTACTCCTCGGCGATCCGGTCATCGAAATAGCTGCCCGGGTTGGGCGAGGCCAGCAGACGCCGCCAGACTTCGTCGGGCACCCCCTTGTAGGTCCGCATCGAGCGGTCGCCGAAAACGATTTCGAGGCGTTGCAGCCGCGCGTCGTAGCCGGCACTGCGCAGTCTCGCGCCGGTCAGTTTGCGATGTTCCATCCGGGCTCCCTGAATGAATCCGATCGAGTGAAACCCGCGCGCCGTCCTGGATCGCGCTGACGCGGGGCCACCCATGCCTGCCCGCATAATAGAGCGCACCGGCCGTCATTCGGAGTTCCCGATGTTCTCTCCCGTTGCCTCGATTCCGCTGCGCCAGCAGGTTGCCCGTGTGCTGGACCAGAGCATGGGCGCGCAGGCGCTGCTCGAGCACACGCACGCCCGGGCGCTGGCCTGCCAGGACCTCAATGCGCTGGCCCATGTCGACTGGGACGCGGCGCGGCTCCAGGCGCGCCAGCTCGATCGCCAGGCCCGCGAAGCGCCCGGCACCTGCGGCCCCCTGCATGGCCTGCCGATTTCGATCAAGGACCTGTTCAATGTCGCCGGCATGCCCACGCGCGGCGGAACGCGCGCGGCCCTGCCCGACTTGGGGCCCCCCGAGGCCGAACTGGTGTCGCGTCTGCGGGCGGGCGGCGCACTGATCTTCGCCAAGACCAATATGCATGAGCTGGCCTTGGGGGCGACCGGTGAAAACGTCTGGACGGGCGACGTCAAGAATCCGTTCGATCCGGCCCGGCAGGCGGGAGGTTCCTCCAGCGGCGCGGCCGTCGCCGTGGCCAGCGGCATCGGCGTGGCGGCGGTCGGCAGCGACACCGGCGGATCGGTGCGGATTCCGGCCGCATTTTGTGGGCTGACCGGGTTCAAGCCCACCTACGAAGCGGTTCCCCTGGCGGGCGCGCTTTATCTGTCGTTCACCTGCGATCACGCCGGACCGATCGCCCCTGGCGTGGACGATTGCACGCTGCTGTTCGAGGTGATGGCTGGGCGGCGAACGCAGCACGGCCAGGCCGGCCATCGACCGCGCCTGGCCGTGCCGCGCGCCTGGCTCGCCCCGCGCATGGCCGACCCGGTGGCGCAGGCTTTCGAGCGGCGGCTGGCGGCCCTGCGTGCCGCGGGCGCATGGATCGAGGACGTCGATCTGCCGCAGCTGGCGCTGGCCTGGGAGCAGTACACGCCGCTGGTGCGCGCCGAGGCCGCCTGGGTCCATCGGGCGGCGCTGGCCGCCGATGATCCCGGTTTCTCGGAACTCGTGCTGGGCCCGCTGAAGGCCGGCACCGCCATTTCGGCGTCAACCTACATCGATGCGCTGCGCGCGCGCGAGGCGGTTCGGGCCGGCCTGGGCGCGGCACTGCGCCCGTTCGATGCGATCGTGCTGCCGACCTCGCCGGTGCTGCCGCCATTGCGCGGGCAGACCGAGGTCGAAGTGGCCGGCGGTCGGATGATGAGCACCCGCGAGGCTGTGCTCGGCCAGACGCTGGCATTCAGTTTCGCCGGGCTGCCGGCGCTGGCTCTGCCGATGGGAATGGTGGCGGGTCTGCCGGTGTCGCTGCAGGTCGTGGGCGCGGCGCAGGCCGACGCCCATCTGCTGGCGCTGGGGCGCTGGCTGGAGCCGCTGCTGCGCGACTGAGCGCCGCCGCAGCCGGGGACAGCCGTCGAGCGGCGGGCCCCGGGCTCGGCCTCAGGACATCATTTCGGTGCCATGCGGATGGCGCCGTCCAGGCGGATCGTCTCGCCATTGAGCATCACGTTCTCGAAGATCTGGCGGACCATCTGGGCGTATTCGGAGGGTCGGCCCAGGCGTGACGGGAACGGCACCTGCTTGCCCAGCGATTCCTGCGCCGCCGGGGGCAGACCCTGCAGCAAAGGCGTGAGGAACAGGCCCGGGGCGATCGTGCAGACCCGGATGCCGTCACGGGCGAGGTCGCGCGCGATCGGCAGGGTCATGCCGACGATGCCGCCCTTGGAGGCGGAATACGCGGCCTGGCCGATCTGGCCATCGAAGGCCGCCACCGAGGCCGTGCTGACGATCACGCCCCGCTCGCCGTCCTCGTTGGGCTCGCCGGCGCACATGGCGTGGGCCGCCAGGCGCAGCATGTTGAACGAACCGATCAGGTTGATGTTGATGACCCGCATGAACGAGTCCAGCGGGTGCGGGCCGTCCTTGCCGACGGTCTTGGCGGCGGTGCCGATGCCGGCGCAGTTCACCAGACCGACCAGCTTGCCCATCGCCTGCGCGGCGGCGACCGCGGCCTTGCCGTCAGCCTCCGAGGTGACGTCGCATTTGACGAACTTAGCGTTGGCGCCGAGCTGCGCCGCATAGGCCTCGCCCAGTTGCGCGTTGACGTCGGCGATCAGGACCTTGCCGCCCGCGTCCACCACCATCTTCGCGGTTGCTCCGCCCAGCCCCGACGCGCCGCCGGTGACCAGGACCACGTTGCCGTTCAATTGCATCACGATCTCCTTGGGTAAACTGTATATAAAGTATAACTAGTTGTCCGCGCTCGGACACGCGCTCGACCGGTTGCGGACGAAAAAAAAGCGGCCGCAGCCGCTTTTTCCGAACCGGCATGCACGGGGCCATGATCGGCCCCGGATGCCCGATTATTGCGCCGGATAGACGTCGACGCGACGCGCCATCTTGTCGTCCGCACCGCCAGCGGCCATCTGCTGCGGCTTGACCATGATGATCCGGTCGGCCGGCACGCCCGAGGCCAGCAGCAGTTCGCGTGCCGCTTTGGCCCGAGCCTTGGCCAGCTCAGCATTCTTGGCGGGGTCGCCTGTGGTGTCGTGGTAGCCGGACAGGCCGATCTTGGTGTTCGGCCCCGAATTGGCGTAGGCCACGACCTTCTCGAGCTGCGCCTTGGCGTCGGCGGGCAGTTCGGCCTTGCCGCTGTCGAAGAACACGTTGACCAGTTCCGGGTATTGCGCGCCCTTGAGCTGCTCGGGCGCCTTGTCGACTTCGGTCGGGTCGGCGGCGGCCGGCGCAGCGGCCGCGGCCGGTGCTGCCGCGGGCGCAGCTGCCGGCGCGCTGACGGCAGCCGGGGCACCGTGGCCCGCAGCCGGCGCGCCGCCGGGTTTGCCGTACATCGCACCGAGCAGCGGCACCATCAGCAGCGCCACGATATTGATGATCTTGATCAGCGGATTGACCGCCGGGCCGGCCGTGTCCTTGTAGGGGTCGCCCACCGTGTCGCCGGTGACCGCCGCCTTGTGGGCATCGGACCCCTTGCCGCCGTGGTTGCCTTCTTCGATGTACTTCTTGGCGTTGTCCCAGGCGCCGCCGCCGGTACACATCGAGATGGCCACGAACAGGCCGGTCACGATCGTGCCCATCAGCAGGCCGCCCAAGGCCTGAGGGCCGAGGATCAGGCCGACCGCGATCGGCACCACCACCGGCAGGATCGACGGGATGATCATTTCCTTGATCGCCGCCGTGGTCAGCAGGTCGACCGCCCGGGTGTAGTCGGGCTTGGCCGTGCCTTCCATGATCCCTTTGATCTCACGGAACTGGCGACGCACTTCTTCGACCACCGCGCCGGCCGAGCGGCCCACCGCTTCCATCGCCATCGCGCCGAACAGGTAGGGAATCATGCCGCCGATGAACAGGCCGATGATCACCATGTGGTTCGACAGGTCGAACGCGGTGGAGATGCCCACCGAGTCCAGGCCGTGGGTGTAGTCGGCAAACAGGACCAGCGCGGCCAGGCCGGCCGAACCGATCGCGTAGCCCTTGGTCACCGCCTTGGTGGTGTTGCCCACCGCATCCAGCGGATCGGTGATGTCGCGCACCGACGACGGCAGGTTCGCCATCTCGGCGATGCCGCCGGCGTTGTCGGTGATGGGACCGTAGGCGTCCAGCGCAACGACGATGCCGGCCATCGAGAGCATCGAAGTGGCAGCGACCGCGACCCCGAACAGGCCCGCCAGCCAGTACGACGACAGAATGGCGCCGCAGACCATCAGCACCGGCCAGGCGGTGGACTTCATCGACACGGCGATGCCGGCGATGATGTTGGTTGCGTGACCGGTGGTCGATGCCTTGGCCACGTATTGCACCGGGTAGTACTCGGTGCCGGTGTAGTACTCGGTGACCCAGACGATCAGCGCGGTCAGCACGAGGCCGACCACGGTGCACAGCCACAGGTTCATCACCGACAGCTTCGAGGCGGCCAGATCGGCGCCGCTGAACACCCAGGCGGTGATCGGGTAGGCCGCGATGACGGCGATGATGCCGGCAACCGCCAGGCCCTTGTACAGGGCGTTCATGATCTTGCCGCCCGGCGTGGCCTTGACGAAGAACACGCCGATGATCGACGCGATGATCGAGAAGCCGCCCAGCACCAGCGGGTAGATGACCGCCTGTGCTTCGGCGCCCTTGACCATCAGCGCGCCCAGCAGCATCGTGGCGATCAGCGTGACCGCGTAGGTCTCGAACAGGTCGGCCGCCATGCCGGCGCAGTCGCCGACGTTGTCACCGACGTTGTCGGCGATCACCGCGGGGTTGCGCGGGTCGTCTTCCGGAATTCCGGCTTCGACCTTGCCCACCAGGTCGGCGCCGACGTCGGCGCCCTTGGTGAAGATGCCGCCGCCCAGCCGCGCGAAGATCGAGATCAGCGACGAGCCGAAGGCCAGGCCGACCAGCGGCTTGAGCACGGTGTGCAGATCGACTGCCTTGCCGGCACCTGCCGGCGCCGAGCCGACCAGCACCGCGTAGTAGCCGGCCACGCCCAGCAGGCCCAGGCCCACGACCAGCATGCCGGTGATGGCGCCGCCCTTGAAGGCCACGTCCAGCGCTTCGTTCAGGCCCTTGGTGGCGGCCTGCGCGGTGCGCACGTTGGCGCGCACCGAGACGTTCATGCCGATGTAACCCGCCGCCCCGGAGAGGATCGCGCCGATCGCGAAGCCGATCGCGCTGGGCCAGCCCAGGCCCGGCACGAAGCCGAGGACCAGGAACAGCACCACACCGACCATCGCGATGGTGGTGTACTGGCGGTTCAGGTAGGCCTGCGCGCCGGTTTGGATCGCCGCGGCGATCTCCTGCATTCGGGCGTTGCCTGCGGGCAGCGACAGGATCGTGCGGCTGGTCAGGATGCCGTATAAAACGGCGACCAGACCGCAGATCAGCGCAAACCACAGGCCTGATTGGGCTACTGACATGGGAGTCCCTCCAGGGATGTCGATTGAGTTGGAATGATGATTGTTCTAGAAAGGCACGCGATTCTGATCAATGGCGCGCTGCGTTGGCAAGGCGCGCCGCTGAAGGAATCCCGCAACGACCGGAATCCGGACTAGCGCAGGGCTTCGAATGCGCGATCGCGGATGGTATCGACGGGTCCGATGCCGGCGATCTTGCGGTACTTGGGGGCGCCGGGCGCGCCGCCGGCGGCCCAGTTGCCGTAGTAGTCGACGAGCTGGCGCGTCTGGGCGTGATAGACCTCGAGGCGTTTGCGGACCGTCTCTTCGCGATCGTCGTCGCGCAGGATCAGTTCTTCTCCCGTGAGGTCGTCGCGGCCTTCGGTCTTGGGCGGGTTGAATTTGACGTGATAGGTGCGTCCACTGGCCGGATGCACGCGCCGCCCGCTCATGCGCTCGATGATTTCGCTGTCGGGCACGTCGATCTCGAGGACAAAATCGATCGAGACGCCGGCCTGCTTCATGGCGTCGGCCTGCGGGATCGTGCGCGGGAAACCATCGAACAGGTAACCGCCGGCGCAGTCGGGCTGCGTGAGGCGGTCTTTGACGAGGCCGATGATGATGTCGTCGGACACCAGGCCACCCGCGTCCATCACCTTCTTGGCGGCGATGCCCAGGGCGGTGCCCGCCTTGACAGCGGCCCTGAGCATGTCACCGGTGGAAATCTGGGGAATACCGAATTTATCCTTGATGAACGCAGCCTGTGTGCCTTTGCCGGCCCCTGGCGCTCCGAGCAGAATCAATCGCATGAACGCAACCTGGAATAGTTTGAATGGGTGGAGCTGAGTGACCCCCTCGCGTAGCCGCGCGACGGAACGCCGTCTCCCGGGCGGCGTCGAGGGAGAAAGGTACCGTCAAAGGAGTCGAAGGGTCAAACCGGGCCGGCGGCGATCAGCGAGCGCACGTGCGCCAGGTCTTCGGGGGTGTCGACGCCGGACGCCGGCGCGTGCGACAGGCGCAAAACAACGATGGAATGACCGTGCCAGAGCGCCCGCAACTGCTCGAGCGACTCGATCGACTCCAGCGGCGAATGGGGCAGATCCGGGTAGCGGCGCAGGAATCCGACCCGATAGGCGTACAGCCCGACGTGGCGCAGCACCGGCGCGCTCAGCAGTGCATCCGACAGTCCGGCAGGGTCCGCGGCGCCGGCCTGGACATCGCGCTCGAATGGAATGGCGGCGCGCGAAAAATACAACGCGCGGCCGCGCGCATCGGTGACCACCTTGACGACATTCGGGTTCCGGTAATCGGCCTGCGTCGCGATCGGATGGGCCGCGGTGGCCATCGCGCAGTCCGGGTGGCGGTCGAGTTCGCGGGCGACGGCCGCGACGACCAGCGGGTCGATCAGCGGTTCGTCGCCCTGTACGTTGACCACCGTCTGGTCGTCGGCCAGGCCGAGCAGGGCCGCGGCTTCGGCCAGCCGGTCGGTGCCCGAGACGTGATCAGCCCGCGTCATGACGCACTCGATGCCATGCCGACCCGCGGCCAGGGACACGGCCGGCTCGTCGGTGGCGATCACCACGCGCGCGGCACCGCTGGCCTGCGCACGGTGGGCGACCCGAATGACCATCGGCAGGCCGCCGATGTCGGCCAGCGGCTTTCCGGGCAGGCGGCTGGACGCCATCCGCGCCGGAATCAGGGCGACGAAGGGCACGGGTGCGATGGGTGTTGTCGGCATGCGGGTCTGCCCCGGGCGGTCAGTCGGTCACCCGGCGGGCTTCTTCTTCGAGCATCACCGGGATGCCGTCGCGCACCGGGAACGCCAGCCGGTCGTGATGGCAGATGAACTCCTGGGCGTTGCGGTCGAACTCGAGGGGTCCCTTGCAAAGCGGACACACGAGAATGTCAATGAGACGATGATCCACGAAGCGTTTCCTCCAGCCAGTCGATGAGCGCGGGCTCGCAGCTTGCGCGAACCGCCAGATACCAGCATCGCGTATCGGCGAGACCGGCGAATTTTACGGCGTCCTTGGCGGTCATGATGATCAGCTCGGCCCGGGCCGGCAGCAGGCTGGCCTGGGCGGGGGCGTGATCCGAGAGGGCTCTTGTCGTCTGGGCGTGCACGCCGCACTCGCGCAAGGTGTCGAAAAAACGTTGCGGTTGCGCGATGCCCGCCAGCGCGTGCACGGTGCGGCCGGCCGCGCGTGCGCGAAAGGTCTCGACCGGCATCACCTTGCCCGGCTCGCGCAGCGCCACGAAGCCGACCGGCCGGACGGTGAAATGGAACACGCGCGAGGCGGGCGTCACCCCGGCCAGGCTGGGCGGCCAGGCGGCGTGGTCGCGGATCAGCACGGCGTCCATCCCGGCCAGGTGGGCCAGGGGTTCGCGCAGCGGTCCGGCGGGCAGCATCCGGCGGTTGCCCGCGCCGCGCTCGTCGAACACCGCGAGCTCCAGGGTGCGGGGCAGCCGGCCATGCTGCAGGCCGTCGTCGCTGATCACCACCGTGATCTCCGGATGCCGACGCCTCAGCAGGGCCAGCGCCTGTCCGCGGTCCACGCCGCACGCCACCGGCAGACCCGTCTCGCGCGCCAGCAGCACCGGTTCATCGCCCTGCTGGCGGGGATCATCGCCAGCGCTGACCAGTCGCGCCTCGCTCAGCGCCGCCCGATGGCCGCGCGCGAGAATACCCACCGGCCAGCCGCGGTCGGTCAGTGCCCGTGCGAGCTCGATCACCAGAGGCGTTTTTCCCGCGCCCCCTGCCACCAGATTGCCGACCACGACCACCGCCGGACTGCTGTCGGGCGCGAGCCGCGGGATTCGGCGGCGGCGCCGTGTGGCGACCGATTCGACGAGTCGGGACAGGGGCTCGAGGGCGAGGCGCTCGAGCCAGTCGCCCGGCTGTCCGGGCGGGGCGAACCAGCGCCGCAGCAGGCGCCGCTCGAGGGCCTGCCGCCCCGTCTCGAGCATTGCCGGTACGCGCATGTCCGGCGTCAGGTCTGCCGGGCGATCAGCGTGCGCCCGAAGCCGGCGATTGCGCCGCGAAGGTGACTTTGGCCAGGCCGGCCAGGCGGGCGGCCTCGAGCACGTTCACGACCGACTGATGGCTGGCGCCGGCGTCGGCGTTGATGACCAGGGTGACGTCGGGGCGGCCGGCCGCGGCCTGCTGCAGCGCCTGCCCGAAGCTTGCGGCGCTGCCGAAGGAAAGCGGCTTGTTGTCGATCAGGTAACGCGCGTCGGCCGAAACCGCCACGATGATCTCGGCGGGCCGCTCGGCCGCCTGCTCGGCCCCGGCCGTGGGCAGATTGACCTGCAGCTCGGTGAAGCGCGAGTAGGTGGTGGTGACCATCAGGAAGATCAGGATCACCAGCAGCAGGTCGATCAGCGGGATGAAGTTGATCTCCGGCTCGTCGCGCCGGATGCCTCGTCGAAAGTCCATGGCGGGAGGCCGCGAGGCAGCCGATCAGGCCTTGACGCCGCGTTTGGGGCGGCGGCGGCACGGGGGCGCCGGGCGCTCGGCGCGGGCGCCTGGGCCCGCGCCGGCGGCGCGCACTCCTGGTGGATGCGCAGGGTGTCGATCAGGCGCAGCGACTGCTGCTCCATCTCGACCAGATGGCTGTCGACGCGGGAGCGGAAGTACCGATAGGCGATCATCGCGGGAATGGCGATCACCAGCCCGAGCGCGGTGTTGTACAGCGCCACGGAAATGCCGTGGGCGAGCTGCTGCGGATTGGTGCCCGCGGGCGCCTGTGCGCCGAAGATCTCGATCATGCCCACGACCGTGCCGAACAGCCCCATCAGCGGCGCCATCGAGGCGATGGTGCCCAGGGCGGACAGGTATTTTTCGAGATCGTGGCCGACCGCGCGTCCGGTTTCTTCCATGGCCTCCTTCATGACCTCGCGCGGCGCGAGCTCGTGGCGCAGCCCGCTGGCGAAGATCCGGCCGATGGGCGAGCTGGCCTCCAGGCGCTGAACCATCTCGGGCGTGATCTGCTGCGCGCGGTGCAGCGACAGCACGTCATCGAGCAGCCGGGAGGGCACGACACGCGAGCGCTTGAGCGAAACGGCGCGTTCGATGATCAGTGCGACCGCGACCACCGACGTGAGCAGTAGGAACCATACCGGCCATCCGGCAGCCTGGATCAGCGAAAGCAACGGGGACTCCAAACGAGTGGAATGTTCATCAGATCTCCATTGTCCGGTTTTTCGGGACGCTGCGGCAAGTTGACAGGCAACTGAATTTGTCGGTCGAATCGGCCACTATGATCTATCAACAAAACCTGTGGATAAACATGTGCACATCTTGGCGTGATGGTCCGTAAAGGCGCATGAATGGGCGCCCGAAGTGCTCTGCCGATTTTTCGAGCAAAAGCGAAGGCTAATAAAAACAATGAGTTACACGAACTTTCGTGATCGTAGCGGTTTTCTGCCCCGAAACCCCGGCCACAGGCCGTCTTGTGGACAGATCCCCCTTGGAGAGCCGCATGGCGCTTGATTTTGGCGGCTTCGAAGCCGCGCGGAAAACGCCGGTATTCAGCGTCTCCCAGCTCAATCGACTCGTGGCCGACCTCCTCGAGGCGGGCTGTCCGCCGCTGTGGGTGTCGGGAGAAATTTCGAATTTCACGCGGGCTGCCAGCGGGCACTGGTATTTCACCCTCAAGGATGCCTCCGCCCAGGTGCGTTGCGTGATGTTTCGCGGACGCGCCCAGTCGGTCGGGTTCGTGCCGCGCGAGGGCGACAAGGTCGAGGCCCGCGGACTGCCGGGCCTGTACCAGGCCCGTGGCGACTTCCAGCTCGGGGTCGAGCAGATGCGCCGCGCCGGTGCGGGCGACCTGTACCAGCAATTCCTGCGCATCAAGGATCGCCTGCTCGCGGAAGGCCTGCTCGAGACCGCCCGAAAGCGGGCGCTGCCGGCGCTGCCGCGCCGGGTCGGCGTGATCACCTCGCCGCAGGCGGCCGCATTGCGCGACGTCCTGGCCACGCTGCGCGCGCGCGCGCCCCAGGTCGAGGTCGTGCTCTACCCGACGCCGGTTCAAGGCGTCGAGGCGCCCGCGGCGATCGTCGCAGCCCTCGGGGCAGCATCGCGCCGCGCCGAATGCGATGTCGTGCTGCTGGTCCGCGGCGGCGGTTCGATCGAAGATCTCTGGGCGTTCAATGACGAGGCCGTGGCGCGCGCGATCGCCGCCTGTGCGATGCCGGTGATCTGCGGAGTCGGACACGAGACGGATGTCACGATCGCGGATTTCGTGGCCGATGTCCGGGCGGCGACACCCACCGCCGCGGCCAACGCGGCAGTGCCTGCGCGGGTCGACCTGCTGGCTCGGGTGGCCGCTTCGGCGACGCGCCTGTCGCAGCGCCGCGAACGGGTCCAGCAGGCGCTCGAGCAGCGCCTCGACCTGGCCGGGCGCCAACTGCGCTCGCCGGCGGTCTACTGGCAGGAGCGTGCGTCCGGGCTGCGTGCCCTGGCGGTGCGCCTGCAGCGCGCCGGCGCGGTGCGCATGGACCGCGCCGACGATCGCCTGCGTTTCGCCGCTTCCCGCCTGCGCGAGCCGCCGGTGCAAGGGGCGCGCGAGCAGTTGCAGCGGCTGACCTCGCGCCTGGCGCGCGGCGGCGCGGCGGTGCTGGCCCTGCAGTCGGACCGGCTGGACGCCGGCGCGCACAAGCTCGAACTGGTCAGTCCGCAGTCGGTCCTGGCGCGCGGCTACAGCATCCTGCAGCGCGCTGACGGCGAGGTGGTCCGCAGTGCCGGCCAGGTGACCGTGGGGGAACCGTTGCAGGCCGCGCTGGCCGACGGCGGACTCGCCGTGCAGGTGACCGGTACGCAACGGTCGTGATGATCGAAGGGATGCATTGAGGGGTGCCGCGCTTCTGACCTAGAATCGCGGGTTCATCGAGCCTCCGCGCCCGACCCCTCGACCCGATAGCCACAGGACAACCCTCATGGAACATTCCCTGCCGCCGCTTCCCTATGCGGCCGATGCGCTGGCACCCCACCTCTCGAAAGAGACGTTCGATTTTCACTACAGCAAGCATCATCAGGCCTACGTCACCAACCTGAACAACCTGATCAAGGGCACCGAGTTCGAAGCGCTGGGCCTGGAAGACATCATTCGCAAGTCCTCGGGCGGGGTCTTCAACAATGCCGCGCAAGTCTGGAATCACACGTTCTTCTGGAACAGCATGAAGCCCGCGGGCGGTGGTGCGCCCACGGGTGCGCTGGCCCAGGCCATCACGGCTAAATGGGGCTCGTTCGATGCCTTCAAGGAGGCCTTCACCAAGAGCGCGGTCGGCAACTTCGGCTCGGGCTGGACCTGGCTGGTGAAAAAGGCCGACGGGTCGGTCGACATCGTCAACACGTCCAATGCGGCCACCCCGATCACCGGTGCCGACAAGCCGTTGCTCACGGTCGACGTGTGGGAACACGCCTATTACATCGACTACCGCAACGCACGCCCCAAGTTCCTCGAGACCTTCCTGAATCATCTCGCCAACTGGGATTTCGCGGCTCGCAACTTCGCCTGATCCCCGCAGGCCGACGTGGGTGTCTCCGAGGCAGGGATCGAGCTGCGGCAGCAGCTGTTTGCCGAACTGGCACGGGTCAACCGGGCGCTGGCGGCGCCCGCCCGCCTGGAACTGCTGGAGTTGCTGGCCCAGACCGAACGTTCCGTCGAAGTGCTGGCCGAACTGGCCGGACTCTCGGTAGCCAACACCTCGCAGCACCTTCGGGTCCTGCGCCGCAGCGGGCTGGTGACCTCGCGCCGCGATGGCCAGTTCGTGCGGTATCGGCTGCCCGGCCCCGAACCGGTCCGCCTGCTCGCGACGCTGCATGCCGTGGCGGCACACAGTTCGCCGGTGCTCGCGCGGCTCGTGGACTCCCTGCGGCGCTCCACCGACGGCATGGAGCCGATCTCCGCCGACGAACTCGCCTCGCGCAGCGACGAGGGGCTGGTCACGGTAGTCGATGTCCGGCCACCGGAAGAGTTCGCCAGCGGACACATTCCGCGGGCGATCAACATCCCGCTGGGCCGCCTGAGCGGCGAGTCGGCGCGGCTGCCCCCCGAACGCGAGGTCGTGGCCTACTGTCGTGGCGTGCTTTGCATCATGTCGATGGAGGCAGTGGCCCATCTGCGCACGGCGGGCCTGTCGGCGCGCCGGCTCGAGTTCGGCTTTCCAGAATGGCGTGCATCGGGCCGGCCGGTGGCCAGCCTGCCACCATCGGCCTGATCCAGGCCGACGCGCCCTGACAGGATCTGCCGGCCGATCGCGCCGGGGCAGGCTTCATTCGGACTTGAACATGCCCTTCGGGCCGGTTAGGCGGCTGCCGGGCTGGATTCCCTTGCGGGCGAACCATCCCTGTTCCATCTCGAGCACGAAGCGCACCGGTTGCGCCGAGCAGTGACTCTGCTCGCTGTGCGGCTGCATGTCGGCGATGTTCACGATCCTGCCGTTGTCATCGATGAAGGCGGCGGAAAGGGGAATTCGGGTGTTGCGCATCCAGAAGCACTGACGTTCGGGTTCCTGAAACACGAACACCATGCCCTGGTTGGTGCCCAGACGGGTGCGGAACATCAGGCCGCGGGCGCGGGTGCCGAAATCGGCGGCGACTTCGGCGCGAATGAGGTGGATGCCCGCCTGGAGTTCGATCATCGGCAGGGTCGGGTTGGGCTGCTCCTGCGGGGCTGCGGCTTGCGCATTGGCCGGCACGGGCGAAAAGCCGGTCCAGGCAGCCAGGCAGAGGCAAAGCGATAGGAATGAGCGCTTCATGGCGACGGATCCTGATTCAACACGAACGAATTTTGCGCGAAGGGGCGGCGCCGCGGGCCGCATCCAGTGCCTGTCGGCGAATCTGGATTTCAGGGCCGGAAACAAAAAAAGGCAGGGAAACCCCTGCCTTTGAACCGCTGAAGCCCGAATTACTTCTTGGCTTCGGCTTTCTTGTCGTCTTTCTTGGCGGCGGCTGCCTTCTTGTCGTCTTTCTTGGCG